>DASVWG010000282.1:0-8743 GCA_036389695.1 Pyrinomonadaceae bacterium
TATCTATCGAATTCCGCGTTCATCGTTCCGCATTCCGCGTTTTGGTTACTTTCCTTTCTCATCAAACCCGCAGCATTTGACGATAAAATCGACGGCGTCTTTCGGCGAATCGGTCAGGTGCATCAGGCTCAAATCTTCGGGGCTGATATATTTGTCGTTGAGCATCGTCGAAGTTATCCATTGCAAAAGCCCGCGCCAGTATTGCGAATTGTAGAGGACGACGGGGAAGTTACGGATTTTTCGCGTTTGTATCAGCGTTAAGGCTTCGAAAAGCTCGTCCATCGTGCCGTAGCCGCCGGGGAAAATGATGTAGGCGTTGCTGTATTTGATAAACATCGTCTTGCGGACGAAGAAATATTTAAAGGTCAAAGATTTTGTCTGATACGGGTTGGCAATCTGCTCGAAGGGCAGCTCGATGTTGCAGCCGATTGATTTGCCGCGCGCTTCAAACGCGCCGCGATTTGCCGCTTCCATAATGCCGGGACCGCCGCCCGTGATGACTTCAAAACCGGCTTCCGCCAGAAGCCGTCCGGTTTCGTGAGCGGCTTTGTAATTCGGGTCGTCTTCTTTCGTTCGCGCCGAGCCGAAAACCGTGACGCCGTGCGTGACGGTCGCCAGCGAGTCGAAACCGCCGACGAATTCGCCCAAAATACGAAAAACGCGCCACGAATCCGACGATTTAAATTCGTCCTGCGGGTCGGGCGAGCGAAGCAAAACTTCGTCGTCGGTAACTTGCCAGTAAGAATATGCTTCCTGCTCCTTAGCTTCGGCGACCGTTTCCGGCTCGGTCGGTTTGGTGATGTCTTTTTTCAGTCTCGGTTTATTTGCTTTTGTGTCTGCCATTTTTTCTATTTTAGATTTTTGATTTTAGATTTTAGATTGGATAAGGAAAATTCTTTTAATTTTTGCGCAGCAAAATCCTTATCCAATCGCAAATCGCAAATCTAAAATCTAAAATCCTTAGATTCCCATAATATTGTAGCCGCAATCGACGTAGATTACTTCGCCCGTGATTGCGGATGAAAGGTCGCTGACCAGAAACAGCGCGGTGTTGCCCACTTCGCGGGCTTCGACGTTGCGTTTCAGAGGAGATTTTTCGCCGACGTAGCTGAACAGCGAACCCAAGCCCCGGACGCCGCGCGCCGAAAGCGTCTGAATCGGTCCGGCGCTGATGGCGTTGACGCGAATATTGTGCTTGCCCAAATCGGCGGCGAGATAACGCGTGGAAGATTCGAGCGCGGCTTTCGCGACGCCCATCACGTTGTAATTCATCACGACTTTTTCCGCGCCGTAATAGCTCATCGTCACGATGCTGCCGCCGTCCGTCATCAAAGGCAAAGCCGCCAGCGAGAGCTGCGTCAGCGAAAACGCGCTGATTTCCAAAGCCGTCAGAAAGGCTTCACGCGTCGTCGTCAAAAACTCGCCTTCGAGCGCTTCGCGCGGCGCAAAGGCAATCGAATGAATCAGAAAATCGAGTTTTCCATATTTTTTGCCGACGGCTTCAAACGCCGCATCGACTTCCGCCTGATTCGTCACGTCGCAGGGCACGACGAGCGTGTCCTGCATTTGCCCGGTCAGCTTGGCGACCTTTTCCTTCAAGCGCTCGCCCTGATACGTGAAAGCGAGCCGCGCGCCCTGTGCGGCGCAGGCTTCGGCGCAAGCCCACGCGATTGAGCGCTGATTGGCAACGCCGAAAATCATTCCAACTTTGTTTTCTAACATAGATTTTTTTTGTAAATAGCGAAGCGTAAATCGTAAATAGATTTATCCGCCAAAGTCAACTCGGCTCTATTCACGATTCACGATTTACGATTCACGCAAATTTAGTCTTCGGTAAAAATTCTCTGCAATCCTTCAAAATCAAAAAGGCGAATTTCGGCGGAATCTATCGCCATCGAACGAAATTTCGTCGCGACCGAGGCGTGCAGCTTCGCTTCTTCTTCCGCGCTGATTTGCGTGACTAAAATCAGCAGCAGTTTGACTTTGGTTTTCGATTTCGTCCGCGCGAAAGTTCGCTTGACGGCTTCGACTTTGGTTAAAATCTCGTCGATTTTTTTCTGCGGAATGTCCGCCGTCACCAGAAACGTCACATCGACCAGCGTCGAAACGTCGCGGCTGATAAAAACGGCGTCAAACTCGGCTTTGCCGATTTTAATATGACGCTTGAGCGGCAGTTTTTTTTCCTGCTCGAGCTGGCGTAAAGCCAAATCTTCCGCTAAGATATACGCCGCCCGCAAATCGCCAATCTGCTCCTGCCCGATTCCGATAACGGCGGCAAGCTCGCGGACTTCGGCGTTGAGCTTGCGCCTCTGCGATTCGGGCAGCATCAATTCGCCGAAATCTTCTTTCAGATTGCGCGCCAGCTGCCGCGCGTTTCGCAGGATTATCGCCGTCGCTAAAATCAAACCGAAAAGCGGCACGAGCGCCAGCAAAACCAGCGTGCCGAACTGCGGCGGCGGCTCGACGTATTTCGTCGCCAGCGCAATCGTCAGACCGATTAGAAAAAGAACGAAAACGATTAATCCGCCGATGGCGATTAGCACGCGCGGCGATGGATTAGCGAAATTCAGCAAAAATTGTTGATTGTTTCTTGCCATTTCTTAAAAGTTGACTGAGTTGACTGAGTTGACTGAAAGTTGACTGAAGTTGTAAGAAACGCTCAACTAACTCAGCCAACTCGGTCAACTCTCAGTCAACTCAGTCAACTCAGTCAACTCTAAGCCGTCGTGGCGCGCTCGAACGGGATTTCTTCAAAATGCGTAATTCGCTTAAACTGCCGGAAACGCTCGTTGATTTCTTCGTGCGTCAGGCGGTCGACGCGTTCGGTGCCGAATTCTTCGACGTTGAACGAAGCCATTACCGAGCCGTAAATCATCGCGCGGCGCAAAGTGTCTTCCGTTATCTCGACCTGGCTGGCGAGATAGCCCATAAATCCGCCCGCGAAAGTGTCGCCCGCGCCGGTCGGGTCGAAAACCGATTCAAGCGGAAACGCCGGAATCGCGAAATAATTTTCCCGCGTGTAAAGCGCCGCGCCGTATTCGCCGCGCTTGATGACCAGAGCGCGAAGATTGCCGATGTCCATAATCTTTTTCGCGGCTTTGTGAATGTTCGGCTCGTCCGCAAGCTGGCGCGCTTCGGCGTCGTTGATGATGACGCAATCGACGACTTTCACCGTTTCAATAACGGCGTCCTTCATCGAATCAATCCAGAAATTCATGGTGTCCATCGCGACGAACTCGGCGTTGGCGCATTGCTCGCGGACGTCCTTTTGCAGCATCGGCAGAATGTTTGCCAGAAACAAAAGACGATTATTTTTCGAGCTTTCGGAAAGTTTCGGCTGGAAAGTCTCAAAAACGTTAAGCTGCGTTTCCAGAGTGTGCGCCGTGTTCAAATCGTAATCGTAACGCCCGCGCCAGAAAAAAGTTTTGCCGTCGGCGACGCGCTCGATGTCGTCCGTGTTGATATTGTGCCGCCGGAAAACGTCCATTTCCGTCTCGGTAAAATCATTGCCGACCACGCCGACGACATTAACCTGCGTAAAAAAGCTCGCCGAAAGCGCGAAATGCGTTCCCGCGCCGCCCAAAATTTTGTCGCGCTTGCCGAAAGGCGTTTCCAGAGCGTCAAACGCCACCGAACCAACTACTGTTAAAGACATTTATTAAAAAATTCTCCTGTTAAATTTATGTATATTATTTCAAGGCTTTTTCGCCCTCAGGAAAAACGATGTCGTCGCGCGTTCCGGAAATATTGTCGAAACCGTTTGACCAGACTCTGACATCGTATTGCGAGCGACCTGTTTTGCGAACCGCCATTCGATATTTTTTCTCGCGTATATCGGACGGCAATCCGGCAAAGCCTTCGGGACAATCGGCGATGCTGAAGCTTTCCAGCAAATTGTCGACTTCTGTTTCACTCAGGACATACCAATTCCCGTCGTCCCGGGCAAATTTCCCGATGCTTGAATATTCGACTATCGCGTTGCCGACGGAAGAAACACAGTCAAGCAGGTTCTCTGTTTTGGCTTGATGCCAGCTAAAATAAACCGCCAGAAAAAGACCGGGCATACCGGAAGCGAAAAGTGCCGTTTTTATTTTGCCTAACATTGCAAAATTACTATTTTACACGCCGCGGCGGATTTTGGCGATTTCGGCTAATATATGGAGGATTTACTCGAAAATCTTTTTTCCGGCTTACATTTTATCGGTCAATAATTTAAAGGAATCCAGCACTTCCAGAACCTCTTTTTCATTTTTATCGTCAACGTATCCGCCGACTATCTGGTAGTCCATTGTTTTAATCAAATAGCTTCTTCCTATGAACTTGACCCGATTTGACGCAACATAACGAAATTCTCTGCCCGGATATTTATCATAAGAGATTTCCCGTTCGGAAATTAATTTAGCTCCCTGTCGTGCTATGCCCTTGCGAAAACCTATATTCATATCATCGAAATTATGAGGCATCGCGTTCCCGTCCGAATCAAATGGATTAGAATAAGAGACAGTATAAAATGTCCTTTCAGAATTAGATGTTCCTTCAATTTTCCAAATAAACATTTTCCCGGCATCTATGCCTTTTTTATGGGCTGTTTCCGTTCCTAAATCCAAAGTTTGGCTCGGAGCCTGGAAAATATTAATTGTGAAATTGCCTTCAACTGAGTCGAATCTTTCGCCTTCCTTTATTGCAGGCGATTGAATCGGTGTGAAAGGCGGCGGCTTAATCGACGAGCAGTTTATGAAAAAGCCGGAAAGCGAAAATAAAAGACACAGAGTTTTTAAGTTAATCATATATTGTTTTTCTTTTCATAATTACAGCTTATATTCATTTCTTCGCTTTGAGCAATTCCGTTGATTTTACACGCCAAGGCGGGTTTTGGCGATTTTCGCCCGCGTAGAAAAGACAAATTCGGTTTCCTTCCGGCAAGCACAGAGCTAAGATTAGCTGTAGAACCGGGACCGGTCAACCGGTTCCCGCCCGAAAAGGAAGCCGGGTTTTTGAGTTTTGCGTCTTTTATATCGAGATTTCATATTATTCTAATATCTTTGCCGGAAAGCCCTCTTTTGCTTTGAGAGAAGAAAATTTTAAAACGGGCTGAAATATTTTCCCAAACGAAGCAAAGGAAAATGCAAAGCGCAGATGTAAAATAGAATTATTTTCTTCATTTTATATCTGCGCTTTGCATTTTCCTTTTGAATCCGCATTAATATCGGACTTCTCGCCAGCTTTGGACAGTTGCGCCGCTGCCGCTGCCGCCGTTGACTATTATCGTCGGATTTCCCCGGATATTCATATAGCCTGATTCCAGCGGGACGATGTTGCACGCGCAGCCGGGAGAATCTGTATCGGCTTGATTGGCGGCGATAACCGTGCCTCTGATAACCGGAGTGCCCGCAAAATCAATTTGATGATGAGCGTAACTAAAACCGGCAACCTCCAGATTATCGACTTCAGCCAGCGTCAGCTTGCCGCTCAGCTTCAAATCAGTTCCGGCGATGAAAGAAAAATTGCGGTATGCCGGAGCTATATATTGCTTGCCCTGGTTGTATATAAAACCTTCGGCGATAAACGACACGCGTGCGGGAATGAGGCTGTTGCCGAAATTGCCGGTTATCGCTATATTGCCTTCCGAATAATACGACCCGTTTAAGATTGTGCTGCCGCTCTGAATCCAAACCTTATACGATGGATTCCATTCCCAGGTCGCACCGTTGCTGACCCATTTGTTTCCGGTTGCCGCGGTGTCGTGAATCAATTGTTCCGAGCCGTTATAAATCTTTCCAGCCTTTAATCCGGTCGCGCCGAGGATATAATCGGTTTTGCCGTAAAAGTCCGCGCGAATATCGTAAAGCGGCGGAGGAATAATCGGCTGGTAAGCGCGGTTAAATCCCGCGCCGACACATCCGGCGCCTCTTAAATTTCCTTGATTTACGATATTGGCGGACGAGCTGAAATACAGGTCGGCGCACGGATTTCCGTAAATCTCAACCGTGTCGTTGGCGTGTAGAATTCCGTTGGTTCCGTTGACTTTGACGCTTCCGCTGACCTTGACTTTACTATTAATCAAAACGCCCGGGTAATTGGCGGAACTGTCTTTTATGACAACTTCGACCGTCGCCGTAGCGCCGTTTCTGCCGACGCCGGTCGAGGTTATAATCAAAATGCCGTTTAAGTCCGTGACGGGCGTTTCTCCGGCTGCCGCGTCATTTTTAACGGTTACCCAATATCTGCCCGTTCCGTTGGCGCCGAAATTCACCACGCCGCCGCCGCCGGCGTTTCCCGGCGGTATGCTTTCGGCTGTCGTCCATAAACCCATTATAGGCGCAACGCTCAACTCGTCGCCCGTGTTGGGCAGAGGATTGGCTCCCGCCGTCAGAATATTCGTGTATTGAGATTTCTCAACCTTTTCTATCAATGCGGTGGCGTGATTGACGCCTGCGTCGGCAAGATAGAGCGCTTCGGTGTTGTCGCGGTCGTTGACGGCTATTGTAAAGGAAATCATTGAGGAGTAAAACAATGCTATACCGATAACCGTCCCGATTAAAATGGCAAAAATGGCGGTAATCAAAGCCGCTCCTGCCTGTCGATTCGATTGTCTTCGTCTTTTGCTTGAAACTCTCCGCATTTGTAAATCTTTCCTTGGTGCCGAATTCTTTATTTTCTAATTGAAGCCGAACTGGTAATGGTCGTTAAAGTCTGGTCGTCTGCCATCGCGTCAACTTCCACTTGAATGTATGTGATAAGGGAAGGTTGATTTTGCGGGCTGGTTATGACCGCGTTGTTTTTGTCGAAAAACTTGAAGCGAATAGCGGAAATTCTGTTAACAAAAGGAATCTGCGCGTTATTATCCAGATAAAGAACGCCGTTATTAACTGAAAAAGTAACATCTTCGTCAATTCCCGCGAGAGTGCAATCGGGTGAGTTCCAGTCAGCCTGTATGCGGAGTTTTCCGAAATATTGATTGCTGAGGTAGACGGAAGGCGTAAGCGCCTGAGGCTGAAAACTGCTATCGCAATTTACCGGGCGGCTGCCCGCCATACGAATCAGACGAATTATGGTATCAGCGGCGGTCTGAGCGTTGTTAATCGCTTCGAGCCGGATTCTCTGCGTGCGATATTGATAATTAAACGACGCGAGAATCGAAGCCAGAATAGCGAGCATCATCAGCACGATGGTCATCGCAATCATCAGCTCTATCAGGCTGAAGCCTTTTGCGGATGATGATGATTTCTTTAATTCTGAAATCAGCTTGGGCATAGGATTAATGCATTCTGGTAGTCAATTTTACTTCCGGCAAAAGCGTTCGCGCCTCATTCGGCAAAATCATAACCGTGACGGTGTGCGTTCCCATAGAGTCGGCGACGATTTGCCAGCGTCTGGTATATCTGGAGCTCGGATTGTCGAAATATCCAGACGTATTGCTCGTCAGGCTGCCGCCGGCTGTACGCCGGGAATTTTTTAATTCTTCAATCTTGGAACGAGTCAGCGAATTAGCGACGGCTAATTCGCGCGAAATGGTTTCCGTTTTCAGGCAGGTGGTCAAAAGAGCAAATATCGCGACAAATCCGGTCATCACCAGAACCATTGCGATAACGCACTCAATCAACGTAAAACCTTTTGTTTTCTCTTTTCCCCTGAACATTCTAAATATCTTTAACACATCGCCGTCGTGATATGCCCGACGGCTGAAACCGTAACCGATTTGCAGAAATTTGAATTTGTCACCAGCTTGAAAGAAATTGAGACGCTGGAATTAGCCTGATTTCTGCCGAGCGAATTAAAAGTCACGCGCGAGACGGTGCCGCTAAGAATTGAAACATCCGACGGAATCGAAACGCCTGATTTTATTTGAATCGGCTGATTGTTCGCGTTGGTCGTCCAGACCTCGAATGTGCCGCTGGCGCCGCCGATTTCCAGCCACACCGTGCGATTATATTTAATGGCGGCTAATCTGGCTTCAGCCAGCGAATTAGCCAGTAAGCCGCTGGCTGTCTCAACCCGGTAGAGCCTGAGACTCTGCTGGATGTTCGGCAAAGCCGCGACTGCGACAATCGAGATTATTATCAGAACAATCAATAACTCGATCAGGCTAAATCCCTTTTGAATCTTGCCGCACCGCGATTTAAATTCATTCTGAAATCCTAATTTATTCATAAAGAAGATGAATTAAATCATTCGGAAATAAATGGGCGCAATCTTAAGTGCAATAAGAGTGCCAGCTTTTAAAAAAACGGGAAACCGCCGTTAATGCTTCAAAGACAGAATTTAGCAGGGTTTTGTGAAATGTCCGGAAAGAATTTGTCGATTTGATTCGTCTATCTGAATACCGAATCGGTCAATTTGACCGATTCGGTATCGAAACTCAAAAACTATAATAGCAGTTTATATAAAATCCGTAAAAGTTTTTTGTCAGGCAGGTTAAGGCAAGTAAATATTTAGAATATAAAAATATATTCATTTTCAGGCGAATGTCCGGGCAATTCAATATGCCCGGACTCAGGTATTATCATTACGGATGCTAAACGATTTTGCTTAAACTCGCTTATTTTTTCGCTTCGAGCAGTTTCAGAGTCTTTTCCGCTTCCGGGCGAAATTCGCTCTGCGGATACATATCCATTAATTGTTTGAAATACAAAACGGCGTCTTCGCGCAATTTTTCGGGCGCGTATTTATACTTTTCCTGCTGGAAGTTCGGATTGACTTTCTGCTTGCCTTTATTCAGCGAAAGATAATAACTGCTCATTCC
>DASVWG010000283.1:0-21748 GCA_036389695.1 Pyrinomonadaceae bacterium
TTATTCCACGCGTCTTTCGCGTCCTGCCGCACTTTTTCAAAATCCCAGTGCGGAATCTCGCTCAGCAAATTTCGCCGCACGCCGCTGATGCCGACCGGCGAAATAGCGACTTTCACCAGCAGAGGCTTTTTCGGCGCAAAACGGAAAAAAGCCTTGATATTTTTGCCTTTCGACTTGTCGATTTTCGCGGGCGCGCCGTCGTCGAGCGCGACGCCGTAATCCGTGAACGGCTCGGAAAATTCGGCGGCGAAATAAACGATTTGGTCTTTTGCCCACGAGCTCGAACGCCGGAAGCCTTCGATGCGATTCGCGCCCGTGACGCGCAGCTCCGCGTCCAGAACTTTATCGCGGTGCTTCAAATCCAGAATCAAATTCGCCTCGCTTCCGGCGGGAAAAGTGTACCGGTGAAAACCGACGCGCGCGGTCGCCGTCATTTCCGCCAGAATGTCGCCTTCGTCCAGTTTTACGGAATAATAACCGGCTTCGGCGCGCTCGTTTTGATGCGAAAATGTCGAAGCGTAGCCGTTCTCGCTCAAATCGCCTTTTTTAGCGAAAAATTCCGGCTCGCCGATGGTCGGCGCAAACAAAATATCGCAGTAATCGGGAATGCCCGTGCCGCTCAAATGCGTGTGCGAAAAGCCGAAAATCTGAGCGTCGGAATAATGATAACCGCTGCTTCCGTCCCAATCGTCCATTCGCGTATCGGGCGAAAGCTGAACGAAACCGAACGGCACGGTCGCGCCCGGAAAAGTGTGCCCGTGCCCGCCCGTGCCGACCAGCGGATTAACGTAGCGCGTGTAATCTTTCGGCGTTTGCGCGAAAAGATTGGCGGAAAGGAAAACAAAGAAAACCAGTGCGAAAACTTTTTTCATAAAAACTCATCAATGAAACAACTCGCTGCCGTTAATCCGGCGCAAGCCTTGACCTTTGACGCTCCAGCGAAGATTCAAAATCGCATCGCCTTCGGCGTGAAAATAGCGCAGGCGAAATTGGTGATAGCCTTTCGACAACGGCACGACCTGGTTTTGAATTCGCTTTGTGCCGATGCCGTCCAAATCAATTAAAGTTTCGTCGCCGATTTCCAGAATCGCGCCGTCGTCCGTTTCCATCTGAAATTCGTAAATCGCGTCTTCGGGCGCGAAGATGTAGCCGCTGAAATCCACGCCGAACGGGTCTTTCGATTTATTGGTTTTTTCGGCAAACTGCGCAAATTGAATGGATTTTGTTTCGCCCGATGCTATCGGCTTTGCCGCGTAAAAATCTTTGATGGTTTTAAATTCGCCGATGTAAAACTGGAAATCCACGCCCGGTTTTTTCTCGTTTAATTCAATCGCTTTTAATTTCTCGCGCCGCAAAACGGTTGCCGCGTAAACGACGCTTTTTCTGCCTTTTTCGTTGACGACGACCGTTTTGATTTCCGCTTTTTCGTTCGGCTTTAAAGTCAATTCGAAAGGCTTTTCGTAAAGCTTCGCGGCGTCGGTCGGCTCGCTGCCGTCGGTCGTGTAATAAATTTTTCCGCCGCTCGTGGCGGGTTTTAAATCAATCGTCGCTTTATCCGCGTCGCCCAAAATCATATTCTGCAAACCGCCCGGCGCGGGAATTCGATAATTGACGTTTTGTTTATCCAATCTTTGAAAATGATATTGCAGGCGACGCGTAAAATCGGCGTAATTTTTCTGTTCGACGGGCGACCAGACGACTTCCGACAAAGCGAGCATTCGCGGAAAAACCATGTATTCGACCTTTTCGGGCGTTTTCATATATTCCGTCCAGACGTTGCCCTGCGCGCCCAGGATGTATCGCTTTTCCTCGTCGGTCAATTCTTTCGGCTGCGGATTATACGAATAAACTTTTTCCAGCGGCACGTAATTTCCGATGTTCAGAGGCTCATATTTCGGGTCGCCCTGACCGTAATCGAAATAAAGAAAATCGGTCGGCGTCATAATCACGTCGTGTTTCGATTTCGCCGCCGTGATGCCGCCTTTCTCGCCGCGCCACGACATAACGGTCGCGTTCGGCGCGAGTCCGCCTTCCAGAATCTCGTCCCAGCCGATAATTTTTTTGCCTTTGGAATTGATGAATTTTTCGACGCGCCGGATGAAATAGCTCTGCACTTCGTGCTCGTCCTTTAAATTTTCCTTCGCCTTTAATTCCTGCACGAAAGCCGATTCCTTCCAATGGTCTTTCAAAACCTCGTCGCCGCCGATATGAACGTAGGGCGAATCGGGAAACAGCGCGATGGTTTCGGTCAGAACGTCTTCGAGAAATTGAAACGTCGCTTCCGTCGGGCAGTAAACTTCCTTGAAAATTCCCCACGTCGTCTGCACCTTGTATTGATAATTTTCCTTGCAGCCTAATTCGGGATAAGCGGCGAGCGCGGCGGAGCTGTGCCCGGGCAATTCGATTTCGGGGATGACGGTGATAAAACGCGCTTTGGCGTAGGCGACGACGTCTCTGATTTGCTCCTGCGTGTAAAAGCCTTCGACCGGCGTATTATCGCCGATGTAGGGCTGCAAATTTCGCTCTTTGACCGACTCTTTTCTTTTTGAGCCGATTTCGGTCAGACGCGGATATTTTTTGATTTCGATGCGCCAGCCCTGGTCTTCGGTTAAATGCCAGTGAAAATAATTAAATTTATATTGCGACATCAAATCGATGTATTTTTTAACGAAATCGACGGGCATAAAATGCCGCCCGACGTCCAGGTGCATTCCGCGATACGGAAAACGCGGCGCGTCCGATATATCGATTGCCGGAATTTTTGCTTCCGTTTTAAAATCAACGGGAAGAAGCTGCATCAAGGTTTGCAGCGCGTAAAACTGCCCCGTTTCTTTACCGCCGACGATAATTCCTTTGTCGATAACGTAAATTCCGTAAAATTCCGCCGCCGGATTTCCAACCAGATTTTTTTGCTCTTCAAAAACAATCGCGTTTGAAGGGTTTTTTTTGGCGGTCGTCAATTCGAGCTTGAAGCCGTAATTTTTCAACAGCAAATCGTTCAGCAGTGCCGCCGATTTGCGTCCGGTTTCGTCGCGAGCGACGATTTTTGTTTTCCGGCTGAATTTGAATTCGCCTTTCAGCCGGCTCGCCGATTTCGGCTGCGGAATAATGTTCAGCCCGGCGTTTTGCGCCCGCAGCCAAGCGCAGAAAACAAGACACAAAAGGAAGACGAAAGTTAGTTTTTTCATAGCGGAAAATTTCGGAGCAAAAATGAAATGCGTTTATCAAGTTCTAAAACAGTTCGGGAATCGCTGTCAATCAAACAGGCGAAAATAAATTTTTAGAGCCGTGTCTTTTTCGATTTTAAAAATGACTGTATTAAGCGAGGGCAGAAAAAAAACAAAAACCAGGGAAGGCATTAAAAATGAAGAGAAATTATATATTCAATACAAAATTCGCGCTTATCTGCGCAATCATTCTGACCTGCGGCATTTCAATTTTCGGGCAAAAATCTTTGAGCTCGGGCGCGACTTTCGACACGCTGGAAAAAGAAATTCGCCCGTTTGATTTCAACAGCAGGTATTATTACGACAACGGCATCGAGCCGGGCTTAATCGTTAACCGGCGCAACGGAAACGACGGTCTTTCGGTTCTCGATTCGACCAATGACGAGCGCTTTCGCGGCGTCCGCCTCACCGCCGTCTATCCGGCTTACAATCAGGACGGCAAGCTTATTTACTGGAATCTCTACGGCGAATTATACAAACAAAGCTTTCGCAGCGACCGGACGGGCGGCGAGGCTTTGTCCGTTGCCGAATATTTTCCGATGTATATTTTCCCGAGCGATTTTGAGAAAGATAAGCAGCGACAGGCAAGCGTTATCGATTTAAAAGACAACACCTATTTTGACAAAAATCCGCTGGGCTTGAGCGTTCAGGTCGAAGTCAGATTCGCGGCGCGGACAAACACGGACGACGGGCAGAATGAGCTGGCACTGCTGGCGGAGAAAAACGGTCTCTCGCTGGACGGCACGCCGCTTATCCGCACGGTCGAAGAAATCCAGGATTTAACGCGCAAAGGATTGGTCGTGCAGACGATAAAAGGACTCGATAACCCGTCGGCGACGTCTTACGTCGTCGGCAAAGTCATCGAAAAACCGGAAGCGGGCGCGATTACGCCGGACGCGTTTCTGGTCACGGTTCAGAGCGTGGACGGCGAAAGATTTCACGCCGACATTTCGTTTATCAAACAATTTAATTGTCTGAAAAACTCCGACACGCAATGCGACGCGCAATAATCGCCGCCCGGAAATTTTCCGAACGGCTGGAGATTTAAAATTAAACTCAAAAAGAGACTGCGATAAATTAAAAAGCAGTCTCTTTTTCTTTTTGAGAGAAATTGAATTTTACAGCTAAAAATTAGTTTCGAGAATTTCCAGAAAATTTGCGAGTTCGGGTGCGAGCGGCGCGGTGAAATTCATTTTTTCCATTGTTCGCGGGTGCGTGAAAGATAATTTTTCGGCGTGCAGAAAAAAGCGGTTTAAATCAGTAATGGCACGACGAATTTCCATATTTTTCACCGTTTTGTCGCGTCCGGAATTATAAGTTTCGTCGCCGACGACCGGATGATTTATATAGCTTAGATGAACGCGGATTTGATGCGTTCTGCCGGTTTTGATTTCGACGGCGAGCAAGGTGAATTTTTCAAATCTCCGGCGCACTTTCCAGAGCGACAGCGCGTTTCGCCCGTGCGCTCGCACCGACATTTTGGTTCGATTATGTTTTTCGCGCGCAATCGGAGCGTCAATCGTGCCGCCCGTTTCCTCGATTTCGCCGTGAACTAAAGCGAGATAACTTTTAAAAACCTCGCGGCTGCGAAACTGCTCGCTCAGCGCGTCGTGCGCCTCCTGGTTTTTCGCGACGACAATCAAGCCCGAAGTGTCTTTATCAAGGCGATGAACAATGCCGACGCGATTCGGGATTTCCTCATTTTTAAATCCGAAATCCGCACTCCCGAATCCGAAATGAAAAGAGACGGCGTTGGCAAGCGTTCCCGAAGTGACGCCCGCGCCCGGATGCACGACCATTCCGGCAGGCTTATTGATGACGGCTAAAAGCGCGTCTTCGTAAACGATGTCGAGCGGAATATTTTCCGGTTCGAACCGGGCGGCGGGAAGCTCCGTCAGCTCGACTTCGATTTCGTCGCGAGCGCGAACTTTATAGGAAGATTTCGCCGGTTTTTCGTTAACCGAAACGTCGCCGTCGTCAATCAATCTTTGCAGGCGCGAGCGCGACCAGTTTTCGATTTTACCGGCAAGAAAAGCGTCGAGACGCTTGCCCGCGTCCGAAGCGTCCGCCGTAAAGTTGAGAATATTTTCGTTTGTTTCCGGTGTGTTCACGCTGGAAGATAGTTTCTGAAAATTATTTGAAAATCTTTAACGATTATTCAATTATAGCGTTCAATAATTAAATAATCTCTTGAGAAAATTGAATAATCTTGCGGGATTATTCAATAATGCGCCGGGAAAATTAAATATTCTCTTGAGAAAATTAAATAATCCGTCAGGAAAATTAAATATTCTCGCAGGATTATTGAATAATCTCTTGAGAAAACTAAATAATCTCACGGAATTATTTAATAGTCCTTCGGGAGAATTAAACAATTTCAGCCAACAGGCAGAAACGCGACTGTCAAGGAGCGTGTCCAGCCTTTAATGATTAAACAAACTGATTAAAATTCGTGTCTTGAGCGCTTAATGTCGTAACACGCTCCATCACTGTCGCGTTTCTGCCCGTTAATGCTAAGCCGCGACTTTCGGCGTTTTGCGCAGTCGCCAAATCATAAAGACAATCGCGCACGCCGCCACGATTAAACTGATAATCTGCGAAGTCGAAAGTCCGGTCAGAGTCGTCAAGCCGAACAAATCGCCGCGCGGGTCGTCGCGGACAAACTCAATTGTAAAGCGGACGAGCGCGTAAATGATCGCGTAGGCAATCAAAATCTGACCGTCGAAACGCTTGCGGCGATGCAGAAAGACGAGCAAGCCGAAAACAATCAGCATCGTGATTGATTCGTAAAGCTGCGTCGGGTGCAGGTAAAGCGCGCTGCCGCCGTCGCCGTAAATCGGCACGCCCGTAAATTCGTGCGCCTGCTCGGTAAAATGCACGCCCCACGGCAGGTTCGTCGGCTTTCCCCAGCAGCAGCCCGCGGCGAAACAGCCTTCGCGCCCGAAAAATTGTCCGAGCGCCAAGCCGGGCGCAAACGCGTCGGCGACCTTCCAGAATGAAAGCTTATACCAGCGAATCAGAAAGAAAAGCGTGACAAATCCGCCTATAAAACCGCCGTAATAAACGCCGCCCGAGCGCAGGAAATCGAGCGAAAAAATATTCCAGAAATTGTTTCGATAAGTGTCGTCGACAAACAGCATCAGGATTTTCGAGCCGAGAAGCCCGCCGATCAGCGTCCACAAACCCAAATCATACATTCGCTCGCGCGGCAAGCCGTCGCGTGCGCCGAGACGCGCCGCGACGAAAAGCGCGAGCATCATTCCGACGGCGAGCAGCAAGCCGTAAGTATTGATTGGAAAATCGCCGATGCGAAAAAGTTCTGGATACATATTGATTTGCGATTTTAGATTGACGCTTGGCGGTTTTCGTTGTTTTTTATCGTATACCGCATCACAATCTCGCTTCCGTTGAGCTTGCCTGTTTTCTCAAATCCGACGCTCGCATACAGCTTTTCCGCGCCGGTGTTTTCCGGCACAAAGCTCAGATAAATCGCGTCGCAGCCGTCGATTTCGCTCATCCGGCGGATAACTTCCAGCGTCGCGGCTTTGCCGTAGCCTTTACCCTGATGCCGCGCGTCAATCATCAGGCGACCGAGATAATATTTTTCATCTTCGCGGTCGTAGCCGTACATTACGAAGCCGACTAATTCGTCGTCGCTATAAATCGCGAGCGGGAAAGCATCAGGATAATAGACTTTCGACTGCGCGATTGATTTAACGTTCGGCGCGACGAAATGTTTCTGGTCTTCGGCGACGTCGAGATTGATGACTTCGGAAAAATTTTCGGGCGTAATCTCGCGCAGAGTGACGTTCATCAGGCGTTTTTCGTTTCCGGTTCGGGCGCTTTTTTGCGGCTCAAAAATAAATCGATTATCAGGAGTCCCGCGCCGATGCAGATTGCCGTATCCGCGACGTTAAACGTCGGATAATGCCACGAGCCGAACTGCACGTCGATAAAATCAATCACGAAGCCGAGTCTTAAACGGTCGGTCAGATTCCCGACGATTCCCGCCAGCAGCAGCGCGAGCGCGCCGAGCAGACGGTCGCTGGTGCGCGGAATCCGCCAGAAATAAAACAAAACCAGAACCGCCGCCAGCCCCGCGACAATCGATAAACCGTAGCGCCCGCCGTCGCCGCCGTTGTCGAACATGCTGAAGGCGACGCCCGTATTCTGCGCGTAGGAAAAATTCAGAAAGTTTTCGATAACGGTTTTATCGCCGCCGAAACGAAGACTGCGCGTCGCCCAGGCTTTCGTCATCTGGTCAACCATAAAAACGCCGCCCGCCATCAGGAGATATGCAATTTTCCAGAAAAAATCTTTTTTCGTCACAACTAAAAATGAAACCACAAACGCGCCTCAAACACAAAGAGAACTGATAACTGATAGTTGATAACTGATAGTTAATAATTCAGAATTAAAAGCTGAAAGCTGACGGTTGACGGCGACGGCTTTTTTCAACTATCAGTTATCAGGTATCAACTATCACTTATTCGCCATTCCCGCGCCAGCATTCCGTAAACCGCGAGGTCGACGAATTTTTCGTGCAGCCATTGAGCGTCGCGCAGGGTTCCTTCGTGCGTAAAGCCTAATCTTTCGGCGACGGCGCGGCTTTTCACGTTTTCGCCGGCGCAGTAAATATCCACGCGATTCAGCTTCAATTCGCCGAACGCGTAATCGAGCATCACGCGGCAAGCCTTTGTCACCAAGCCCGCGCCCTGCGCCGAAGCCGCCAGAAAATAGCCGATGTTTGCCGTGCGATGCCGCGCGTTGATGGATTTTAAACCGATGAATCCGACGAGCCTTTTATTCTGCCGGATTGCCGCGCCGATTTCCGTGCCTTCGGCAAAACGATTCAGCGAGCCTTGGATAAAGCCCGCCGAATCGGCGATTGAATAATCCTCTTGCGCGAGATTGGGCATCCATTTTCGAAAATATTCCCAATCCGCTTTCAGCATCGCAAACAATTGTTCGGAGTGGCGAGTTTGCAGCAATTCGAGATACGCGCCGTCGTCGTCCAGCCGTCTTCTAAGCATAAACGTTTCAGGCGCTCGCGCCTTCCGCGCGCTCGATTTCCGTCAGTGCCGCCACGCATCTTTCGCAGACGGTCGGGTATTTTTCCGATTCGCCGACGTGCAGGGAATAATTCCAGCAGCGCTCGCATTTCTCGCCGTCCGCTTTCTGAATCTCGACGCCGAACGCATCGCCTTCGTGCACTTCCGTCTGCGAAACGATAAAGATGTAGCGCAAATCCTCAAAATACGGAATCAGAAAACGCGTCGTTTCCTTGTCGGTCGTCAAAACGACTTTCGCTTCCAAACTTGAGCCGATTTGCTTGGCGTTGCGCGCTTCTTCCAGAGCTTTCAAAACCTCGTCGCGGATGGAAAAAATCCGTTCCCAATCGGCTAAAAGCCGCGCGTTGTCTTCGCCGGACGTTTTCGGGAAAACCGCCAGATGAACGGACGCGAGCTGCTGATGCGGCAGATTTTCAAACGCTTCGTCAGCCGTGAAAACCAGAATCGGCGCGAGCATCCGGCACAATTTATCCGCGATGGCGTAAAGCGCGGTCTGCGCCGAACGTCTTTCCAGCGAGTTCGGCGCGAAGATATACAGACGGTCTTTGATGATGTCGAAATACCGCGCCGAAAGCGTCACGGTGACGAAATTATAAAGCGTCTGGTAAACGCCCTGAAAATCGTATTTTTCGTACGCTTCCAAAACCCGCGCCGTTACTTCGTCCAGATTCGCCAGCGCCCAGCGGTCGATTTCGAGCAGATTTTCAATCTCGTCCTCTGCCGCGCCGCCCGCGTATTGCAGAATCGGTTTTTCGACCGCGTCGGTTTCGGGATTAAAGCCGTCGAGATTTCCGAGCGCGTAACGCAAGGTATTTCTGAATTTACGATAAGCGTCGGTGACGCGCTGCAAGATTTCGTCCGAGCATCGAACGTCTTCCGTGTAATCGACCGCCGCCGTCCACAAACGCAGCACGTCCGCGCCCGATTGGTTGATGATTTCAATCGGCGCGGTCACATTGCCGAGCGATTTCGACTGCTTTTTGCCCTCGCCGTCCACGACCCAACCGTGCGTGATGACGGTTTTATACGGCGCCGCGTCGTGCGTCGCTATACCGCACATCAAGCTGGAATTAAACCAGCCGCGATACTGGTCGCCGCCTTCCAGATAAACGTCCGCCGGAAAGCGCAGGTTGTCGCCGCGCGTTTCCAGAACGGCGACGCACGACGAGCCGGAATCGAACCAGACGTCTAAGATGTCGGTTTCCTTGCGAAAATCCGCGCTGTTGCATTTCGGACACGTAAAGCCTTCCGGCAAAAGCTCGCTTTCCGGTCGCGCATACCACGCGTCCGCCGTTTCCTGCGCGAAAATACCGGCGACGTGATTGATGATTTCCGGTTCGGCGACCGGCTCGTCGCACGCCTGGCAATAAAAAACCGGAATCGGCACGCCCCACGAACGCTGGCGCGAAACGCACCAGTCCGGGCGACCTTTAATCATATTCGCCATCCGACCTTCGCCCCACGCCGGATGCCATTTCACCTGCGCGACCTGTTCCAGAGCGGCGGCGCGCAAAGCTTTCCGTTCGCCCGTTTTCGCCGCTTCGTCCATCGAGATAAACCATTGCGGCGTCGCCCGAAAAATAACCGGCTTTTTACAGCGCCAGCAGTGCGGGTAACGATGCTCGTAATTTTCCGCGAACAGTAAAGAACCGTTCCCGCGCATCAATTCGACAATCCGCGGGTTCGCCTGAAAAATATTTTCGCCCGCGAAATGCTCGACTTCGTCGGTAAATCTGCCCGCGCTGTCGACCGGACAATAAATCTCCAAGCCGTTTTCCTTGCCGATGATAAAGTCGTCGTGACCGTGTCCGGGCGCGGTATGCACCAAGCCGGTTCCGGCTTTCGACGTTTCCGCACGGCTGCGCGCATCGGAAACGTCGATTTCGGTTTCCGCGTCCGCCTCGCCGCCCAGGGTGACGTGCTCGCCGTTCATCAACAGCGATTCGCGCTCAATCCAGGGATGTTTCGCCTTCAATCCTTTCAGACGCGAGCCGGGAAATTTCGCCAGAATCGGCGGAACTAATCGCTCGCCTTCTTCATTCGTGCCGCCGATGCCGCATTTGACGACGAGAAAGCCGACCAGCTCCGAAGCGACAATCAAAACTTCGTCGCCGGATTCAATCGCCGCGTATTCAAAATCGGGATGCACCGCGATGCCTAAATTCGCCGGAATCGTCCAGGGCGTGGTCGTCCAGATGACGAGCGAAACTTTTTTGCCCGCGAGCTTTTCGTCCAATTCCGCCGCGTCCGAGACGAGCGGAAACTTGACGTAAATCGAAGGCGAAGTGTGCAGTTTATATTCGACCTCGGCTTCAGCCAGCGCCGTCTGGTCGTGGATGCACCAATAGACCGGGCGCAAGCCTTTATAAACGTAGCCGCGCTCCAGAAATTTGCCGAAAAGCCGCGCCGTCGCCGCTTCGTATTCGTGCGACATCGTCAGATAAGGCGTCTGCCATTCGCCCAGAATTCCGAGCCGCGAAAAATCGCGCGTCTGCCTGTCCATCGCGTTCGAAGCGTAATCGCGGCAGATTTTGCGAAACGTGGCGACGGGCAAATCCGCTTTGTTTTTGCCTTTTTCGGCGAGCCTTTTCTCGACCAGCGTTTCAATCGGCAAGCCGTGACAGTCGTAGCCCGGCACGTAAGGCGCGTCAAAGCCCATCATCGAGCGAGATTTGACGACCAAATCTTTCAGGATTTTATTCAGCGCCGTGCCGATGTGAATGTCGGCGTTGGCATACGGCGGACCGTCGTGCAGAATAAATTTCTGCGCGCCGCGCCGCGCTTCCGCAATCATTTCGTAAAGCCGCGCGTCCGTCCATTTTTTCAGACGCGCCGGTTCTGATTGACCGAGATTCGCCTTCTGCGCGAAATTCGTTTTCGGTAAGTTTACGGTTTTTTTCAGTTCTAAAGGTTCAGTCATAAAAAAGTAGTCAGTAGTCAGTAGTCAGTAGTCAGCAGATGACTTCAAACTTTCTGCTACAAAAATAAAATCTTAACATTTATCGGACAGAAAATCCGAAATCTAAAATCTAAAATCCAAAATCGAAAAAGTCCCAAGCCTTTTTCGGAAGACTTGGGACTTTTGAGCAAACGCGTCGCTTCGGCTCACGCTCCTTCTACGGAGCAAAGTCCCTTTCGCTAATAATAATTATGCTCGAAGCAACCATCATAAAACTTGTTCCGTCTTATTTTATGCCAGTATTTTCGCAATTAGTCAACAAAAAAGGCGGAAACGCGACAGTCATGGAGCGTGTTTCAGGTATAGTGATTCGATATTTCGAAGTCTGACACGCTCGTTCACACTCGCGTTTCTGCCTTTCAAACTTTATGAAATTGACTCCCAAAAGATTTGCGCTCGTTTTTGCCTTAATAACTTTATTTTTTCTACCTGTTTTTTCGCAGCAGCCGACGCCGACGCCCGACGAGCCGATAAAAATTCTGACCGAAGAAGTCGTGCTGAACGTCACGGCGCAGACGGCGAGAGGGAAATTTGTGCCGACTTTGAAGGCGGACGATTTATTAATCGTCGAGAGCGGCGTGCCGCAGAAAATCGAGAGTATGAAAAAAGTTCCGGCGAGCGTTCTCGTTTTGCTCGACACGGGCGGCAATCTGAATTTCGCCAAAAATCTGAATATGACGCGGCTGACGGCGAAGCTTCTTGTCGAAAAAATTTCTGCCGGCAATATGTTTGCCGTGATGCAGTCTTACAATAAAATCGAGACGGTTTCCGCGTGGACGGAAAATCGCGGGAGCGTGCAGGACGATTTGGACAAAAAGCTTTTCAGCGGCAATCGCTCGCAGTTTTCGGCTTCCGTTCAGGCGGCAATCGAGATGTTTAAATCGCGCCCGCCCGAAAATCGTCATCTGGTTTTTATCGGCGACGGCTTGGACAGCCTGGCGAACGAAAATGAACGGCAAAAAGCCTTGCAGAATCTGCTCGCCGCCAACATCACCGTTCACGTTATCGCCTACAACAAAATGGAAGCGAAACGCGCGAAACCGATGACGCGACCGTTCCAAATCGGCGAAGAAATCGAAACGCCGCGCCTGCCCGAACATGTGCTCGAAGACATTATTCAAAGTCTTCCGAGAGAAATGAAAGACGGATTTCGCCGTATGGCTAAAGCCGAGCGCCTGTTTATCATCCGGCTCGACCGCGGAAAGCTGAAGCTGGCTAAAGAAAAGCTCGGCGAATGGCAGAAAAGCGAAGCGCAATTGCAGACGGTCGCCGAAGACACGGGCGGAATGTTTCAGGCGCCCGAAGAACTGGAAACAATGTGGCTTTTCGCGCAGGAAATCGCGCAGGCAATCGATTCGCAATACGTCGTGACTTACATCCCGACGAAATCTTTCGCCGAATCAGGCGGCGAAGCGCGAAAAATCCGCGTCAGCACGCATTGCGACGGCGTCGTCATCCGTTCGCGGCAAAAAATCGTCGCCGCGAAAGCGAATTTAAATTAGATATTAGCTTTGGCGGAGAATCCGGGCAGGCTTTTGCCGCCGGCAAAAATAACAAAAAGCGCTGGCGCGCCGTGTTCGATTTCGAGAAACACGTCGCGCCGACGCAGTTTCAAAATAAGGCTGAGCTTCATCGGCTCAGCCTTATTCTTTAACGATTATGATTTCTTTTTCATAGGAAACGGAATAGTCAGGTTAGTTGATAGCGTGACGGGCAATATTCTGTCCTTATATTTCGGATTCTTTACGATAACTTCGTATTTCTTGAGCGGCGACAACAACAACTGGCAAGTGCCGTCTTCGCTGATAATCGGATCCATATTGGTGACGATGTTTCCGCCCATTACCAGCATTGCGCTGCATTGCGTTTGTTTAATGTCCGCCGCATCGATTCCCACCAGTTTTATAGTTAAAGTAAACGAGGTTTTGTCGGTCGGCTCAGGATTATTCTGCTCTTGTGCAGAATTTATTTTCTTGCCGGTCAAATCCACGTTGATTTTAGAATCCTCCGCTTTTGTTTCACCGGAAGGTGTTTTGGGCGCGGGATTTCCAACTGCCGCCTGTTGCGGGTCGATAAATTCTTCTTCACGCGGCTGAGACATTTCCACCGATTTTACGCCGGGCAAAACGGAATAATTTAAGCCTTCCTTATCGTCGGTCGGGACAATGACTTCGTCGGTGCCATACATCTTGCCTTTCGCGACTGCATTTTTGAATCTGCCTTCGTTCCTGACAGTCACTTTTGGCGTTTCCGGTTTAACGATCGCTATTTTCTCGGCGATTGACTGCATATCGCGTATCGTCTGTGTATCAATAATCTGCGGCTCATCGTCTTCCAACCAGTTATATGTGCCTATCAAACCTAAAACCATCAAGCCTGCCAGAGCGATAATCAGAATAATCGAGGCGAACTGTGGTATTTGCGCCGCGCCGCGTATAAGCTCGGATTTTATTTTTCCGGCATAATCAGACGCTTTTGAAATAACCCGATTCAAAATCGACTTCGAATTCTTCAAAACCCCGCGCAATTTTAGCCGCAGACGGACGAGTTGTGACAAGTGGCAGGTACAAGTCAAATCGGCGGCGGGCGCAGTAATTGTTAATTGCTCAGGCAGAGCCGTTCTCAATACCGGCAAAAATTCTTCCTCGTAGTTGATTAAAAGCTCCTCGCACTCATCGCACTTTGCCGCATGTTCAAGAAGACATTCAAACAACTTATGATCTAAATTGTCTAAATTGACTCCCCACCTGTCTTTTTCATTACACAAGTTCATCGCTTTTCTCCTGTACGTTTTAAAATATATTGTCTAATGTCCCATGTGGCGCGACGTGTTAATTGCCGTGCGTTGGCTTCACTAATGTGCATCCAAAACGCGATTTCTTTATGCGAATAGCCCTCCGCTCTCATTTTAAGCGCGATTTGCCATTCAGTTTTAAGCGTATAAAAATACTGATTGATTATTTTCAGGAGTTCTTTTTGATGAAACTCCGCTTCAATCGGGCTGTTTTTGAAGGGCAGGGCAAATATGTCCAGGTTGGAGAATAAAGGGAGCAAAAAGGTTGATTCGTCGACATCGCTGATGTCGGCAAGCAAATCCTTGTCCGTCAGGCAGTCCCGCAGATGCTGGTTGCAGGAATTGTAACTGATAGTTATGACCCAGCCTTCCGGATTCGTATATTCGGTCAGTTTGGCGCCGCTGTGAAATTTCTTTATGTCGGTTAAAGCCGCTTCCCAAATTTGCTGATAGACATCCTGACTATGCGGATAAGCATTAGAACAACCCTTATCTTTCAGATAACGAAAGGTCTGTGACCGCACCCACCTTGAGTATCTGAAGTTTAAATTCCTAAGCGCCTCGGTCGGACCATACTCCCTGATAATATTCATCCAAAGCTCGCCCGTTAAAGGCAAGTTTATAAAATCATCGAAACAATTTGCTGGCATAATTTATTACTCCCGCCTGACATAGTCTGCTGCCGTCCAAGAATAAAAATTCATAGTGTTTTGTGTTTTCAAAAACCGCTTGACAATCTAATTTTCGCTAACCTCAAAGAAAAAATTTCCCTTTCAATATATTTAGAGTCGGTTTGCCAAAATTTGTGACAAAAAAAATTCAAAAATCTAAAAAAAAATCGAATTAAAAAAACAACCTGAATATTTGATGCAGCAAACGGCGATTTTGCCGCATCGTCAAGCTCGTTGTCCGCGGCTTTAACTCATCTGCGCCGCCGCGAAAACAATCATTTTGTAGAGCAGCATCAGCAGAATGAAAATCTTCATCAGGATAAACTCTATCTGTCCAAAATAATTTCCCAATCGGCGCTCTAAATCGCCCGGCTCGCTCGGCTTGACCGGCGCGGCGGTTTTCTTCTGTTTACGGGCGGGTGATTTTTTAGTCGTTGCCAGTTTTTCGATTCTCTTTCTCGTTTTCATATTTGACTCCTTTTCACTATCGGAAGCCTAATTTCTTCCTCTAACTAATATGTGTCGGAATCAGTGAAAAATGTGACAGAAATATTTAAAAAATAGACGAAACAAACAGCAGACAGCGAAGATGAGCAGGAGAGAATGGAAAGCAAAAGCAATTTGAAACGGTAAAATTGAAGCGGAAGCATACATTGAAAGAAACAGCCCGCCGAATTCGGCGGGCTGTTTCTTTGTTTAATTTAATTGATTACCTCTTACGCTTTCACGTAAGAGGTGCGTTTATGAATTATCATATTATCACCTCCAGGACTGACTTTGATGCGGCTTTTCGCTCAAGGTTGCTTAAATTATTTCACCGGCGAAAAAAATAAAGCCCGCCGCATCCTGTGCGGCGAGCCTTTCCAAGGGAAGATAACCAGTTGTCCGTTCTGTCCTGTCAATTAATAGAAGAACGCGGGCGTAAAAGTTTTTTGCGAAAAAAAATTTCGTCTTTTATAAAAAAAAGCTGAAAATCGTTTCTTTTATTTGGCGATTGTCTTCTAAACACCGATAAAATAATTGACGCGGGCTTCAACTTTTTCCCGAATCGCCCGCAGATTTTCTGCCGAATCGGCTTCGAAGCGTAAAACCAGAATCGCCTGCGTGTTTGACGCCCGGACTAAACCCCAGCCGTTTTCAAATAAAATTCTCGCGCCGTCAATCGTAATGACTTCATTGGTTTTGGAAAATTCTGCGGCGATTTGGCGGACGACGATGAATTTTTTTTCTTCCGCGCAATCGACGCGGATTTCCGGCGTCGAGAATGTTTCGGGCAAATCCGCTAAAAGCTCCGATAATTTTAAATCGGTTTTCGACAAAATTTCCAGAACGCGCGCGCCCGCGTAAGTCGCGTCGTCGAAGCCGTAAAAGCGGTCGGCGAAAAAAATATGCCCGCTCATTTCGCCCGCCAGAACCGCGCCGGTTTCCTTCATTTTCGACTTGATTAAAGAATGTCCCGCTTTCCACATCAGCGCGTTGCCGCCGCGCGCCGCGATGTCGGCAAACAAATTTTGCGAGCATTTTACTTCGGCGATAATCGTCGCCTGCGGGTTTTCCTTTAAAACCGAGCGCGACAGCAAAACCATCAATTCGTCGCCCCAGATGATGCGTCCGGTTTCGTCCGTCAAGCCGATGCGGTCGCCGTCGCCGTCAAAAGCGATGCCCAGATCCGCGCCGCTTCGTTTGACGGCTTCAATCGTATCGAGCAGATTTTCGACGACGGTCGGGTCGGGATGATGATTCGGAAAACTCGAATCCGGCTCGGTGAAAAGCTCGATTAATTCGACGCCGAGCGCTTTATAAATCGGCACCGCCGTCACGCCGCCCATCCCGTTTCCGGCGTCGACGACCGCTTTTAATTTTTTATCGCCGAGCGAGACGCGCGCCAAAATTTCGCGCTCATAATCTTCCAGAATTTCGATAGATTCAACTTTGCCCGCGCCCTTCGCAAAATTTCCGGCAAAAGCGATTTCTCTAATTTCCTGAATCTGCGAGCCGAACAGCGCGTCACGCCCGAGACAAATTTTAAAACCGTTGTGGTCGGGCGGATTGTGCGAGCCGGTAATCATCACGCCGCCGTCGACTGCGCGGGTAAAAACCGCGAAATACAAAACCGGCGTCGGAACTCTGCCGATGTCCACGACATCGCAGCCGGTCGCGTTTAAACCCGCGACGAATAAATCCCGAAAACGCGGCGAGCTTTCGCGCGCGTCGAAGCCGAGAGCGATGCGCCCGGCGTTGTTCCGGCGAAAAAAAGTGCCGATTGACGCGGCTAAAAGCGAGACGGTTTCGTCGGTCAAATGCTCGCCGACGATGCCGCGAATGTCGTATTCCCTGAAGATGTTCGGATTCATAAAGTGTTCGTGAATCGTTAATCGTAAATCGTGAATCGTCAATCGTCAATCGTCACTCAAGAATCGTGAATCATTTGAATCTTTCTGTTGACGATTAATGATTAACGGTTGACGAACACTTTTGTTATACTCAAAATTTGCATTTGGGCAACACGGGCGGCGCTGTGGGGCATCGAAACGTGTTGAGCTACTGTAAATACTCCGTAATAAATTATGAAAAATCTGGCTCGTTTTTTTGGATTCTTAAGTCTCGTTTTAAGTTTTGTCCTGAGCGCAGCGGCGCAGACGCCGCGCACCAGCCCGACGCCTCCGCCGCGCGACGACGCCGGCGGACAGGTCAGAACGTTTGAGGTTCGGCTGCCCGTCACCGTGAAAGATAAAAAGAAAAATCTCGTCACGGGTTTAAAGAAAGAGGATTTTGAGGTTTTTGAAGACGGCGTCCGGCAGGAAGTCACGTTTTTCCGGGATGAGCGGCTTAATCCGTCGGATTTGTATATCGGCATTTTGATGGACACTTCGCCTTCGACCGCCGGAAAAATCAGATTCTCGAAAGAAGCGGCGAAAAATTTTATCTACACCGTGACGCGCATTCGCAAAGACAAAGCCGCGTTTATGACTTTCGACCACGAAATCAATCTGCTGCAGGACTTTACCGACAAGCTGGATACGCTCGGTAAAGCCGTCGACAGCGTAAAAAAGACCGGCTCGCAGACCGCGCTTTACGACGCCATCTGGCAATTTGCGGATGAAAAGCTGCGCAACGCGCCGGGCAGACGCGTGATTGTCATCATCACCGACGGCGACGACACGTTTAGCCGCGCCAACATCGAGGACGCGATTGACATCGCCCAGCGAACCGAAACGACGATTTTCGCCATCTCAACGAAGTCCGGATTTTTGGGCAGCGTGCCGGGCGTCGATGCCGGAACGGTCAAGGACGAAGGCGATAAACTGCTCGACCGTCTGTGCCGCGAGACCGGCGGCGAAGCCTTCTATTCCGGCGATATGCTCGCGCTCGAAAGAGCGCTGGACAAGGTGGCGAAAGAATTTCGCGGTCAATATATCGTCACTTATCGCCCGGCAAATCAGGAATACGACAACCGCAAACGTAAAATCGAAGTGCGTTTCACGGATAAACAAAAAGCGGACGATTACAAAATCCGCACGAAGACCGAATACCGGGCGATTAATGACGGATTGAAAAAAAGTTGACTGAGTTGACTGAAGTTGACCGAGTTTAGCTAGTTAAAGAAAGTTTTTAACTCAGTCAACTTCAGTCAACTCACAACTCAGTCAACTTACTGGAGAAAGAAATGTCAGGAAGTAAAAATTTAGCGGTTTTGTCAATCGGCTTGTTGTTTGTCGCGGCGGCTTTGTTCGGCTGGAATTTTTCCGCCGCGCAGCAGCAGCAAACGCCGCAAAAGCAGTCTGCGCCGTCGCCGACGGTGACGCCGGAAGCGATTCCAGAAGACGACGAGACGATTAAAATCGACACCGAGCTGGTCAACGTGCTTTTCACCGCGCAGGATAAAGACCGCCGTCTGCTGACCAATCTGAAAAAAGAAGACATCAAAATCATGGAAGACGGTCAGCCGCAGGAAATTTTTACCTTTGCGCGCCAGACGGATTTGCCGCTTTCCATCGCCGTCGTGATTGACACCAGCCAATCGCAGCAGCGCACTTTGCCCGAAGAAAAAGACGCGGCGAAATCATTTGTCGAATCGGTCGTCAGACCTGAAAAAGACGAAGTCGCGGTGCTTTCTTTTACGGGCGAAACCACGCTCGAACAGGATTTGACCGGCAACGTTCAGCGCCTGCGCCGCGCAATTGACCGCGTCGAATTCGTGCCCGCCGCCGGAACCTTGAACGGCGTGCTGATTGGAACGCCGCCGATTTCGGGCAGAAGCCAGCAGATTGCCGGCTCGACGGCGATTTGGGACGCGCTCTGGGTGACTTCCGGCGAAGTTTTGTCGAAAGCGCCCGACAGAACGCGCCGCGTGATTATTTTGATGAGCGACGGCGTCAACACTTTCGGCAGTAAAAAGCTGGAAGACGCCGTCAATCAGGCGATAAAACACGACGCGATTATTTACAGCATCGGCATCGGCGACGATTTTTACGGCGGCGTCGACGAATCTTTACTGCGAAAAATCTCGGAGCGCACCGGCGGACTCGCTTTCTTTCCGAGAGACGAATCGGATTTGCGCAAGGCTTTCACGCAGATTCAGATTGAAATGCGCTCGCAATACCTGATTGCCTACGAGCCTTCGAATCAAAAACGCGACGGCACTTTTCGCAAAATCGAGATTCAGGTCGCCAATACGGAATTAGCCAAACAGAAAGTCAAATTAACGCACCGGCAAGGATATTTTGCCAAAACCGAATCCAATCAGACGAAGCCGACGAAATAGTTTTACGGCGAAAATGAACGAGCAAAAGCGGGTAGTTTAGCTATCCGCTTTTTTTAAACGATGAATGATGAACGATGAACGCGGAATTGCAATTTCTACGTCTCAAATTCTTTATTCATCGTTCATCGTTCCGCGTTCATCGTTAAAAATTATGGCTGAATACTACGAATTTACGACCGTCTGGCGATTTGACGCGCCGCCGGAAAAAGTCTGGGAACAAATCAAAGATTCCGGGCGCTGGCACGAGTGGTGGCGCGGCGTTTTGAAAGTCGAGCAATTAAAAGCGGGCGACGCCGACGGGCGCGGTAAAATCGTGCGCTCGACATGGAAAAGCGCGCTGCCTTACACGCTCGCGTTCGATTCGGAAATCACACGCATCGAGCATCTGAAATTAATCGAAGCCCGCGCTTTCGGCGAATTGGAAGGCTTCGGAATATGGACTTTGACCGCCGAAGACGAAAACACGACCCGCGTTCGCTACGATTGGAAAGTCCGCACGACAAAATCGTGGATGAACCTCATCGCGCCGCTGGCGAAGCCGTTTTTTCGCTGGAATCACAACGTGATTATGAACTGGGGCGGCGCGGGTCTGGCGAAAAAACTAAATTGCCGCTTGCTGGAATCGAAAGAGTGAAAAAGTGAAAAATCTTGTTGACTGTTACTGCTTGATAAAATTAAAGATGCTCGCAACAAAAATTGTAGGGGCAGGTCTTGTGCCTGCCCAATGAGCGACAGCGAAAGAATTCTAGCCACAGAGAACACAGAGTTCACAGAGAGATAATGATTATCTTTTCTCTGTGCTCTCTGTGTTCTTTCGTGGCTAATCTTTTTTTCGCGCTGACGCGCTCATTGGGCGGGCACGCGGGCGTGCCCCTACAATCTATTTTGACGGTCTCGTTTTTACTGCGGTAGTCCGATTTTTTGCAGCAAATTCGTAAAGCGCGCGTCGTCGCGCAGGCTTTTGATTGCCGGGTCGGTCGCGAGATACTGCAACTGCAAATCGTGCAAAGTAAACGCTTTTTCGAGCGCGGCGAAAGCTTTTTCGCGCATTTCCAGGGCAGTGTAGAGAACGGCTAGCTCGGCGGGCGAAACGTAGCTTTCGCTGGCTTCCAGTTCGCTCAGAATGGCTTCCGCTTTTTCGCGCTCGCCCGCTCCGGCGTAAGCCGCGCCGAGATAAATTTTATTGCTCGGCGTTTCGTGCCCGAGGCTGTAGGCTTTCCGATAAGCCTCGATGGCTTCGGCGTACATTCCGCTCGCCGCGTAGTTATAGCCGAGATAAAGATACGCGAAAGAAAAATTCGGGTCGAATTCCAGCGTTTCCCGCAAAACTTTTATCGCTTCGTCGTAGCGTCCGGCAAAGTGCAGAACCAAGCCGTAATTTCCGTTGATGATGGTCGAAAGCGGGTCGAGCTCTTTGGCGCGGCGAATTTCCGTGACGGCTTCGTCGTGACGTTTCATCCGGCTCAGATAATTGGAATAACCGATGTAGGCGCGGGCGAGGTTCGGATTCAGCTCGATGGCGCGTTTGAATTCGAGCTCGGCGGCAGACCATTCCCAAGCGTTCATTTTCAGAGAGGCGAGCGCGAAATGCGCGTCCGCCAGCGTTTCGTCCAGCTCCAGCGCTTTCAAAGCCGCCGCTTCGGCTTTCGGCGTAAATTCCGAAGGGTCGAGCGAGCCGCTGCCGACCAGAATCCGGTAAGTAAAAGAAAGCTCGGCGTAAGCGAGCGCGTAATTCGGGTCGACCGAGATTGCTTCGTTAAAATATTCGACCGCGCGCCTGCGGCTTTCCGTTCCGCCCTTCGCGCGATAAAAACGCCCCTTTAACAAAAGCTCGTAGGCGACCGTGTTTTTCGTTTCGTGGCGGACGAGTTGTTTCTGCTCGCTTAAGGTCAGGCGCGGATGAAGCTTGTCGGCAATCTCGCGCGAAATTTCGCTCTGAATCGCCAGCAGGTCGTCGGCGCGGCGGCTGTATTGCTCGCCCCAGATTTGCGTGTTGTCGCGGGCGTTTATCAATTCGACGCTGATTTGCAGATTTTCGCCGCGCCGCATAATCCAGCCCGTCAAGATAGTGGCGACGCTTAAAGTCTTGGCGATTTCGCGCGTATTTTCGGCGTTGTGTTTGTATTTGAACGAAGAGCTGCGGGCGATGACTTTCACGTCCGAAAGCTGCGAAAGATTGTTGATAAGCGATTCGCTGATGCCTTCGCAGAGATAATCCATCTCGTCGTCGCCGCCGCTGTTGCCGAGCGGCAAGACGGCA
>DASVWG010000284.1:0-9372 GCA_036389695.1 Pyrinomonadaceae bacterium
TTCGCCCCGTCGGAGATAACCTTAGCGTGTTGCGATTCGACGTTGGGTTTGGGTGTCGGGTTTTTCTCGGTCCCAGAGGGACTTAAGACATATTTGACCATCTTCCCCGCGAGCAATCGCGAGGCTGTTAACAAAAGTCCCGACGAAGCAATATCTCTCAGAGTTACTTTCAGGATATGTTGCAACTACATTAATTGCCGTGACGACATCAATTTATAACCAGCCGTTAAAAAAAAATTTTCGGGCTTTACAAAAGAGCGCGCAAATGCAGAAGCGCGGCTCGTTTGCGTTTATTGACGGCTGGCTGGCTGATTTGCAGCTCGGCGGCGATGTCGGCTTCCGTACGGTGTTGCCAGAAGATTTGCTCGATGACCCAACGCTCCAGCGCCGGAATCTGTTCGAGCGCCCGCGCGAGAGATTCCAAAGCGGCGCGGGAAGAAGGCGTGGTCGGATTGGCGTCGATAAGTCTCTCGATAACTTCCGCGTCCGACAACACTATGCCCAAAGCAAATCGCCACTCCTGGCGGTAGCGCGTCAGCGCGCGCGCCTTGATGCGGGAGCTGACGAACTCGGCGAGCGGAACGCCGCGCGACGGGTCAAAATCCTGCTTCGCCTGCCACGCCGAAGAGATGGCTGCCGCCAGAATCTCATCGCACCAGTCGCTGAAAGACCAATTCGGCGGCGTGCGCCAGGAACGAACTCGGATAGAACCCCACTTGAAACCATCGGCGACGTCTTCTCCCATCGTCGCGACGATTTCATCCAAATTAGAATACACGGATACATTAAGACTATTATTAGCGGTTTTCTCATCAGTCATAAGACTTCTTTAAAGAGACACCTTGCAGAGCAAGGAATCATACGATTGCTTAATTGTGAATGTACTGATTGTCCGCTAATGCCCTAATTGCCGTTCATCCAGGTTGAGGGCACCACCGGAGTTAGAAAAGCAAAACAAATTTAATCGTGGCTCGATGCAAAGCGAGAGCCAGCTCGTTAGTATTGCGAGGCGGAAATAAAAACAAACATATTTCGCGCTTTGAAAACGACAGTGTTTTATCGCCCAAATGGCGCTAAACACTGCGTAAAGTGTTGCTCTGCCGCTTGCTGTGCGCCGTTTCACGGGCGCCCATTCGCTGTTCGGAAGGCATAACCGTCTGAATACGTCTCCCGAAAGTCAAAAAAGCGGTGTGTTTATCGGAAAGGCTGGGAAAACTTCATCCCGTAATTTGCGGCAAGCCGTTTCTGAACGGTCGCCGGTAACAAAATCTGCCGCCTGAAGTATTTAACGGCAAAGAGCGTCGGAATCCAACGCTTATTAGAACAAACGTTTATTATTCTTCCAATTCCAAAGGCGGCTGTCTGCCCGGCATAACTAAGTTTGCTGATAACTCCGGCAGACTTTGCGCTTTAATGCAGGATTGAATAAAGCTTGATTCTGAAGTGCAATCTTCTCTCTCTTTGTCGAATCACTGCCACAAATTTAATATATGGAGAGTATAAATAAATTGCAAGAAATTCAAGACGCTCCGCCCACATCCGGAAAAAAAATAATAAAAACTTCAGACTAAATTAAATAAATTCGTCTTTGTTCGTTCTCTCAGGAGAATATTAAAAATTCTGCAAACGGGCACGTGGATTCCCCGGACGGAGAAATTCAAAAGTCTGTCCGAAAAAGTAATCGAAAATATGCCCCGGACTGGTTGTGAGATTGCGCATAAACTGAAAAACGCATTTTAATAAAATCAATAACTTTGAAAATAAAATTGCGCATAAAGTGAAAAAAATGCTGCGCATAAAGCGAAAATTTCTGCTATTTTCAGCGCATAAAATGAAATTTTCCGGCAGCTCGAGTTTAATCAGCTTAAGTTAATTTTAGTAAATGAATTTGCATACACATCTCCGGATGCGGCTTATTGCTTTTCAGACCTCATTTTATTGACCAGGCGTCTGATTTTAACCGCTACGTCACACAATGCCTCGTCCGTGCTGCCCCATCTCTTGTCGAGAATGGGTATAGCGTCTTTAGGTGCGGCATTCAGTTTCGCAAATGGAAGATTTCCAAAGTCGCAGTGGCTCAGGATTACTGGAATCACGCGCGCCTCTCCCGTTTCGTGACGCTCCATTGCGCGCTTCATTTCTATACCGTAACAGTATTGAGACGCGATAAATCGCGGGCTGATCAGCAATAAAATAATTTCGGCGGTGTTTACGTGGATGTCGATTTCTTTTCCCCATTCTTTAGCCAAGTCAATATCCCGATCCTGCCAAATCTCAATTAATCCTTCGTAGAGCATCGGCATCAGATGAGCAATTAAATCATCTTTCAGATTTTCGTCGCGGTGCGAATATGAGATAAAAATTTCGATTGGCTTTTCGCCGGGAAACGAGTCTGATTCTTTTGTCATAACTTGTTTATTATATGCAATAGCTGAATTTTGATTTCAGTTTAGGAATGTTTTTAAAATAATCACATTGGTCTTATGATGTAAAGCACATCACATCATTTTTTACTAATAATATGATGGATTTTTAATACGCGTCGCCGCAGCGCGCATTTTTTATTTCAACTGTTAATCAAAAGCGGGTAAAACTTTTGAATAGATAATTTGCTCAGAAAATATTTTCATAATAGAGTTTCGAAATGGAAAAGAAAAAAATTTTATTTGTGAATATCGATTCCAATGCCGACACTTTAAATCCAGACAAAAAAGCGCAGGAAATAAACAAATTATTCAGTCAAACGCGGCTCGGAGATAAATTTGAATTAAAATATTGTTCGGCAGCGCAAATCGAAGATTTGCGCCGCGCCTTGCTTGAAGATACGCCGCATATCGTCCATTTTTCGAGCCATAGTTTGGGCATCCAAGACCCGGCGATGGCTGAAACACTACTGAATTTATTTAAGCCTTTTAAAGAGAAGGTCGAATGCGTTTTGCTGAACGCTTCTTACACAGGCAGTCTGGCGGCAGAGCTTAGCGCAGGCATTCCGTATGTGGTTGGAATGGAAGGTGTAATCAAAGAGGAAGCCGTTCTGCAATTTGCCTCTGAATTTTACAAAGCTCTCGGAACCGGCTGGATAATTCAAGAGGCTTTTAAGTTTGCCCGAACATCGAAAAACTTATCCGATTTGGATGCAGAGCGCGCCCCGACTCTGTATGTGCATAAACAAACCGTATCTTTACCGGAAACAGCGAAAAAGCCTGTTGACAATAAAGAAGATGCCGTCAAAATTTTTATCTCCTATGTTGACAGAGACGAGCAGCTGCGGCAGGAACTGGAATACCAATTAGAGTCATTGCAAAGACAAGGCATTATCAGCACCTGGCACGACCGGAAAATGGAACTGGCGGAAGAACGCGAAGCCGTTATTTTGAAAAATCTGAATGAAGCGCAGATTATTTTATTGCTGGTCAGCGCGCGTTTTATCGCTTCGGACAAATACAACATCGAGGTCGAACGGGCGATGCAGCGCCGCCGCACCGAAGGCGTGCGCGTCATCCCGATTATTTTGCGCGCCTGCGATTGGCGTCTCACTTCCTTCGGCGGTCTTCAGCCTCTGCCGCGAAATGAAATTCCTGTCAGCCGATGGGATGATATGGAAGAAGCGTTTTATAATGTCGCTCTCGAGCTAAAAGAAATAATTCGAAGAATGAATCAATAAATTTTTCCTTTTTATCGCGGCGGCGCAGCGCCGGCGGGAACAATCCATAATTGGATCGTAGCATTTCTGGACGCTCCGCCATTGACTAAGGTTATACGCGAGGCGTCAAACTTACGTGAATTTATATAATTTCTAATGTTTTTGAGCTTGCTGTTAACTTCACTTGCACTACCGGAAACGATAATATAACCGGTAGCTGTCGGATCATTTCTCAATGCAACAAAGTAATTGTCAAGTCTGGCTTGTTCCTCCTCTGAAGGTGACTTCGTCGGATACTGGTCAAATATTGATGACTTTTCTGTTGTATCATGACTAACTTCAATTGTTATTGTATCCGTCGTTGTACCGCAACTCGAGTTTTGGGTGTCAACCGCCAGCGTCGCCGTATAAGTGCCGGGGCGAACGCCGCTCAAATCCCAATTAACGTTCGGGGTGCCCTGACCGATAATCCTTCCGGCAGAAACTGTGTAACTGAACGTCAAATCGTCAGGGCTTCCTGAATCGACTTTTGCATTAAGTCTAACGCTTTCACCTTGTGTAATTGAAGATTGCGAAGCGGTTAAGCTCACTCTAGGGCACGTTCGCTCCGGCGGAGTCTTCGGTAATGAAGTGGGCGTCGAAGGAGTCGGCGTCAAAGGAGTGGGCGTAACGGTAACGATTGGCGCGGCTATCGTTGTTGATGGGGTTGGTGTAATTACCGGTGTTCTCGGCGTTGGCGAAACGCTCACTGTAACGGTCGGCGTAACGACGACCGTTGCTGGCGTACGTGTTGCGGTTAATGTCGGCGTCGGAGATACGGGCGTTGGAGAGGCAGGCGTCGGCGACGCGGGCGTCGGAGATGCAGGCGTCGGCGAAACGCTCGGCGAAGGCGTTGCCGGGACGCTTGGCGAAGGCATCGGAGTAACAGTTGGCGAAGGCGTCGGAATTTCAAACGGCGGCTCGATTCCAAGATTGACTGCCGGTAAATTTTCCGCTACCCGGTCGGGAAAACCGGCGACGAGCCAAATCGAAGCCGGCAAAAATAATATGAAAATCCCGAATATTGCCGCCGCCAGCGGAATAGATAAAGCTTTTGAAAAAGATAAGCCGAGAAGCGGATTGCCGCGCCGATAAAAGCGCCGTATAAAATTAAAAAATGCTATCGTGAAATGCTTTGCCAGATTAAAAAATTTATCCAGCCAGTTTCTGGTCAGGTCTTTGCCGTAGAGCAAGGCGCGGTTCAAGCGGCGCGGCAGCGCGATCGACAATCTGCCGCCTGAGAAGAAATTGAGAAAAACATAATCTCGCAGCGGACTATCTTTCCGTTCCGCTTTAATGAGCTCGTAGAAACGTTTTCTTCGAAACCACTCTTTTATCCGCTTTGATAATTTATTTAAAACGCCTTTCGAAGGCTTTTGCGGAGCAATCTCAAGCTGGAAACCGCGCTTCGGGTTTTGCAGATAACTTATCAAAAGCTGCTCTAATTCCCGCCGAATCTGAATTTCGCGGTCGGGCGGCAGGCTGGCGAGCAGACGATTTCGCAGCCAATCGGGCATTTTGCCGTATCGAAACCACGGCAGGCAGACGAGTGCTTCGAGAACTGCCTCGCGCTTTGGCGCGTCAACAATCCGGTGCGCCATATAAAACGTCAAATCCCAGAGCATTTCAGGATAAACGGCGCTGGCGCAGAGTAGTTCATAACCGGTCGCGCCGAGATAATAACGCAGCTCGATTCTGAGCATTTCAGCTTTCTCAAACTCTGTGACCTGCGTGCGCCGAATCCGCCCGGCAAGCTTTTCCGATTGATTTTTGCGAAATAATTCGAAAAATCTGCTCCACCGTAATTTTCTTTTCAATCGTTTCAGCGTTCGCTCTCGTTTTCTTATTTTCCAGTCCGGGTCGAGCGAGTCCATCCACCATTCATCGAAGCCTTCGCGCAGGCTCGGAGGATAATTTGTTTTTCCGTCGCCGTTTTCGGCAGATTTTCTTTTGCGCGGCAGCTCGCCGGCATTAATAATTTCGAGCAGGTGCTTCAGCTCTTTTTGCTGGGCGCGCAAGACCGGCAAGCCGAAATGGTTCAGCAGCCATTCATTAAAACTGTGCGCGGCGTTCGTCGTCAGCAGCAGACGGATGTCCCAGGCGAGGAGTTCGTCGAGCCAGGGCTGCGGGCGATTCGTAGACCGGTCAATCATCTCGTCGCCATCGCTGAAAATCAGCAGGCGATGGTCGGGAAACTGCGCCGCAAGCTCGCTTAAATCGTAAAATTTATTATCTTTACCTTCGCGCCAGCTGGCTCGCGGGTCGCCCTCGAAAAAAAAGCGGTCAACGAAAACACCTTGTTTTTTCAGGCGGTTGACGATTTCATCGGTCAGGTGCGCGTTTTGGTCGGTGTAGCTCAAACGGTCGATTAAAACCAGATATTCGGGCGAAAGATGGCGGACGCCGTAAACAGGAGTAAAAAAATTGCCGGCGCGAAGCGTCGCCTCGATTGTCAAAGCCGGTTCGAGAACGTTCGACTTAATTCGCCGGTGGCGTCTGAGCTCGCGGGCGACACGCAAAAATTCCGGCTGGCGATAAAGTTTGTTGTCTTTTTGCTCGACTTTAATTTTTCTTAAATCCGGTTTGTTCCGGTCGCGCCATCTTTCGATGTATTTGCGCCATAATATTCGCCACAGCAGCCACAAACCAAAAACGAGAAAAGGCAGCGCCGCCGCGAAAATCAACAGCCACGAATAAATAATTTCGTATTCCGAAAGCTGCTGTGCGGGCGTCGGCGGCGGCGGCGGCGGCGTTGGGCTGTCCGTTTGAATCGGAGGCTTCGTCCGCTTCAGTCGAATTTCCAGCAGGGCAGAGCTTTCATCGGTCTCGAAGATAACCCTCAGAGATTCGTAATCGGCGCGGCTGACTAAAAGCTCGTGACTTTGACCGGCTTTTGATTGATAATCGAAAGCAAATTTTCCGTCCGCGTCGCTCTCCCGGGTTTGATTTTCGAAATTGATTTTCGCGCCGGAAATCGTCTGCTGTGAATTCTCGTCGCGCACGATGCCGAAGACCGTGAAATTTTTTTGCGACGGTGCCAAAAAAATTCCAATCAGCGCGGCGGCGCCCAGAAATATTAATAAAGATATAACGGCGATTACATTCTGGCTGCGCCACCAGGCAGCTTTTTTTTTCGGCTCTTTTTTGGGAGGCAGGTCAACCGGCGTCTGAACCTGATTTTTAATGATTTCAGGCTCGGCTATGGCGGGAGTTTTTACCGTTTGCGCGCTTGGCAGCGGCTGATTTTCCAGCCATTCGTCAAAAAGATGATAAAACCGCTGCTGGTCGTCAGCGGAAAAACAAAAAAGAGGCGCCAGATAGGATTTCAAATTCCTGAAATCATCCTCGATTCGTCCGGTGGCGGCGAGCGTAACAAGCAGCTGCTGAGCAGCGGCAACCTGCGGCAGGCTGGCGCGAAAACCGAGAGCACGCAATTTATAAATAAATTCCAGTAAATTATCGAACCATTCGATTTGCTCTTTCAGGTAGTGTAATTCGGTAATTTGATTGCTTTTATTTATTCCGCCCATCGGTTCACTATCTCAGTCGCCGGCGTCATATCACCTTCATTTTTGATTAAGACTCCGAGTGTCGGAAGAATGACTTTTTCAACGCCTTGCTTGCTTTTTAAATCCTGGGCGCGAATGATGTAATGCGCGCAGAGGCGGCGGATAGCGGTTAACCACCCGAGAAGCTCCGCCGTTGCCGGCTTCTTGACGAGTAAAAGCTCGGCGTCGCGAATTTCGTAAAACAATTCAAGCGCGTCATCAATCCATTTTCCCTGATTGCCGAATCCGGTTTCTTCATAATGATTCTTGCTTTCCAAACGTTTGGCGACAATATTTTTCATTTCGTCAATTTCAGGAAAGGCGATATTGTAATAAACGCAGCGCCGCAGAAAAGCATCCGGCAGATTTTTTTCCGAATTGCTGGTCAAAATCACAACCGGACGAAATTGCTCGTCGGCTTTAATTTTTTGGTTGCCGAGCTCGGCGACGCGAAAATACATGTTCTCGATTTCGTTTAGAATGTCGTTGGGAAAATCTCTGGGAGCCTTATCAATCTCGTCAATTAAGACTACCGACCGGCGCTGCCATGCCTTGTCCGCCGATGCGAGAAAATCGTTGGCGAAATCGCCGTTTTCGGAATTTCGTTCAGGCAGAAACTTTCTGGCTTCCTCGTATGGCGCAGCCAGTAAGATAGCTGCGCCGAGCGCATTATAAACAATAAAATCTTCCGGCTTATCTTTGAAAGGCTGTCCCTGTTCGTCTTTTAGCTTAGCTAACTGGGCGGCATGAAAACGTCCGATAGTGTCGTAACTGTAAAAAAGGTCGCGCGCCGTGCTGGTTGATTTAGTCTCGAAGATGAGCGGCGACGGTTTTTTAAAACCGAGCTGCCAGCTAAGACTATGGGCAAGCTGAGTTTTACCGGTGCCCGGCTCGCCCGTTAAAAGTAAAGGCTGTCCGAGCAGTAAAGCGACATTGACCGCATTCGTCAAGCCTTTTCCGGGACGATAGCCGGTTGCATCGTCCATATCAGCCTGTCGCTTGATACTCAAATCATCCGGAACTTTATCTTCCGGTTTTTCTCTCTGCTCCAGATAATAGGGAAATGACATATCTTTATTTTGTTTGCCTGTTTCAGCCGGCTTGATTTTTAAAAACTGTTGATTCGGTGCGGGCAATTATCTCTTTTAATTTTTCGGCAAGAGACGACCTTAAGGTGCGCATTCGGATTCTGACGTCAATATTCTCCTGCGTGTATTTATAAACCACTCTGTCCTCGGTCGCGGGATTTTCATATAATTTATCCACCGCGTTGCCAAATTTCCAGATGCACTCATCACAAAATTCCTTTGAATTATGGCGGCAGGGATTATTATATATTTTTTCTTCCTCGACCCATGTATCGACATCCTCGCGCGCAATCGGAGGCAGTTTTGTTAAAGTATTTCCGCGCATATTCGGATAGTTGGCAAACTCCAGCTTTTCCAGATAAGCCTGCGTTTCCTGGTTGAGTTTTTCGTCACCTTCCAGCTGATTATCGTATCTAAAGAAAACACAGGTGATAAGCGGCGCCGAATTTCCCAGAGCGACGCTGTTCCAATACTCGAAAAACGGTTCGATAATTTGTGGTCGCAGCTCATCGGACGACTGCCTGGTTTTCCAGCGATTCCAAAAATTAAAAAAAGATTTCTTTTGCTGCACCACTCTCAGATGGTCGGTCCGGAAGTTGTAGCAAATCATAACCGGCGCTTTATACCTTTGCAGCTTCTCGAAGACATCCGATAAGTTCTTGTTTTCCTTCCCTTTATAAACTTCCCGCATCAAGGTTTTTTCAAAATAATAAGCCAGGTTGTCGCGGTCGGACTGCTCTTTCGGAGCCGGAATATCTATGAGCCAGATTTTTCCTTTGCGCCCGGTTTTGAGAATTTTGTTAATTTCACTTTTTTCCAGCCGTTTTTTGTAGCCGATTAAATCTTCCTCCATTTTGCCGTGAATGATACAGGCAAAGCGATTTTTCTTTTGTTCCTTCTCGACCTCCTTAACGCCTGCTTTATTCTTTAAATCCAAAATGCCTTTCAGCTCTTCCTTTTGCTTGCCCCGATTGCAAAGAGAAGCGAGAAAACTATAATCGGGCGGCGGGATTTCTCTGTCCGGGGACGGTTTCCTGCCTTTTTTAAATTCATC
>DASVWG010000285.1:0-13042 GCA_036389695.1 Pyrinomonadaceae bacterium
CGACGACGCTTATCTCCAACAGCTGATACAGGCGGGCGCATCCGGCTACGTTTTAAAACAAAGCGCGCCGACCGAGCTGATTCGCGCCATCCACGCCGTCAGCGAAGGCAAAAGCTATCTCGACCCGGCTTTGACGAACAAGGTTATGGGCGGCTATGCCAGCCGCGCCGCTTCCCGACGCGGCGAAAAAAGAAGCGATTTGACCGACCGCGAAGCCGAAGTTCTGCGCCTGATTGCGTGGGGCTACAGCAACAAGGAAATCGGCGCGCGAATGGACATCTCCGTCAAGACCGTCGAAGCGCACAAAGCCAACGCCATGCAGAAAATGGATATGCGCAGCCGCATCGACATCGTCCGCTACGCCATTCTGCAAGGCTGGCTGCAAGACAACTAAAAAAGTACTGAGTGCTGAGTACTGAGTACTGAGTGTTTGATTTTAATTTAAAACTCAGTACTCAGTACTCAGCACTCAGTACTTTCCCCTGCCTTATTAGGGAAAATCCCTATTTATATTTCTTATCTTCCTGATATAAACTCGCCTTTCAGTGTGAGATAAATAATAGCTACACGATCTGATTATCGTTCAAGGGGTTGGTTTGGCGTTAATGAAACTGTCTTTTTAACGCTATAAGCTGGACAAGAAAGTTGTTTGAGAGGAAATAAAGGAATTAACTCAAATTCTTTTATTTCCCTCTTTTAAAACCAGATGTTTCTGTGCGTGATTATTAAATTAAGAAATACGGGCTTTTTTAAATATGTTCTCCCAGGCACAAAATTCACAACTCTCAAATGAAGGGCATAACCTTTTCGAACATCATTCCGCTCCTCAACCGGCGAATGTCAATCGGCAATTAATTTTACTGGTCGAAGACAACGCGGACAGCTGTGCTATGCTCCGCACTCTGTTGGAGCTCTGGAGCTATCGCGTTATCGAAGCGAATAACGGCGAAGATGCTGTTCGTCTGGCAAAAAGCGAAATGCCGAATCTGATTTTGATGGACATCGCGATTCCGGTCGTTGACGGTATGGAAGCGACGCGGCGCATCCGCGAATTCGCCTCGCCGGAGGCGATGCCCGTCGTTTTCATTTCCGGCTACGCGCAGACCGGCTTTCGCCTTTCGGCGCTCGCCAGCGGCGGAAACGAATATCTGGTGAAGCCGATTGATTTTAAAGAACTGGAAACGATGCTCGGCAGATATTTTAAAAACATGGAGACGACATATAAATTGAGCGATTAGCTTGCGCGAAACGCGCGCCGGTCAAATCGGCTTTCGCCGGTTGCCGCGCGTCAAAGCGATTATTTTTTTTTCAAGGCAGGGAGGGATCATGACCATAAAAAAATTAGTAACCGGTGAAGCCAATAATAAAAACGGTTTTGCGTATAAAGCTTCACTTCCGAAACTTCAGAACAGAGACGTACTCAATCGCCGCCGCGCGCTGAGCGGCAGGCTGGTGAAAAGACGCGGCGGGCAACACGCGCCGGAGACGTACAAAATCGAAAAATCATTTTCCAATCAACTGCTGAGCTCTCTGACGGACGGCGATTTCACGCGTCTTTCGCCGTATCTGGAAACCGTCTCGCTGTCGAGCGGCGAAGAGCTGAATCAGCCGGGCGAAAATATAAATTACGTTTATTTTCCCGAAGACGTCGCGGTTTCGCAGTTTCAGGGTTTTGCCGACGGCAGCACGGCGGAGATTATCATGGTCGGCAAAGAAGGCATGGTCGGACTGAACGCCGTTTTCGGCGCGACGCCGTCGCCTTTCTGGACGCAGGTGATGACCGCCGGAAAAGTTTTCCGCATTAAAACCGCTGTGCTCAAAGAAGAATTTCTGCAAAACCCGAGCCTGCAGTTTCTGCTTTTGAATTACGCCAATAAATATATCGCGCAGATTTCGCAGCGCGTTTCGTGCAATATCCGTCACGTCGCCGAAGCGCGTTTCTGCACATGGCTTTTGATGCTGCAAGACCGCACTGACGACGAATGCCTGCGCCTGACGCAGGAACAAATCGCCGTCTGTCTCGGCATCAATCGCCCGACCGTCACGAATCTGGCGCAGTCGCTCAAGGAAAACGGCATTATCGATTACGCTCGGGGCTGCATCAAAATTCGCGACCGCCAGCGGCTCGAAGCCTCAGCCTGCGAATGCTACCAGGCGACGAAAGAATATTTGCAGTCTGCCGTGCATTGAAGGATGAAGGATGAGGGATGAGGGATGAATAAAGAGAATTTCAAGTTTTAAATTTGTAATTTTGAATTTGTAATTATTTGAATTTTAAATTTGTAATTATTTGAATCATTCAAAATTTAAAACTCAAAATTCAAAACTTTTCATCCCTCATCCTTCATCCCTCATCCCTTGTTTCGCTGTATAATAAACATAAAAATTTAATTTATGTCCGTTAGCGAACATACAATTTGCGCGGCGAAATGATAAACTGAATTTACTTATAATTTATAAGATATTTTGTCTTCCGGGTAATTTTCGGAAAGCTATTTTTAAAACAGGAATGAACAAAGGGAACGATTTTTTGACAGATAATTTAGCCGAAACGCCAGAAATTCCGAATTACGATTTGGTTTGCCTCTCGCATCTGCGCTGGGATTTCGTCTACCAGCGACCGCAGCATTTATTGAGCCGTTTTGCCCGCGAGCGTCGCGTCTTTTTCATCGAAGAACCGATTTTCACGGACGAGCCGTCGCGCCTCGACGTCAGTCCGCGCGAGGACAAACTGTTTGTCGTCGTGCCGCATCTGAACCACGCCGAAGCCGCCGACGGAAACGCCGAAAATTTAATCCGCGAGCAAATCGACAAGCTGTTTGACGGGCACGAGCTCGGAAATTTCGTGCTGTGGTATTACACGCCGATGGCGGTCAGCTTCACCGACCATCTGCAGCCGGAAGCGATTGTTTACGACTGCATGGACGAGCTTTCTTTATTTAAAAACGCGCCGCCGCAGCTTATCAAAAACGAAGCGAAATTGTTTGAAAAAGCCGACGTCGTTTTCACCGGCGGGCAAAGCCTGTATGAAGCGAAGCGTCATCAGAATCCGAACGTCTGGGCTTTTCCGTCGAGCATCGACGCGGCGCATTTCGGCAAAGCGCGAAAAATTAGCGCCGACGAGATGGAAGACCAGAAAGCGATTCCGCATCCGCGTCTCGGCTACGCGGGCGTCATCGACGAGCGCATCGACATTGAATTATTGCGCGAGCTTGCCGAAAAGCGTCCCGCATGGCAGCTTGTAATGATTGGTCCAATCGTGAAAATCGACGAAGCGGATTTGCCGCGTCCCGCGAACGTTCATTATCTGGGAATGAAGGATTACAAGGATTTGCCGTCGTATATCGCCGGTTGGGACGTGGCGCTGATGCCGTTCGCGCTGAACGATTCGACGCGCTTTATCAGCCCGACGAAAACGCCCGAATATCTCGCCGCCGGAAAGCCCGTCGTTTCCACCGCGATTCGAGATGTCGTGCGACCTTACGGCGAGCAGAATCTGGTCGCCATCGCCAAAAACGCGGACGAATTTATCGCCGCGGCGGAAAGCGCGATGAATGAAAATCGTGCAGAAAAGCTCGCGGCGGTCGATAAATTTCTGCTGCAAACTTCGTGGGATAAAACGTGGCGGCGAATGTCGGATTTGATTGCCGAAGCCATCAGTGAAAAACATTCGCGGGCATCGGACAAAGAACGTTTCGGCAAAAAAACGATGGCTGGAACGTAAATTGCTAAACGTAGGTTACGCTTCTAATAATTGTCTTAAAAACGAACAGGGGAAAGGGAAAAAATGTTTGACTATCTAATTGTCGGAGCCGGATTCGCCGGCAGTGTCTTAGCGGAACGTCTCGCAAATGGTTCCGGGAAAAAAGTTTTAATCTGTGATAAGCGCCCGCATATTGCCGGAAATGCTTACGATTGTTACAACAACGACGGCATTCTGATTCATAAATACGGACCGCACATCTTTCATACCAACTCGCGCGACGTCTTCGATTATCTTTCGCGTTTCACCGAATGGCGGCATTACGAGCACCGCGTCTTAGCGTCGGTCGACGGAATGCTTTTGCCGATTCCGATTAATCTCGACACGATTAACAAGCTTTACGGCTTGAATCTGACCTCGTTTGAAATGGTCGATTTTTTGAAAAACCTGGGCGAAAAACGCGACCACATCCGCACGTCGGAAGACGTCGTCGTTTCCACTGTCGGGCAGGAGCTTTACGAAAAGTTTTTCCGCAATTACACGCGCAAACAATGGGGCTTAGATCCTTCTGAATTGGATGCTTCCGTCACGGCTCGCGTGCCGACGCGCACGACGCGCGACGACCGTTATTTTACGGATTCCTATCAGGCGATGCCGAAATACGGCTACACGCGGATGTTTGAAAACCTGCTCGACAGCCCGAACATCAAAATCGTCCTGAACTGCGATTACCGCGAGCTGCTCGAAGACATCAAGTTCAAGGAAATGATTTACACCGGACCGGTCGATGAATTTTTCGATTATCGCTACGGGAAGCTGCCGTATCGCTCGCTGGAATTCAAACACGAAACGCACGACACGGAAACTTTCCAGCCCGCGCCCGTAGTGAATTATCCGAACGAGCAGGCGTTTACCCGCGTCACCGAGTTTAAATATTTAACCGGTCAGGAACATAAAAAAACGAGCATCGTTTACGAATTTCCGCAGGCGGAAGGCGACCCGTATTATCCGGTTCCGCGCAGGGAAAACGCCGAGATTTATAATAAATATAAACTGCTTGCGGATGCGCGCGCCGACGTTCATTTCGTCGGTCGGCTGGCGACTTACAAATACTACAATATGGATCAGATTGTCGCGCAGGCGCTGACGCAATACGGCAAAATCGTCGGCGTCAAACGCCAGCAAGCGGTTCAACTTGCCCGACCGGCAAAAGCTTCCGCAAGCTCAATCTATATTCCGAAAGTCAACGGCAACGGAAACGGTCACGGAAAAGTGGCAACCGAATTTTAGAAATATAATTATCAAAAATAAAAGCGCGAGATGATTTGACTATCGTCTCGCGTTTTTACTTTCCTGAAACATAGATAAAAAAATACAGGGATAACAGCGATTGTCAGGGATTTGAAAATAATTTCTATTATCCCTGTTTATCCTGTTATCCCTGTAAATTCTTGCTACCGTGAAAGATTCAGTTCGCGGCTGTGAATTAATTTTTCCACTTCCGCGAGCGTCGCGCTCGAGCCGTCGCCGGGCGTCGTCATCGTCAGAGCGGAATTGGCTGCGCCCGCCTTAATCGCGTATGCGAAATCTTTACCGGCAAGCAGTCCGTAAATCAAACCGGCGGCAAAAGCGTCGCCGCTGCCGACGCGGTCGAGCACTTCCAAATCCGCGAAATCGTCCGCCTTAAAAACTTTCCCGTCCGCCAGACAAACCGCGCTCAAATCGTGACGCGACGCCGATTTTACATCGCGCAAAGTTGTTGCAATCACTTTTAAATCGGGAAACCGCGAAACGATTTCGCCCGCCGCGCGCGCAAAAATTTCTTCATTGTAATCACCAAAACCCGCCTTGAAATTTTCGACGCCGAAAACGACGTCCGAGAAAGGCAGAAGTTTGTGATTCAGAGCGTTAGCCGCATCGCGCCCGCCGCGTTCCGACCAGAGCGAATCGCGATAATTTAAATCGTAAGAAACAATCGCGCCGCTTGCCTTCGCCGTCTGCATCGCTTCCAGCGCGACGTCAGCCGTCGTCTCCGAAAGCCCCGCGAAAATTCCGCCCGTGTGAAACCAGCGCGCACCCGATTCCGCGAAAATCTTTTGCCAATCAATATCGCCGTTTTTTAACTGCGAAACCGCCGTATTTCCGCGGTCGGAACAACCGACGGGCGGGCGCAAGCCGAAACCGCGCTCGATAAAATACATTCCGTTGCGCACGCGTCGGCTGATGCCGTCGGTTTCGCGCCACAAAATTTCGGACGAATCGACGCCGCCCTGCCAAATCAAATCTTCGACCAGTCGCCCGATTTGATTATCAGCCAGCGCCGTGACAATCGCCGCATCAAGCCGGAAAACTTTGCTCAAGCTGCGCGCGACATTATATTCGCCGCCGCCTTCCCAAACGCGAAACGTGCGCGCATTGTGAATGCGTTCATTTTCCGGGTCAAAGCGAAGCATCACCTCGCCCAAAGAAACGAAATCCCAACGACAATCTTTTTTCGGTTTAATTTCCAAACTCATCACCAAATAAAGAAAACTTCATCCCTCATCCTTCATCCCTCAGCCCTTCTCATCGCGCCATCCAGCCGCCGTCAACGACCAGGATATGACCTTGCAGATAATCGCTCGCCGCCGAGGAGAGAAAAACCGCCGCGCCCGCCAAATCGTCCGCGTTTCCCCAGCGTCCGGCGGGAATGCGTTCTAAAATCTGCCGGTTGCGCGTTTCGTCGGCGCGCAGCGCGGCGGTATTATTCGTCGTCATATAACCGGGCGCGATGGCGTTGACGTTGACGTTATGCTTTGCCCATTCGTTGGCGAAAGCTTTGGTCAAGCCCGCGACGCCGGATTTCGAAGCCGTGTAAGCCGGAACATTGATTCCGCCCTGAAACGAAAGCAAGGACGCGATATTCACAATTTTGCCTGCGCCCTGCTCAATCATTTTTCGACCGGCGGCTTGCGACAGCCGAAAAACGCTGGAAAGATTCACTTCCAGAACCGTCGCCCAATCGTCTTCGGAAAAATCGACGGCGGGCGAGCGGCGAATCATTCCGGCGTTGTTAATTAAAATGTCGATGCGCCCAAATTCGCCGATAACTTTTTCCACGAGATTTTGAGGCACGTCCCTTTCCGACATATCTCCGGCGACGGCAAAAGTTTTTCGTCCCGTTTCTGAAATCTTTTCGCAGGTTTCGTCCGCCTCGCCCGTCCGGCGGCAATGTACGGCGACATCAGCGCCCGCCTGCGCCAGAGCAATCGCCATCGCCTGTCCGAGACCGACCGCCGCGCCCGTCACCAGCGCGACTTTGCCGTCGAGTTTGAATTTATCGAGTATATTCATATTCGCTGCGGAAAAATTATTTCAACTGGCAGATGTCGAGCACGTTCATATCCGTGTAATCGAGATTTTCGCCGCCCATCGCCCAGACGAAGCTGTAACTCGAAGTTCCGACGCCCATATGTATCGACCACGGCGGCGAAAGCACGACCTGTTCGTTTTCCATCACGATGGTGCGCGTCGTTTCGGTTCGTCCCATAAAATGCATAATGCGTGCTTTTTCGTCGAGGTCGAAATACAGATAAACTTCCGAGCGCCGCTCGTGAATATGCGGCGGGCAAGTGTTCCAGACGCTTCCCCGTTCGAGCGTCGTCAAGCCCATCACGAGCTGCGACGATTCGCAGATGCCGGGAATTATCAGCTGGTAAACCGTTCTGACGTTGGAAGTTTCCGGCGCGCCGAGATGCAGTTTGTTCGCCTGCCCGGCGGAAATCAGTTTCGTCTCAAAGCGTTTGTGCGCGAGCGTCGAGAGCAGATAAAACTTCGCCGGATTCGCCGCGTCCGCCGATTCAAACGAAACTTCCGCCGTTTCTTTCGGGACGTAGAGACAATCTTTGCTGCCGAGCGCGAAACTTTTCCCGTCAACCGTAATGATTCCGTCTCCCGCGCCGATATTGATTGCGCCGAGCTCGCGCCTTTCCAGAAAAGGCTTGCCCGCCGACGATTCGGGTTCGGTCTGCGCGGGCAGTGAAATTTTTTCGCTCACCGGATATGCGCCGCCGATGACAATGCGGTCGAAATGCGAGTAATTCAGGCGCAATTCATCTTCGACAAATAAATCGCCGACCAGATAAAGCTCGCGCAGTTCGTCGTTCCGCGCGCCGTAGACGGATTCGGGATGCGTTGCGTAAAAAGTTTTTCGATACATAAGTTAAGAGAATTATTCACCGCCGAGGCGCAGAGAATTGGCGCAGAGATTCGCAGAGTTTTCTCCGCGTTCCTCAGCGAAATCTCTGCTTCTCGGCGGTGAATAACATTTCCGAAATTATCTGCCACACAAAATTACTGCACAATCGAGCTTTTCAGGCTCTGGCACTACGCCGCGAAACCGTGCGTTAAATATTCTTCGACCGCCACTTCCAGAGCGCCGCCGAGCGCCGCGCCAGCCGGTTCGCCCGCTTCGATTGACCAGCCGTCGAGCTTGCCGACGATGCTTCTTTCAATCGCTTTTTTCAGAGGCTTTTCGATAAACTGCCAGCCGTAAACCAGCCGTCCGCTGATAATTACGCGCGGAATGCCGACGCCCATAATCACGTTGGCGATGCCGATGCCGAGATAATCGCCGATTTTTTCCAGAGTCGTTTTCGAGCGAATGTCGCCGTTTTCCGCTTTCGCCACGATTTCGACAAAACGCGGCATCGATTCGTGCGGTCGAAGCGGTCTGTCGCCCAAGTAGAGCGAAGCGGCTGACGCGGCTGACGCGTATTTTTCCCAGCAGCCGCGATTGCCGCACACGCAGGGTTTGCCGCCCGCGACAATCGTCATATGCCCGAACTCTCCGGCGATGCCGCGTCCCGCGCCCGTGCCGCGATAAACTTCGCCGCCGATGACCAAGCCGACGCCGATTCCGGTTCCCGAACGAACGAGAATAAAATTCGTCATCAAGCCGTCGCCGGTATGACGAATTTTCATTCGCGCTTCATACATCGCCGCCGCCGTCGCGTCGTTTTCGACGACGACTTTCACGTCTCCGTTGACGTCGAACGCTCCGGCGATATCGACGTTTCGCCAATCCAGATTCGGCGCGTAGACGAGCTTGCGTCTTTCGACGTCGGTCAAGCCCGGCACGCTGACGCCGACAACGCGCAGATTTTTGTCCGGGTTTTCGCGGATTAAATTTTCAATTTTCTCGCGCGCCAGCTTCAGCGCGGCGTCAGCTCGCGGCGGCGTGGTAAAATCGTCTTCCGATAAAATCTCGCCCTGCAAAGTCGTCAAGCCGACCTGCGAAGTGCGCACGCCCAAGTTGACGCCGATAAAATAATCTTCGTCGCGGGCAAACGATAAAACGCGCGGCTTGCGCCCTTTGACCGTCTCGGATTCGAGCGTTTCTTCGCGCAAAATTCCGCTCGCCAGCAAAGGCTTGACGTTTTCCGTAACGGTGCTTTTGTCAATCGCCAAACGGCTGGCAATCTCGGTGCGCGAAATCGGCTGCGCCGCGCGTGTCAGCCGCAAAAGCAAATTTCCCTTGCGGGCGTTGTTTGATGTTTCAGTATTTAACAAATCGGATTGATAGACGGACGATGAATCGCTCATAGTTTTTGAAAAACTATAATACTACAATGAAACCGTCTGTTCCGCCCAGAACTGAAACTCCCTGTGTTTATTTTCTTCGGCTTTCGCCAGCAGCTCGCCGCTCGCGACGCGCCGAATGTGCTGGAAAAGTCTTTCGCCGACTTCGTCAATCGTCTCCGTGCCTTCAATCACGTTGCCCGCCGAAATATCTATGTCGCGGTTCATATGCTGGAAAATGCGATTGTTTGAAGACAATTTTATAACGGGCGCAATCGCGTTTCCGATAGTCGTTCCGTTTCCGGTCGTGAAAACGACAACCGTCGCGCCGCCCGCGACCAGAGCGGGCGTCGATTCCTGGTCGTAGCCTGGACCCTGCATCAAATTGAGCCCGCGATTTTTCGGCGTTTCCGCGTATTCGACGACGCCTTCGACGCGCGTCGTTCCCGCTTTCGCCATCGCGCCGAGCGATTTAATCGTGATGTTCAAAAGCCCGCCCGCAATGTTGCCCGGACTCGGATTGTTATTTAAAACGCCGCCGAATTTCGAGGCGTAATCTTTATACCAATCAATCATCCGGTAAATCGCGCGTCCCGTCTCGGCATCTTTCGCGCGGTTTGCCAGAATGTGTTCCGCGCCGCAAAATTCCGGCACTTCCGTAATCAAAACCGTGCCGCCGGAGCGAACGATAAAATCCGCCGCGCGTCCTAAACTGGGATTTGCCGAAATGCCCGAAAAGCCGTCGCTCGAGCCGCATTTGACGCCTAGCACGAGCTCGCTGACGGGAAATTCTTCCCGAAAGTTTTCATTCACCTGCGGCAGCATTTCCTGCACGATTTTCAAGCCTTTCTCGATTGCCGCCTGCGTGCCGCCGATTTCCTGAATGCCGATTTTCGCAACCGGCTTATTGAAAGAAAGCTCGCGTTTTAAAAGATATTTTTCGACCTTCGCGAGATTAGTTTTCTCGCAGCCCAAATCCATCAAAATCACGCCGCCGACGTTCGGATGGTCGGCGTAATTCGCCAGCGTCCGCAGCATTATGTCGAGGTTCGAGCCGTCCTGACAGCCACAGCCTTTGTTGTGCGGAATCGCCACGACGCCGTCCACGTTCGGATATTTTTCGCGCTTGTAATGCAGAAATTCCGACATCATCGAAATCTGCAAAGCTTCGTGGCTCGCGCACATCGAGGTCGGCACAATCAATATAAAATTTCTGGTTCCGACTCGCCCGTCGGCGCGGCGAAAGCCCATAAAAGTCTGCACTTCGTCTTTCGGAAAATAATCAGGCGCGGGCGTGTGAAGATTTTCCGGCAAATCGCGGACGACCGGCACTTCGTTCGACATATTTTCGGGCGTAATCCATTCGCCTCTCGCGATGCCGCGGCTCGTTCCAATCGGCTGACCGTATTGATATACGAAATCGCCTGCCGGAATGTCGCGCGTCGCGAAACGATGTCCGGGCGGAACTGTTTGATTGAGAGTGACGGTGTTCTGATTCGGTAAAAGCACGACCAATCCGGCGGACGTTTCGTTTTTCACGACCGCGACGTTATCTTCGGGGCTGACGATAATCGCGTAATCGCCGATTGGAACGGCTGTTTGCGTGTAAATATTCGACATATTAAAAATTGGTTCAAAGTTCAAGGTTTAAAGTTCAAAGTTTGAAGTCGGGTCATTCACCCAACTTTGAACTTTAAACCTTGAACTTTGAACTTTCTGACAGAACGTCGGGCAAAATCAGAGACCTGACGTTCGGGTGAAGACGTATCCACAAGCCGGGATTTTCATCAAGCTGCTTTTCCAGTTCGTTTTCATCTGCCGATAAATCGGTTTCGATTAATCTTTTAAAGCTCGCGCGTTTGGCGGGCGCGGTCGAAGCGTCGACGATTGACTGCACGATTTTTTTTGCGCCTAAGATAGCCGCTGGACCTAAAGTCAAAATATGCGTCGCGCGTCGGCATTCGGTTTCGTCGGCTTCGGAAATCAGGCTTCCGCCGACTTTAAATTTATTAATATGATGTTCCAGAATGCTTTCGGAAATCGGTATAACACCGGCAATATCGCCGAATTTTGCGCCGGAATTCGGCTTGATATAAGCGAGATGCGAAGCGGCTTCGGCTTCCGGTCCCAAGCCGAGAAAGAAAATATCGATGCCGCCTAAGCTTTCGAGCTTTTCCAGATATTTGATTAGCTCGCCTTCCAAATCGTCCGTTTCCGTGTTCATCGGCGTAAAGCTTTTGATTTTTTCAAAAAATTTATCGCCCAGCAGACGCTCGAAATCGCGGACAAAGCTCAAACCGTTGTTCATGCGCATCGGCGCGAGCGCGTCCTGCGTAAAAACGTGCAGGCGCGCGAGCAGCGCGTCGATTTCGCCGGTCTCAGACGATTTATTGATGATTTTATACATCGCCTGCGCGCCGCGACCGCCGAGCAGGATTATCACAATATCGCCCGTTTTTGTTTTTGAATAAGCGATTAGCTCGTCGAGCATCGCGCGCCCGACCGCTTCTTCCGATTCCGGAACTTCAAATTTATAGACCGGCTGGCGACCGGCGGAAGCGCTTAAACCGGCATCGACCGCGTATCCGAGCCAGACATTATTTCCGACTTTCCGACGATTTATAATTTTTTTGGCAGAACTTTGAGTTGACATCTTTTCTAACTTAAAAACATTTTAATTGGTTTAACCAATTTAATGCAATTTGGATTTTACAATTTTTTCGTGAAACAATCCAGCGACATTTAATAATCTACTAAAATCCAAGTAAAAAGTAAAGATTTCGGACTTGACAATTGATATAATCGTGTTACACACTACTAAAACATTTACCGAATGGTATTACCTTTTGCTTAATTTTTCTTAAAAGAGTCCCGAAATTTATTTTTTTATGAGCTATGCCAAATTTGATTTGAGCGGCAGGACGGCGGTCGTCATCGGCGGAACGTCCGGCATCGGTCGCGCCGTCGCGCACGGATTAGCCGAAGCGGGCGCGGACGTCGTGACCACTTCGCGCCGCTTGGAACAAGTCGAAGCGACCGCCGCCGAAATCGAACAGCGCGGGCGGCGGACTTTGCGAATTGTTTCGGACGTTTCCGACCGCGCGTCGCTGGAAAATCTTTTGCGGGAATGCGTCGAACAGTTCGGCAAAGTCGATATTCTGGTCAATTCCGCCGGGAAAACAAAGCGCCAGCCGACGCTCGACGTCAGCGAAGAAGACTGGAACGACATTCTCGAAACCAACCTGTCGGGCACGTTGCGCGCCTGCCAGATTTTCGGTCGCCATATGGTCGAAAAAGGTTACGGGCGCATTATAAATATCGCATCGCTTTCGACCTTCGTTTCGCTTTTCGAGGTCGCCGCTTATTCGGCGAGCAAAGCGGCGGTCGCCTCCTTGACGAAATCTTTAGCTATCGAATGGGCGGCGCGCGGCGTCAACGTCAACGCCATCGCGCCCGGCGTTTTCCGCACGCCTCTGAACGAAAAATTACTGGACGAGACCGAGCGCGGGCGCGAATTTCTGACGCGCACGCCGATGCGTCGCTTCGGTCAGGTCGAAGAGCTGGCGGGCGCGGCGATTTATCTGGCGTCCGACGCGGCAAGCTACGTGACCGGCTCGGTGCTCGTCGTCGACGGCGGATTTCTGGCTTCGGGCGTGAATCAATAGAAGAAAATTCACCGCAGAGACGCGGAGACGCGGAGGACATTTTAACAGGATGAACAGGATAAACAGGATAAATCATTTTCTTACTATCTGTGTTCATCTGCGAAAATCTGCGGTT
>DASVWG010000286.1:0-3271 GCA_036389695.1 Pyrinomonadaceae bacterium
GCCGATTCCGCGTTTTGAAGTCGAGCGAACCATAAATGTCGAATGGTCTTCGGTCGCTTCGTTCGTAAAGGTGAAATTCGCGCCCGGCGCTGCGCTCTGCGATTCCGGCGTGACTTGTCCCGGATACGCACTGGCGCTGAGCTGCGCGTTGATTTTTCCGCCGTCCTGCAAATGAACGGTTTCGGTCGAAATCGTGATTTCTTCGCCGTTTTTAAGCGTAGTTTTCGGAGTTTTGCAAATTACCTCGACGCAGCCGTAATTCTGCCAGTTTCTTTCCGCCGATTTATACATCTCGTTGGCGGAATTCCAGACGGACGGCACCATCGGACCGATTGCCGAACCGAGAGTTTTCGCGTCGGCGTCCGGCATCGGCGTTATTTTTCGCCCGACGGTTTTTCCGATTTTTGCCGGTGTTCGCTTGCCGCCGTAAGTGCCGTCGCTGATTTCCAGCGTATTGCCCGCAATGTCGAAATCAAGCTCGTAGCTGCCGTCCTTGAGTTTGATTTCTTTAATTAATTTGCGATTGAGCGCGTTTTCATAGCCCGCGTTGGTCGTCGTAGTTTCAAACTGCATATCGTAATGCTTCATTTCGGCTTGGTCATCGACGTAACCCGTCAGTTTCGCCCGCAAATCAAAATCGCTCGACATCGTCACGGTTTCGCCGTTTTCGGTGTAGATGGTTTTCGAGATGACTTTCGCTTTTCCCGTTCCCGCCGAAACGCCGTTCGCGTCAGGACAAGCCGCCACTTCCGCGCCCCAGACCATCGAAATTTCCTGGCGAAAGCTTTTTCCGTCCGGCTTCGACACGGCTTCGATGATTTCGGTGTTTTTGATTTCCATCCCGAAGGTTTTGCCGTCTTTTATATATTTGGTTTCGGCTTTTCGCGTGCGCGTGCCTTTCGCGTCTTTCGTCTCGAAGCTTTTTTTGTCCGAGCCTTCGGCTTTTATTTCCTTGTCGGTTTCCGTCATTTTGATTTCGGGCTTTTCGTCCGCCGGCGGTAAAGGCTGAAAGCCGAAAGCAAGCTGTCGCCAATCGAGCTTCGGCTGAAGATTAAGCCCGATTTTTCTCGATTTTGCGGCGGGTTTTTTAACGGGTCGCGGCGCGGGATTCGTTTTAAATTCCGGCGCGATAATCGCTTTTGTATCGGGTTTCTCGCGCCGCTCCGTGATTTGTCGCTCCAGGCTTTCGGCGGCTTTCCGGCTCGCGCCTTCCGTGACAGCCTGAAACAATTGTTCCGAATTTTCATTAAACGCATTTTTCGCCGCCGTCGCGTCGCCGCCGAAAATTCTTTCGAGCAGCGCGTGAAATTCCGCGCCGCGCGCCGTTTCCCGCAGCTCGTTATATTGTTTTGCGGCGTCCGTATTCGCCGCCGCAGTAATTTCCGTTGTCGAAATATCCTGCTGCGCGCGAACCGGAATCGCCGTATTGAAAAGAATCGCCGCGAGCAGCCATAAACTTAAATAAATTGTTTTCCCTCGAGTTTGCATACAAAAGTAAGGCGTAATAAATATTTTTTTGGTATCACACGAATTGCAATATTAAAAAAAATGTGAAGACGCTTCCGATTTCACAATAGATAACGAATGAAATCAACAATTTACGAAAAAAACAGAGGCGGAAAATCTGCCTTCCGGCAAGCTTTAACCACCCGCCGTCGATTAATCGTTAATAATTGCCTAAAGGCTCAATAAAACTTGCTATCTTCAACCTTGAAAAAACGAATTTCCGCCTCGTTTTGTCTGCTAGCCGACAGAAACGCTCTTTGAAGTGTGCTTGAATTATTCAATAAATATCTGAAACAATTAGAGAAACGAAAATTCAAAGGAAGTAAACGACTTTACCGAGAAGCTTCAAGGGGGAAACAGATTTTGAGATTTTTAAGCGGTTTTGAAAGCACGCATATTTTCGGCAGCGGAACGGACGTGCTGGAATTGACAAGACACACGGAGTTTGTCGAAGAAGATTTGAAATTGGCGCGCCGCTGCGGTCTGGATTTGCTGCGGTATTCCGCACCGTGGCACAGCATCGAGCGCGCGCCGGGCGTCTACGATTGGCGCTGGCTCGACAAAGCGCTGAATTGTATGCGGGATTTGGGCATCGCGCCGATTCTCGACCCGCTTCACCACACAAGCTTTCCCGCATGGCTCGAAGGCGGCTTCGCCAATCCGAATTTCGTCGACGCGTATCTTCGATTCTGCACGGCTCTGGCGAAGCGTTACCCGTGGGTGCGGCATTACACGGTTATCAACGAGCCGTTTGTGACGACGTGGTTTTGCGGTCACGAAGGCATCTGGCATCCGCATTATACGGGCGCGGGAAATTTTGTGCCGATGATTTTAAACGTCGTCGAAGCCATCAATGCGGTCAGCCGGATGCTGATTGAAAAGCTGCCGGACGTTTGTCTGATTCACGTCGATGCGGCGGAAAAACATCGGGCGCACGACCCGGTTTCCGAGCCGCACGCGGCGTTTCATAACGAAATCCGGTTTCTGGTGCAGGATTTTGTTCTGGGCAAAGTCGATGAATCGCACGCGCTTTACGATTATTTGCGGCGACACGGCGCAAGCGAAGAACGCCTCGCTCAGATTCACGAAAAACCGGCGCGAATCGACATTCTCGGGCTTGATTACTATTCGCACTGCGAGCTTGAATGGAGCGCGGAAGGCAGAATTTACCCGAACCGGACGCCCGAAGGCTTGATTCCGACCGCGCTGGAATATGCCGAGCGCTATAATCTGCCGCTGATGCTCACGGAAACGAATATTCGCGGCTACGTTTCCGACCGCATTTCGTGGCTCAAATTTATGGTCGAGCAATGCGAGGAAATCGAGCGTCAACTGAAGCCGCGCGGGCTCGCTTTTGAAGGTTTTTGCTGGTATCCGTTTATCGATTCGACCGATTGGTGCTCGCTGGTCAAAGAAGCGAACGGCTGCGTCGACCCGCAGGGAATTTTTTATCTCGACAAGGACTGCCGGAAGCGAAACGCTTCGGAGCTGAGCGAAATTTTCGCGGCGCTGGCGCACGGGCAGATTTCTTCGAAAGATATTCCGGCGTATCGTTTTCAACCGCCGCTCGACCGGCAGCTCGAAGCTTTTCTGCCGATGATGGCGCACTGGCAATGGCGCGAGCCCGTTTCGCACGACGCGCGCAGCCAAGCCAAACGTCTGTTAAATCGTCTCGAAAGAAAAGCGAAGCGCGTTCTGGTTAAAGAAGCGGCGGCTTGATAAAGTCATGATACAGAAAAATGCCGCGTCAACAGAAATGTAGGGG
>DASVWG010000287.1:0-7046 GCA_036389695.1 Pyrinomonadaceae bacterium
GACATTTTGCCTTTGTCCGTGCTAACTTGCCTTTCATCCGTCAAAAGCAAATTCGCGTATGCTTTCAGCGCCGGATTGACGTTCTTTTTCATCGTAAAACGCTTCGGGTTTAAGGGGAAGTCGAGTGAAAATCTCGCACGGTCGCGCCACTGTGAAGGGATGAGGGATGAAGGATGAGGGATGAATAATAAGAAAAATTCATCCCTCATCCTTCATCCCTCATCCCTCAAGTCAGGAGACCTGCCCGAAAGCAGTTTTGTGCCGTTGAATGTCTCGCGTCAAGATGTTCGGGCTGTACGGGCGTTTTTACTCCTTTTAGTGAAAAACCTTGCCGGCTTGTCTTGATGTTTCGAGACAGGAAAGCAAGGTTTTTTATTTTGGAAAATACAGGAAAAATTTTACGGTTTCGCTTCGCGCCTGTGCGCCTGTGCGGGAAACATTTGGCGCAGAGTTTTAAGGTCGTTCTGCTGCTCGTCTGCTTTCTCGCTTTGACCGCCTGCCACAGCGGGCAGGGAAATTTCGTCGAATTATCGACGCGCGAGGTGACGGACGATTTAGGACGGAAAATAAGAATTCCGCAGAAAATCGAGCGCGTCGTCTCTTTAGCGCCGAATCTGACGGAAAACATTTTCGCCGTCGGCGCAGGCAGTCGGCTCGTCGGCGTGACGACTTTTTGCAACTATCCGGCGGAAGCCGAAAAAATCCACAAAATCGGCGACACGATGACGCCGAATATGGAGGCGATTATCGCTTTAAAGCCGCAAATCGTTTTCGTCTCGACCGCTTCGCAAATCGAATCTTTTACCAAAACGCTCGAACAGCAGAACATCAACGTTTTCGTCACCAACCCGACCGACTTGGAAGGCGTCTACCGCAATTTGTATCAGCTCGGCGAGATTTTCGGAACTGAGGACGAAACGCGCGAGAAAGTCGAAGAATTGCGCCGACGCGTCGCCGATGTCGAAGCGCGAACGGTGACGGCGGCTGACGTCAAAGTCTTTGTGCAAATCTCGAAAGAGCCGCTTTTTACCGTCGGCAGAGAATCCTTTTTAACCGAAATTATCAATCGCGCGGGCGGCGCGTCCGTGACGGCGGATGTGGCGACCGCCTATCCCCGATTCAGCAAGGAAACCGCGCTCGCCTTGCAGCCGGAAGCGATAATTTTGTCGGAAAGCGAAGACAATACGGAGCCGAACGAGGTTTTCAAAGATTCTCCGGCGGTGAAAAACGGGCGAATTTTTAAAATCAACGCCGATTTGCTCTCGCGTCCGGGTCCGCGCATTGTGGACGCGCTGGAGCGGATGGCGAAGGATTTGCATCCTGAGAATTTTCGGTGATTTTCACCGCAGAGACGCGGAGACGCGGAGATTTTAAGAGAATGAAACCACAGATAAACGCAGATGAACGCAGATTTTTTGATAAATCTTTCTCCGCGTCTCTGCGTCTCTGCGGTTTATTATTTTTATTACTTCTGCTGGCGTTTTTTATCGCCGTTTCGCTCGGCAGCGAAAGGCTTTCGTTCTTTGATTTGAGCGACCGCGAGCTGTCGATTTTGTTTGATATTCGCCTGCCGCGCGTGCTGCTCGGATTGGCGACGGGCGCGAGCCTGGCGGTGGCGGGCGCGGCGTTTCAATCGCTTTTGAGAAATCCTTTGGCTGAGCCTTACTTGCTCGGCGTTTCAAACGGCGCGGCGCTGGGCACGATGTTCGCGTTTATTTTCTTCAGCCAGTTTGAATTTGCGCGTCCGATTGCCGCCTTTTTGGGAGCGAGCATCGCAACCTTCGCCGTTTACAAAATGGCGCAGAGCCGCGCCGGGATGAACACGGAAAGACTCGTTTTGTCGGGCGTTATCGTGACGACGTTTTTGTCTTCGATAATCGTTTTGCTGACGACCCTGCTCGACGCGGCAAAGCTCAGAAGCTTTACGTTCTGGCTTCTGGGCGATTTGTCGCAGGCGACGAAAAATTCGTTTTACCTGGCGATTATCGCCGCCATCTTGGGCACGATAATTTTGACGGCGACGGCGCGTTCTTTAAATTTGATGATGCTCGGCGAGCGCGACGCTTTTGATTTCGGCGTGGAAATCGGCAAAACGCGCCTGATTGTTTTCGCGACGGCGAGCGCGCTGGTCGGCATCGCGGTCGCGTCGAGCGGCTCGGTCGGCTACGTCGGTCTGGTCGTGCCGCACATCGTCCGCCTTCTGCTCGGCAGCGACAATCGCCGCGTCATTCCGGCGACGGCTTTCGCGGGCGCGATTTTTGTTGTTCTGGCGGACACCTTTGCCCGCACGATGATTGCGCCGCGCGAATTGCCCGTCGGCGCGATAACGGCGCTTATCGGCGCGCCGATGTTTATTTATTTATTGCGGAAGAATTAGGCGCGGACTAAGTCAGAACCACCTGCGGTAGCGGGTGGTTTAAGTTTAGCGTTTTAAGTTCCCGGTTTCAGGTTTCAAGTTTGCCGATGAGTTTAACTTGAAGCTTTGAACTTGAAACTTATCCGCGTTCAACCGCCCGCTACCGCAGGCGGTTCTGACCTGTTTATGTTGGAAGCTCGAAACATTTCAATCAATTACGGCGAATGCGAGGTTTTGCAGAATGTCTCTTTCGCTTTGCGCGCCGGTCAGACGCTCGCCGCTTTGGGCGCGAACGGCGCGGGGAAAACGACTCTGCTGCACGCTCTGAACGGTTTTTTGCCGGTTTCAAAAGGCGAGATTACGCTCGAAGGAAAAACTTTGCGCGAGTTTTCGCGGCGCGAGATTGCGCGGCGAATGTCGGTGGTCGCGCAGGAAAACGAAACGAAATTTCCGGTGACGGTTCTGGAATTCGTTTTAGCGGGCAGATTCGCGCACGGCGGCGTGTTCGGCTGGGAAAGCGCGCAGGATATTAAGGTGGCGAAAAATGCGCTGGAAATGTGCGATTTGAAAGATTACGAAACGCGCCTGATGAACCGGCTTTCCGGCGGCGAGCGGCAGCGCGTCGTTTTCGCGCGGGCGCTGGCGACCGAAGCGAAAATTCTGCTGCTCGACGAGCCGACGGCGAATCTCGATTTATCGCACCAGGCGCTGATGTTTCGCCTGGTGCGCGAGCGCTGCCGAACGGGCGATGCGGCGGCGGTTATCGTGACGCACGATTTGAATCTGGCTTCGGAATTTGCCGACGAGATTCTGCTTTTGAAAAACGGAAAAATCGCGGCTCAGGGAACGCCCGATGAAGTTTTAAACGCGGAAACTTTACGCGAAGTTTTCGCCGTCGAAGTTCTGCTGGACGAAAATCCGGTCAGTAAAAAAAGGAGAGTGACGGCAATCTACTAGGAGAATTACGAATTACGAATTACGAATTACGAATGCCGGAAAGCGTTCTTTAATTCGTAATTCGTAATTTCGTAATTCGTAATTGAATAAGCGGTGCAAGGGAACGCGGTGCGAGTCCGCGACTGCCCACGCAACTGTAAGCAGCTAAAGGCGGCGCAAAAAAAGCCACTGTTTTTTATAAAAATGGGAAGGCGCGCCCGTCGGATAAATAAGCTGTAAGTCAGGAAACCTTGCCGTTTGTTTGGGAAATCAACCACGTTCCGCGATGGGCGGAAAAGGAGAGATATGAAGATAGTAAAAATTTTAAGTTTAATTTGTTTTTTGGCAATCGGTATATTGGCGCAAGATTCCGGAGATATGGGCGTAGTAGAAGGATATGTTACCGATTCACAAGGAAATCTCGCGATTAACGCGGAAGTTAAGTTAGTAAAAAAATCAGATACTTCATTCAAAAGAACGGTCAGAACCAGCGATAAAGGATTTTTCCGAATGCTTTACCTGGATGCAGGTCTCTATTTTCTTTCCGCTTCAATATCTGAAAGTGGAAGGAATGAAATTTCTACGCCGATTGAAATAGAAGTAAGAGCTAGCAGACAAACCGTTCAAAACATAAAAACTGTTAAAGTTAAACAAATCCAGGAAGAAGTCACCGTCATTGCTTCGGGCACGGCGCAGACGATCGACGAAGTTTCCAAAACCGTCAACATCGTCGAAGGGCAGGAAATGCGCGAGCGCGCCGATTTCGCTCTGACCGAAACTCTGCGGACGATTCCCGGTTTTCGCGTTCAGCAGCTGGGCGGCTTCGGGCGCACGGCTTCGATAAAAACACGGGGCTTGCGCAACCAGGACACTGCCGTTTTGATTGACGGCATACGCTTTCGCGACGCCGGTTCTATCACGGGCGACGCTTCGGCTTTTTTGTCGGATTTTACTTTGACGAGCGTTTCGCGCATCGAGGTTTTGCGCGGCTCGGGCTCATCGCTCTACGGCACGAACGCCATCGGCGGCACGATTGATTTTCAGACGCCGAAACCCGCGCCGGGCTTGCACGGTCAAATCTCCGGCGCGTTCGGCGGTCTCGGTCTGGGACGCGTGCGCGGAAACATTTCCGACGGCACAAAGGACGGGAAATTCGGCTTTAATCTCGGCGTTTCGCGCACGGTTTACACGAAAGGAATCGACGGCGAAGACGACGCGCGCAACGCGAATTTTCAGAGCCGCGTCGAATACAACCCGTTCGAGAAAACAAACTTTTCCGGCAGGTTTTTCGTCTCGGACGCTTTCGTTCGTTTGAATTCAAATCCGGACGCGCGCCTTCCTTTGTCCGTCACGAATGCGACGATTATCGACGCGAATCCGAATGTTAATTTCGTCGCGGACGCGAACGACCCGGACAATTTTCAAAAATCGCAGTTCTTTGTCGGGCAATTCGCCGCGACGCAAATCATCAACAGCAAATTGTTTTTTCAAGCGTCGTATCAGGGCTTGAAAACCTCGCGGCGAAATACGAACGGAGTTTTGGGCGCTGGTTTTCAGCCGTTCGGCGGCAGCCAAACGAGCCTTTTCGAAGGCTTGATTCAGACGGCGAACGCGCGTTTCAACTGGACGCCGAATCGCGTCCACGAAATCACCGTCGGCTACGAATACGAACACGAAAAATTCGGCAACGACGGTTTTACTTTCGACGGCTCCGGCAATTTTCGGACGCGCGCGCGGCAGGCGAGCCATACGGTTTACGCGCAGGATTTGTTGAGCTTTTTCGATAATCGCCTGCACCTCGCGGGCGGCTTTCGCGCGCAGTTTTTCAATCTCGAAACGCCGCGCTTCAGCGCCGCCAACCCGCCTTATTCAAATCTCGCGCTCGAAAATCCGCCGACCGCCTACACTTTCGACGGCGCGGCTTCCTACTTTTTCCCGAAATCGGGCACGAAAATCCGCGCCCACGTCGGCAACGGTTATCGCGTGCCGAGTTTGTATGAACGCTTCGGCACGTTTTACAGCAGCTTTTCGCAGACGTTCGTCGCGTTCGGCGACCCGAATTTGAAGCCCGAGCGAAGCATCGCTTTCGACGGCGGAATCGAGCAGAATCTCTGGAAAAATCGCGCGAAGCTGAGCGCCGTTTATTTCTACACGCGATTAACCGGCACCATCGGTTTCGGAAACGTCGTGCCGAATATCGGCGCGACGCCCAGACCTTTCGGCGGCTACATCAACACGAAAGGCGGCATTGCGCGCGGCGCGGAATTCAGCTCGCAAATCAGAGCGAGCCGCTCGACCGACGTTTTCGCGTCATACACCTTTACGAACAGCGACCAGCGCGAGCCGCAGATTTCCGGCAGCCGCACCATCGAAACGCTCGGCATTCCGAAACACCAGTTTACGCTGACGGCGACGCAGCGCTTCCGCCGCGCGTGGGTGAACTTCGATTTTCTCGCCGCGAGCGATTATCTCGCGCCCGTCTCCGAACGCAATCCGCCTTTCAGAACTTTCGTTTATCGCTTCAGAGGCAATCGGCGGGCGGATTTGACCGCCGGTTATACGTTCCCTCTGAAAGGCGAAAAACTGAGCCTGCGCGTTTTCGGCACGCTTGAAAATCTTTTCGCCGACGATTATTACGAAAACGGCTTTCGCACCGCCGGCAGAACCGCGCGCGGCGGCGCGGCGCTGAGCTTTTAAGATATTTTCACCACCAGGACACAAAGGACACAAGGGGAAAATACAGGGATAACAACGATAGTCAGGGATAAGAAAGATGATTTCTATAATCCCTGTTTATCTTGTTATCCCTGTAAATTTCCTTTTCTTAAAATCTTTGTGTTCCTTGTGTCCTGGTGGTAAAAATTTCTTTTTCCTCAGATTGCGTCGGTGTTATAATCGAGGCAAAAGAGGTAAAAGCGATGAAAGAGCGAATTTTGTTAATTTTAAGTTTGATTCTTGTTATAAATGGTTTGGTTTTCGCGCAGACCAGAGCGACGAAAACCGTGACCAACGCCGATTTGGAAAAGTTTCGCCAGAAACGCGTCGCTGCCGAAGCCGATTACCGCGCCAATTATAAAAAACTCGGAATGCCTTCGCCCGAAGAGCTTGAGAAACGCGAAGCCGAACGCCAGCGCTGGCTCGCCGAGTTTGCGGAAAAGGCGGAAATCGAGCAGGCGCAGAACGAAAATTACTTTCTCTCCGTCGCCAACGAGTTGAAAACGCAAATCGCTTCCATCGACGCGCAAATCAATTACCTGCGCGGGCTGGCGGGCAATCCGTCGCCTTATAAAGGCGGCACGATTGTCTACGGCAGCGGCATCGTCTTCGGCGGCTACGCGAACGGCTACGGCGGCGGTTTTCGCGGCGGCGTCGGCGCGAGAGGTTTCCGGCAGAACAGAATAACCGTCGCGCCGAATGTGCAGACAGTCAGAAATTACGCCAACAGCTTCCCGACGGCAGGCGACATCCGCAACCAGATTTACGGCACATACCCGCAATTAAACCGCTTCCCGCGCCGCGGCGGCAGAAGCCACTATCGCGGCGGCTACGTCACGCCGTTAATCGGCGGCGGCAGTTACGGCGAAAGCGATTTGGAATCGCGCCTGAGCTATCTCCAACAGGAACGCGCCGGTTTAATCGCCGAATGGCAGGCGCTCGAAGAAGAAGCACGCCGCGCGGGCGTGAGAATCGAGTAAAGCAAACGAGAATGAGTTAATTTATTAAGAAAAAACTCGAAGGCAGTTAAAGAAAACAA
>DASVWG010000288.1:0-2720 GCA_036389695.1 Pyrinomonadaceae bacterium
CGCCGATGTCTTTACGCGACTCTATGTGCTGCCGGCAGGCAAGACGAAAGCCGACATCCAGCGTTAACTTAGCTTTCACGGTTGCTCCGGCAGCCGCGAAACATTTCATCAAAACGAGTAACTCTTCTTTTAAAAGGAGAGTTACTCGTTTTTCTTTAAGTATTTCTTTAAGTTTTTACCTTAAACTCTTGCCAAGTGTTTAACAGTTGTGGATAATAAGCAGCAGCAGAGAAGTTTTGTCGGCGCTCCGGCAGGACTTTACGTTCACATTTCGCAAAATTCATTCATTTGCTAAGTCTAAGGTTGAGGGCAACAACCGGTCGGGTTTTTTACATCTGAGCATTGTTGTATTTTTTAACTTGAGGGCTTCCGCGTTTAGGTCAAAAGTTTCAATAGAAAGTTTTAAACCATGAAAACAGTAAAAGATAGTATTGTGTTGAGATTACTAGCCATTCTGGTATTTTCCGCTTGTCTGTTCACCAACGTTGCTCCGTCATTGGCTTCCGGCGAATTCAATAACGAAGCCAAGATTTTCAAGGGCTGGCAGATTATCGGTCCGAACGGCGGCGACGTGCGCGCGGTGGCGATTGACCCGAAAGACAAAAATCGCCTGTATATCAGCACTCTGGACGGTCAGGTGCATACTTCCGCCGACGCGGGCAAAACGTGGCAATTCCTGGTTAATTTTAATCGCCCGCTGCTGATTCTCGATAATTTAAAGGTTGACGAACGCGATTCAAACGTCATTTACACTTCCGGACACAGGCACAACGCGCCGGGCGGATTTTTTAAAACGATTGACGGCGGCAAGACCTGGAAAGAATCAAAAGAGCTGAAAAACGAAGCGATTCACGCGATGGTGCAATCGACTTCGAATCCGAGCATCATTCTGGTCGGCGGCACAAACGGCATCTGGATTTCGCAGAATTCCGGCGACGACTGGAAAAAAATCGATTCGACGACGCTGCCGCTGAATGTCGATTCCTTAGCCATCGACCCGCGCGATACGAATCTGATGTATGCCGGAACGACGTGGCGCGCCTATAAAACGACCGACGGCGGAAAAAACTGGCGGCTCATCAAAAACGGAATGATTGACGATTCCGACGTTTTCGCCATCGAGATTGACCAGAAAAATCCCGACCACGTTATCGCTTCGGCTTGCAGCGGCATTTACGAATCTTTTAATAAAGGCGAAAAATGGGCGAAGATTCAGGGCATCCCGTCGCAGTCTCGCCGCACGCGCGACATCAAGATTAATCCGGCGAATTCCGGCTCATATTACGCTGCGACGACCGAAGGCTTCTGGATGTCGAACGCCTCCGGAAAAGCCTGGATGATGACGACATCGCGCGAATTGGAAATCAATTCCATCGCCGTTCACCCGGAAGAATCGAACCGCATCTTTATCGGGACGAATAATTACGGCGTGATGGTTTCAAACGACGGCGGAAAAAATTTCGAGCCGACGAACGGCAATTTTACCAGCCGCTTTACGATTTCGCTCGTGCCCGACATCGAGCGCCCGCACCGTTTCTACGCGGCGACGTTTAATACGGCGACCGGCGGCGGATTTTTCTTTATCAGCGACGACGCCGGAACGACCTGGCAGCCCGCGATGAAAAATCTGGTTGCCAATCGCATCTCGCCGCACACGCTGATGCAGGATCGCGTCAACCCGAATACGATTTATCTCGGCACGAATATCGGCGTCTACCGCTCGCTCGACCGCGGGCTTTCGTGGACGTATCTGACGCCGCCGAAAGCGAAGACGACGCCGAAAAAACGAGTCGTCGCGAAAAAAGGCAAAGCTCCGGTCAAGCCCAAAGCGAAATCCGCGCCGGTCGAAGAAGCACCCGTCACCGCGCAGGTTGAAACGAACGGAAAAGTTCCGGCGCTGACCGAACAGGTTAACGTTTTAGTTCACACCGAGGACGGAAAAAACGGCATCATCGCGGGCACTGACAGCGGCTTGTATCGCACATACGACCTCAATGCCGGTTGGGAAAAAATCTATTTCGGCGAAGGCGTCAAGGAAAAAGTTTTCGCGATTTACACTTCGCCCCTGCAGCCGCAAACCATCTGGGCGGGCACGGCGACTTCCGGTTTGATGGTTTCGCGCGACGACGGCGAAACGTGGCAGAAAGTTGAAGGCATACGCGATGAAGTGCCGGTCAGCGCCATCGTGGTCGACCCGAAACGTCCCGAAAGAATTTACGTCGGCACGACGCAGACGCTTTATCTTTCGCGCGACGGCGGCAGAACGTGGATGCGTCGCGGCGGAAATCTGCCGCTCGGAAACTATACGAGCATTCTCGTCAACCCGCAGAACCCGGACGAAATTCTCGTCGCCAGCGCGCTCGAAGCCAACGGCGGAATTTATCAATCAATCGATGCGGGCATCTCTTGGAAACGAGTCGATACGAATGAGATGAACATGGCGAGCCGCCGCTACTGGGCGATGACCTTCGACCCGTCCGACCCGAACCGCATTCTCGTCGGCACGCATTCGTCGGGAATTTATCGCCTGGACAAAACGCCAACGGCATCTTCAAACAACACGCGCCCGCGCGTTTCGGCGACCGGCAATTAATCTTTCGCGTCAAATGAAAAAAGAAGGACGTGTTCTGCTCAGGCGGAACACGTCCTTCTATTTTCAGAAAGGGTCGGTAGCCCAGGCGTGAGCGCGGGCTTTTCGATTGGGTTTCGGATTCGGGATT
>DASVWG010000289.1:0-7037 GCA_036389695.1 Pyrinomonadaceae bacterium
ACAAGTTCAATAGAAAATTTTCACACATTATTAATTTGCTTGCAACGCCGAAGCAACGCCTTAATACGGGAGCGCGTCTCAAATTCAGCCCAGAAAAATGCGGAAATGCTCGCGTAAGCTGTTTGAATCAAAAGGCGTTCGGCGTCCGGCGCGGTCAACGGCAAACCACTGCGGCGCGGAATCATTATGGCGGACGAGCATCAGCTCGGCGTTGTGTTTCGCCTGCCCGAAATGCACGAGGCGGGCGAAAGCGAGCGCGCCGCCGCGCATAAAACCGTCCTGCGGCGTGCGCGTCCAGCCGGCTTCGGCGGTCAGGCGGCGAATGCCGGATTTGAATTCGATTAAGGAACCGACCATCGTCGCCTTGTTCATTTCAAAGCGATACGGATTTTCGTTTTCGATTTGCAGATTTAGCCCCGCGCGCATTTTTTCGTGAGCGATTTCGAGCAGGGCTTCGAAAAGCCAGCGGCACGAAGCCGCGCGAATTTCGTCGTTGGTCGCCTTTACAGAGAGATAATCGGCGATGTCGTGCTGTCCTTGCGCGCGGGCTCGATTGATGGCTTCGTCGATTGAGTTTGCCCAGAATTCGTTGAGTTCATTCATCATTTAACATTTAACATTTATCGCTCAGGTTTGTTAAATGGTAAACTGTAGATTAAATTTCGCGTGTCTTTCTCCGGTTTCGTGGTTAAATTATCCAAACCCGCGAAACGAGCGCGAATATATGAATAAAGGTTTAGCATGAAAAGATTTTACCTGCTGTTGTTAGTTGTTCTTCTGTTTTCACTTGCCGTTTTTGCCCAGAAACCGAAAGCGACGCCGCCGGTCAAAAAACCGGCAGCGGTCAAAACAGCCGACGAAAAGGAAGAATTTGAAAAAGCCGTCGCCCTGACAAGCGCGCCGGAAAGAATCGCGGCGCTGCAAAAATTTCTGAACGATTTTCCGAAATCCGAACAAAAAACGCGCGTCCTTGAATTAATCGTCAGCGCGCGCGCCGAAATCGCCGAGCAAAAACTGACTTTGAGCGAAACCGAAGAAGGCGTCAGGCTTTTCGTGCTGGCGGCGGCGGAAGCGCCGAAACCGATGTCCGAACAGCTTTTCGCGACCGTTATGCTCCAGCTTCCGACCAATCTTTTTTATCGCGGTCAGCCGAAAGCCGCGTTTGACGTCGCTAAAATCATCGAGGAAAAAGTTGAAGGAAACGCTCAGAGGCTTCTCGCGCTGGGCGCTTTTTATCTCGGCGTCGAAAGCGCCGACGACGCCAAACGCGTGGCGGAAAATGTTTTGAAGGTCGATGCGGCGACTTTGCCAATCGAATCGCAAATCTCCGCCTACCAGATGCTCGGCATGGCGAATCGTCTGAATTTTGATTTGGAAGCGGCGGCAAACGCTTACGCGAAGGCGCTGGAATTGAATCCGAATTCTACCGTCTCGAAACGCTCGCTGGCGGAAATGAAGCGCGCCACCGGCAAAACCGACGAAGCCGCCGCGCTGTATCGCGAAATTCTGGAAAAAGACGCCGCCGATAATACCGCGCAAACCGGCTTGGTTTTGTCGCTGTTCGACGCGGCAAAACAATCGGACGCCGAAGCCGAGCTTGCCAAATCGCTCGAAGCGAATCCGAAAAATCTGTTTCTGCTGGTCGGCGCGGCTTACTGGTACGCGGCGCACGGGCAGGCGGACAAAGCGGTCAATTACGCGCAAAAGGCGGTCGAGCTTGAGCCGCGCTACACGTGGGGACAAATCGCGCTCGCCCGCGCGCTGATGCTGCAAAGAAAACCGCTCGAAGCGGAAAAGGCTTTGCTCACCGCCCGCGCCTACGGAAATTTTCCGACGCTCGAATACGAGCTGGCGTCCGTAAGACTCGCCGCCGGATTTTACGAGGAAGCCGCCGCCGATTTGCGAAAAAGATTTATCGTCGATGAAGGGGTGATTTACACGCGTCTGGGAAACAGGGTTTTAAAGGAATCGAGAAATTTCACGGAGCTGCTCGCGCCCGAACGCCGCGCCAGCATTTTTCAAAATGCCGGTGCCGACAACAATCAGGAAACCGCCGAAAAGCTGAAAAGTCTTTTGTATCTTTACCAGAAATTAAACGACGACAAAGCGCCGGACGAAGCGCGGATACTCGAAGCCGCCGACGAATTCGTCAAAGGCGAAGACAACGCGAAAACCCACCGTCAGATTTACGTCGCGAGCCGTCTTTTGCAGAAAAAAATCGCTCTGCCGAAAGTTCTGGAACTGACGCAGGGCGCGGTGCGCGGCGTCGATTCTTCGCTCGACGTCGATTCGCCTTCGTCGGCGGTTTTGGCGGAAGAGCTTTTCGACGCGCGCAATATCGCCGCGCAGCGCAATCAATTTGTCATCGTGCCGGCGCTGCCGCGCCAGACGCTTTCCAACATCCTGCGCGGGCGCATCGAGGAAATCGCCGGCTGGTCGCTTTATCAACAGGAAAAACCGCAGGAATCCGCCGTTCGTCTGAAACGCGCCATCGGAATTCTGCCGGAGAAAAGCGCGTGGTGGCGTTCGAGCTGGTGGCGTCTGGGCGCGGCGCTCGAAGCCAGCGGAAAGCCGACCGAAGCGCTCGACGCTTATATCAGAAGCTACGTGAGCGGCGAGCCGGACGCGACGAAACGCGGCGTCATCGAAACGCTTTATCAAAAAATCAACGGCACGACCGAAGGCTTGGACCAGAAAATCGGCGCGAAACCGAAACCCGCCCTCAGCTTTCTAATCAAACAGCCGGAAACGACCGAAACAGTGGCGAAAGTCGAAACTTCGCCGACGCCGGTTCCGGCAATCGAAACTTCGGCGCGCCCGACGCCTGTCGTCGAAACAACAACGAAAATCGAAGAAACAACGCAGGCGAAAGTTGAGCCGAGACCTTCGTCGCTGCGCGTCGTCGTGACATCGACTTTGCCGCCGCCCGAAACAACACCGACACCGAAAACGGAAGAAACGCCGCCGCCGCAACCGACGCCGACACCCGAAATTACACCGACGCCGCCTCCGACTCCGTCGCCAACGCCGACGGTCGAGCCGTCGCCTGAGCCTTCGCCGACGCTGACGCCGACTCCGTCGCCAACGCCGGAAATAAAAGCAGAAACAACGCCGGAGATAAAGCCGGAGACATCGCCCGAAGTCGGCACGACGCCCAAAACTACCGAGCCTGCGCCGGAAACAGTGGCAAAAGTTGCGACGAAGCCGGAAAAATTAATCGTCGAAATCACCGACCCTTTGAAGAAAACGACTTCCGAAACAAAAACCGAGCCTTCTCCAAGCCCTTCGCCGAACGATGTAAAACCGGAAAAAACCGTTGTCGAAGTAACCGACCCGCTGGAAAAGAAAAAGTCTGAAACAAAGCCTCAAGCCAACACGGAAAAGCCTCTGTTTGACCCGATTGTCATAAACGTTCCGAAAAACGAGACGAAGCCGAAGACTGAACCAACGGAAGAAAAGCCTTCGGAAAAGCCTAAAACCGAACCCGAAACGCAGCCGAAATTAACGGAAGAAAAACCGAAGACCGAAGACCCGCTCGCGTCGGGCGAACAGCGCGTGCGCGTTATCGTCACGGATAATCTGTCGCCCGAAAACTCGACGTGTTCGCTGGCGGTCGGGCAGAGCAGCATCTCGCTTGTAAACAACGGCGGCAATTTAGGCGTGCTGGTCGGTTACAGCGACGCGAGCGGCGACACTTCAAAAATCACCGCGACTTCCAGCAGTCCCGACGACATCGACGTCTCGCTGGAGCCGGAAATCGGCAAACAATCAAAACGCGCGTTTTTCGTCGTCAAATCAATCAGCCCGAAAACCGGCATTTTTACCGTCACTTTCAATTCGCCGTGCGGCAAAAAGGAAGTTCAGGTGAAGGTCAGATAAAATCAAGGCAAAAGGAAAAAGGTAAAAGGCAAAATTAAGAAATCAGCTTCTTTTTGCCTTTTACCTTTTTCCATTTGCCTTAAAATTCTCCGCGCCTGCGCGTCTGTGTGTTAAATTTATCTTATGAGTTCTGAAAATTACCGGAGCGGTTACGTCGCTTTAATCGGGCGTCCGAATGCCGGAAAATCCACGCTTTTAAATCATCTGGTCGGCGAAAAAATCGCCGCCGTCTCGAATAAGCCGCAGACGACGCGGCACAAAATTCAAGGCATCGTGACGAGCGAAGAAGGACAAATCGTTTTTGTCGATACGCCCGGCGTGCATAAGCCCGGATATTTATTAAATCGCCGGATGATGTCGGCGGTACACGACGCGATTCTTTCGGTCGATGTCGTCGTTCTGCTTCGCGACGCTTCCGTTTCGACCGGAAACGGCGATAAATTCGTTTTGGATTTAATCAAACAGGCGGAAAAACCGTCGGTTCTGGTGCTGAACAAAATCGACAAATTAAAAGATAAAAGCGCGCTTTTGCCGCTCATCGAATCTTACGCCAGCGAATACGATTTCGCCGAAATCGTGCCGATTTCCGCGCTCAAAGGCGAAGCGATTGACAATTTATTACGGCAAATCACGAAACATCTGCCCGCAGGCGAGCCGATTTTCGGCGAAGACGAATTGACCGACCAATCGATGCGCACAATTGTTGCAGAAATGGTGCGCGAAAAAATTCTGGAAACGACCGGCGAAGAGCTTCCGTACGTGACGGCGGTCGTGACCGAAAAATTTGACGAAACCGACCCGAAGCTAATCAGAATTTACTGCGCGATTTACGTCGAGCGTTCGTCGCAGAAAGCGATTATCATCGGCAAGCAAGGCGCAAAATTGCGGCAAATCGGAACCCGCGCGCGAATCGATATGGAAAAGCTTCTGGGCGCGCGCGTTTACCTGCAATTGTTCGTCAAAGTCGTCGAAGACTGGCGCAACAGCGAGCGCGAGCTAAACGAAATCGGCATCGAGGAATAGCCGAAATTTATTGAATCTGCCGCAACGGATTATCAGCGCGTAATGAAAAATCAAAATTGGTTCGCAGTCGAAATCACCGTCGGCGCGGAAGCGTCGGAAGCCGTCGAGTTTGCCTTCAACGAGCTCGATTCCATCGGCACGGAAATCAACAATCTGCGCAAAAACATTGATGCGCCCGTCTCGGTCGTCGGTTATTTCAACGAGAAACCCGACGCCGAAACGGTTCGGGCGCAGGTGAACGAAGCCTTGCAAGTTTACGGCTTTTCGCCCGACGCGGTTCAGAAAATCGAGCCGCGCGAAATCGAAGATACCGACTGGCTCGCCGAATGGAAAAAACACTGGCGACCGACCGAAACCGCAAAATTCATTGTCGCGCCGCCGTGGGAAAAGCCGGAAAACGCCGACAAATTCGTGATTTCCATCGAGCCTTCGATGGCTTTCGGCACCGGCACGCACGAAACGACGCGGCTCTGTCTGAAAGCGATTGAAGAAAATTTTTCGCCCGGAATGAGCTTTCTGGACGTCGGCACGGGAACGGGAATTCTGGCGATAGCCGCCGCGAAATTAAAGTCGGGAGTCGAGGGTCGAGAGTCGAGAGTCAATTTGAATAATACGTCTCCCGACTCGATTCTCGCCTGCGATACGGACGAAGATTCGATAAAAATCGCCCGCGAAAACGCCGTGCTTAACGGCGCGGAAGAAATCGAGTTTTACGCCGGCTCGATTTCGGAAAACACGCCCCGTTTTGATTTCGTCTGCGCCAATCTGACGGCGGACGTTATCATTCCGCTTTTGCCTTTATTGGTCGAAAAAACGAAACGTATTCTGGTTTTGTCGGGAATTTTGCAGCAGCAGGAAAGCGAAGTCATTTCCGAATTAAAAAATTTTCAGATTCCAGATTTCAAAATCGAAACCGACGGCGAATGGATTTCTATTTTAACGAAACACGGGAAATTAACGGAAAACGGATAAGGGAAAACGGAAAATGGAAATCTTTCTTTATTTTCCATTTTCCGTTATTCGTTTTCCATTCTCTACTAATTTTCCTTTTCTTTTTTCGGCGGCACGGCGGGCGGAATATCGCCGTCGTCGGTGATGGTTAAAATCGGCGTTCGCAGTTTCGGTTTCGGTCGCGACGTGCCTTTCAAAATCGGTGGAGCCTTCGGCGAAGACGCCGTTTTAATTGTCGAAAGCGTTTCCGAGCGTTTCAGAATCGCGCCGCCGCGTCCGGCTATCCAGAGCTCCGTGCCGCCGCGATAAACGACCGCCTGCAGGGATTTCGACGTCACATTCGGCTGCATCTCCCAGGTTTTTCCGCCGTCCAGCGTCCGCAAAACCGCGCCTTGTTCGCCGACCGCAATCGCTTCGTTTTTTCGCAAAACCGAGACGGCGTAAAGATTCATCTTCACGTTCACTTCCTGGTCAATCCACGTCGCGCCGCCGTCGGTCGTCGATAAAATCGTGCCGTTTGCGCCGACGGTAAAGCCGGTCTTCTCGTCAAAAAACCCGATGGCGTAAAGATTTTCCTTTAAGTTCGTTTTGACTTTCTGCCACGTCGCGCCGCCGTCTTCCGTGCGCAGAATCGTGCCTTTATCGCCGACGATAAAGCCGTGTTTGGCGTCGGTAAATTTTATGTCTTCGAGCCAGACTTTGACGCCCGAATCGACATATTCCCAGTACGCGCCCGCCGAATCGGAACGCATAATCGTCCCGTTTGCGCCGACGGCAAAGCCGGTTTTCTCGTTGATAAAAGCCACGCCCGACAAATCTTCGCCCGCGCCGGAGATGCCTTTGCCCCAGCTCGCGCCGCCGTTGATGGTGCGCAAAACCGTGCCTTTGTCGCCGACGATAAAGCCGCGCTCGTCGTTCAGAAAATAAACCGCGTTCAGATTCGTTTCCACGTCCGAAAAAACCGGCAGCCAGTTTTGCCCGCCGTCATTCGTCAGCCAGATTCTGCCGCGCGAGCCGACCGACCAGCCGAGATTTTCGTTGTAAAAAGTCAAATCGTTGACGTCTTCGCGCCCGCCTTCCGAAAGTCTCTGCCAGCTGTAGCCGCCGTCGTCGGTGCGAATAATCAAGCCGTTTTCGCCGACCGACCAGCCGGTGTAATTATCGCTGAAATGAAGCGAAACCAG
>DASVWG010000290.1:0-5701 GCA_036389695.1 Pyrinomonadaceae bacterium
CTTTGGCGGAAGATTTCAGGGCGAATATTGCTGATTATGATTGCGTGAAGCTGGCGATTTGGTTTCACGATGCGATTTATGAGCCGCAGAAAAATGATAATGAGATTGAGAGCGCGAGGCTTGCCGTGCGAAATCTTTCCGGCTTTGGTTTGCCGGAAAATAAGATTCGAAAAGTCGAAAAGATGATTTTGGCGACCGAAAAGCACGAGGCGGCGAGGCTCGATACGGATGGGAAGTTGTTTTTAGATTTGGATTTATCCATTCTCGGAGCGGGCGAAAAAACTTATAAAAATTATTCGCGCGACATCAGGCTGGAATACTCGTTCGTGCCGGAGGATTTATACCGGAAAAGCCGGAAAAGGATTCTGGAAAATTTTGCGCGGCGCGAATTTATTTATTTTACCGGCGAGGTTCGCGAGCGGTTTGAAGCGGCGGCGCGGCTTAATATCGAAAACGAAATAAAAGAGTTATCATAAAAAAATGAAGGAAGTTAATGTCATCGGCGGCGGCTTGGCGGGCGTCGAAGCAGCTTGGCAGGCAGCCGAAAGCGGCGCGAAGGTAAAGCTTTATGAAATGCGTCCCGTGCAGCAGACGCCGGCGCATCGCACCGATAAGCTGGCTGAGATTGTCTGCTCGAATTCGTTGAAAACGGATGAAGCGGGAACCGCGCCGTATCTTTTGAAAGAGGAATTAAGACGCGGAAAATCGCTGGTCATGGAAGCCGCTCATCTGACCAAAATTCCGGCGGGCGCGGCGCTGGCGGTCGACCGTCACAAATTTGCCGAATACATTACCGAGAAAATCGAAAATCATCCGGATATACAAATCGTCCGCGAAGAAGTCCGCGAAATTCCGCCGGATGAAATCGCGATTATCGCGACGGGACCGCTGACGTCTGAAGCGCTGACCGCTGAAATAATGAAGCTGACGGGCGACGACCAGCTTTATTTTTACGATGCGATTGCGCCGATTGTCGCGGCGGATTCGATTGATATGTCGATTGCTTTCAAAGCGGCGCGTTACGGCAAAGGCGGCGACGATTACATCAATTGCCCGTTTACGCCGGAGCAATACGCGCATTTTTATAACGAATTGATAAACGCCAAATCGGTTCCGCTGAAAAGATTCGAGGAAACGCACTGGTTTGAATCGTGTCTGCCGATTGAAGAAACGGCGCGGCGCGGCGTCGATACTTTGCGCTTCGCGTGTATGAAGCCGAAAGGCTTGCCCGACCCGAAAACCGGGCGCGAGCCTTATGCGGCGGTTCAGCTCCGGCAGGAAAATCTGATGGCTGATGCTTACTCACTTGTCGGTTTTCAGAATCACCTCCGCTACGGCGAGCAGGCGCGCGTTTTGCGTCTGATTCCGGGCTTGGAAAACGCCGAATTTTTGCAGTTCGGGCAGATTCATCGGAATACTTTTATCAATTCGCCGAAAATCTTAAACGAAACTTTGCAGACGCGGAAAAGCGCGAAACTGTTTTTTGCCGGGCAGATTACGGGCGTCGAAGGCTACGTCGAATCGGTCGGAACGGGCTGGCTCGCCGGTTTGAACGCGGCGCGGCTGGCGCGAGATGAAAATTTAATCAGCGCGCCGCCCGCGAGCGCCATCGGCGCGTTGTGTCGTTACGTTTCAAATGTCGAGACGAAAAATTTCCAGCCGGTCAACATTACGTTCGGACTTCTGGAGCCTTTGCCCGCGGAGCTTCGCAAAAAGCATCGAAATAAACGCGAGCGGCATCAGATACAGGTAGAACTCGCGCTGGAAAGTTGGGACACATGGCTTTTTGAAATCGGTCTGTCGGAAATGAAAGCGGCGGCTTGAACCGGCGAAAACAAAAAAGCGAACGAATTATTTCTTGATGGAACCGGAAATTTTATCGCAGATTTTAATCGTCGCGGCGGTTTTTCTCGTTGCCGTTTTGTATTCTTCGGTCGGGCACGCGGGCGCTTCGGGTTATCTGGCGGTGATGGCGCTTTTGAGCGTCGCGCCGAACGTTTCGCGACCGACGGCGCTGGTTTTGAATATTTTCGTCGCCGCAATCGCCGCGTTTCAATTTACCCGCGCGGGATTTTTCGACTGGCGGATTTTTCTATCTTTTGCGGCAGCGTCCGTGCCGTTTGCCTTCGTCGGCGGAATGATTGTTTTGCCGACGAGCGTGCACAAAATTCTTCTCGGCGCGGTTCTTTTAATCGCCGCCGCGCGGCTGGCGTGGAGCTGGACGGCGGAAGAAAGACAAATCGTCGCGCCTTCCGTTTGGCTGGCTTTGATTCTCGGCGCGCTGATGGGTTTATTGTCGGGTTTGACGGGCGTCGGCGGCGGGATTTTTTTAACGCCGGTTCTGCTTTTGACCGGCTGGACGGAGACGAAAAAGGCGGCGGGCATCTCGGCGATGTTTATTCTGGTCAATTCGATTTCGGGGCTTCTGGGAAATTACGCGCAGATTTCGAATCTGCCGTCGAGCGTCTGGGCGTGGATTGCGGCGGCAATTGCCGGCGGCTTTATCGGCTCGACGCTCGGCAGTCAAAAATTTAATTCGACGACGCTGCGCCGCGTTTTGTCCGTCGTATTGGTGATTGCGGGTTTGAAACTGATTTTTACCTGAGTATGAAAAAAACTTTTCTCGCAATTTTATTTTTAATTTTCGTCGCGACGGCTTTCGGGCAGAGCGGGCGGATTAAGCCGACGCCGGAAGAATCGCCTGCGAAAAACCGCGACCGCATCATCTACGTTCCGACTCAATTGCCGAATCCGAAAGCCAAACCAAAACCCACACCGACGCCGACGCCGACGGCGAAACCCGCAGACGAAGACGACGGCGAAGTTATCCGCGTCGAATCGGCGCTCGTGCCGATTCCGGTTTCCGTCACGGACGCGCAGGGACGCGCTATAACGACGCTCAAGCTCGAAGATTTTACGCTCGAAATCGACGGCAAACCGGCGGAAATCAGCGAGCTTTCGCGCTCGACGATGGCGCCCGTCAGGCTTGCGCTTCTTTTCGACAACAGCTCCAGCGTGCGCGTCGCGCGCGAATTCGAGAAGAAGGCGGCGATTCGATTTTTCCGGCAGGTGATTCGCCCCGAAAAGGATTTGGTCGCGCTGTTCAGCGTCGCTTCGACGACCGAATTGGAACAGCCGCTGACGAAAGACATTTCATCGCTCGTCAGAGCCATCGAGCTTTTCGCCGAACCGGCGGGCGGAACGCAGCTTTTAGAGGGCGTTATTCAGGCGGCGGAATATTTGCAGGCTGCCGAAGGTCGGCGCGTTATCGTCATTATGTCGGACGGCGAAGACAATCTGAGCGATTCGACGCTGGAGCAAACCGTCCGCGCCGCGCAGCTCAATAACTGCCAGATTTACGTGGTGAAAACGACCGAATTTGAAAACGTCAAGCGAACGGGCGAGCGCATCGGCAATGCCAACGTCATTTTTCTCGCCGCCGAGCGCCGTATGCAGGAACTAGCCCGCCAGACGGGCGGCGCGGTTTATTCGCCGGTTGACGAAGACGAGCTCGACGCGGCGTTTACGCGCATTTCCGCCGAGCTTTCCCAGCAGTATATTTTGAGTTATTATCCCGCCGGAGACGAAAAGGACAAGCGCGGCGAATTTCGCACGATTTCCCTGAAAATCAAAAACCGCGAAAATCTGACCGTCCGCACGCGGAAAGGTTATTATGTTCCGAAGCGGTAAACGTGCGCGGAACTTTTTCCCGAAATAATTGTCTAATTCGTAAATTGAATTTTCCGCGAGTATAAATTTATGAAAAAATTCTCCGTCCGGCTTTTAGCCTGCTCTTTAGCCTTTCTGCTCGGCAGCGGCGCGGTTATCGCGTGGCTTTTTTATCAGACAAATAATGTCGGCGAGGTCGCGCCGCCCGCGCCGCTCGTTGCGGATTGCGCCGCGCCGAAAAATTTTCCCGCGCTGGCGCGTCAAATTCCGGAAATCAAAAAAGGGAAAAGCGGTTATTTTCCGAAAAACGCTTTTGCCGAAGAATGGGCGGGCGCGGATGATTTTAGGAACGACTGGTATGGAGAATATCTCAGGTGGATGGGTGAAAAATCGCTGCTTGATGCTTCAGACGGCGGCGCGGAAATTTATCGCTTTTTCTGGCTGCGGAGCTTTGACCGTCCTATTTTCATGCGCGTCGAGCGCCGCGGTAATCGAATCAAATTGTTTACTAAAGAACTAAGTGCGCCACAAACAGTTTCGCGCAATTACAGCCGAAATCTTGACCGGACGGAATGGTGCGAGTTTCTCAAATTGCTGCGGCAGGCGGATTACTGGAATTTGCCGACCAGCCAGCGCGTCGACGGCGTGGACGGAGCGCAGTGGCTTCTCGAAGGCGTCAGAGAAAATCGTTATCATCTCGTTGACCGCTGGACGCCGCAGACGGGCGAGTTTCGCGAAGCCTGCATTTATCTTTTGCGGCTGTCGGGCGTCGAAATTGATAAACTCGGAGAAGATTTGTATTAAAATCGGCGCGGCGCGAAAATTAAGAAAAGCAAAAAAACTCCGCAAGCAAATTGTCAATTGTCAATTGTTAATTGTAAATTGGTTGACGAAAGATACTGTCAATCAATTTACAATTTATAATTGACATTTTGCTTTCTGCTTATTTTTTGTACCGAGCGGTTAAAACTGGAGCCTATGCTTGAAGAATATTTGCGACAATTTCTCGAACATCTGCGCTACGAGCGCAACGTCAGCGCGCATACCTTGCGAAATTATTCCAGCGATTTGGAGCAGTTTCGCGAATATCTGGCGACCATCGGAAAAATCGGCGACATTCGCGTCAGCGAGATTGACCATCTGACGATTCGCGAATGGATGGCTTCCTTGCACGGGCTGAACAAAAAGAAAACTTCGATTGCGCGCAAGCTCGCTTCTTTACGCACATTCTTTCAATTTCTGGTGCGCGAAGGCGTTCTGGAAACGAATCCCGCCAAACTCGTTTCGACGCCGCGCGTCGAGCGCAAGCTGCCGAATCATCTTTCGATGGAAGACGCCGTCCGCTTTATCGAAACGCCGGATTTAAACACCGATTTGGGTAAACGCGACCGTGCGATTCTCGAATTTCTCTACGCGACCGGCGTGCGCGTCGGCGAGCTCGTCAATCTGAATATGAAAGACATAGACTTTCGCGAACGCGTCGCGCGCGTGATGGGCAAAAGAAAAAAACAAAGAATGGTGAATTTTCACGAGCACGCCCTGCAAGCCCTGATGCATTATCTTTCGGAAACGCGCCCGATTTTTCTGAACAACTGCCCGCCGAGCGAGCGCGACGACCAGGCGGTTTTTTTAAATTATCAGGGCACGCGCATCACGACGCGCTCGGTCGGGCGAATGGTCGATAAATACATCAAATTATGCGCCGACATTCACGACATCTCGCCGCATAGCTTGCGTCACTCTTTCGCCACGCACCTTTTGGATTCGGGCGCGGACTTGCGCGACATACAGGAAATGCTCGGGCACGCGCGCCTTTCGACGACGCAGATTTACACGCACGTTTCGATGGAAAAATTAATCGAGGTTTACGACCAGTCGCATCCGAAAGCGTAAAAAAGGCAGAAGCCCGCGCGTCCGGCTTGGGCGCAATAAGTTTAGCAAGTCTGCGCCACGGCTTTCGCGCGGGCTTCTGCCTGGATTGATTTACACTAAATCTGTTTAAAATCTTATGCTCTTGGCGCAAAGCCAAAAA
>DASVWG010000291.1:0-54452 GCA_036389695.1 Pyrinomonadaceae bacterium
CAGGATAGAAAAGATTATTCAACTCAATTTCTGCATTTTTAATCCTGTTTATCCTGTCCATCCTGTTTGAATTCTTCTTTAGTAATCGAGTAGTGAACCAAATCGCGCCCGTAAAATTCGCCGGTGTAGTCGAAAGTCATTCCGAGCTTTTCCATCACGCGCCGCGAAGCGGTGTTTTCGGGCACGGCGACGGCGACGATTTTATCGAGCTTCAGCGTTTCAAAGCCGTAAGCGAGAAACGCCGCGGCGGCTTCGCTTCCCAAGCCTTTGCCCCAAAACCTTCGGGCAATCGCGTAGCCGATTTCCGTTTCGCCGGTTTCCGGCAGGCGCCACAAGCCGCACCAGCCGATAAGCGCGCCCGAATGCTTTTCGACGACGGCGCAAAAGCCGATTTTATCAGTCGTCCAAAGGCTCGAAACCATCTTCAGCCATTTGACGCTTTCCTGTCGATTTTGCGGCGCGCGGATAAAATGCATTATTTCGGCGTCGCGTCTGAGAGCGAAAACCGCGTCCGTATCGTCTTCGGTAAAGCGCCGCAGGATGAGTCTTTCGGTTTCGAGCATAAACTACAGCCAATATAAGGCAATTTTCGCCCGTCAACAAATTTTAAAAAATAAAGGGAAGAAAAATTTCGCGCCCTTCGTCTAATGTGTGATAAAGCGTTTTGAAAGGAGCAGAAAATGAATCGAATCGAACAAATTGAAAGCCGCCGCAGTTTTTTGAAACAGGCTGGAATCGCCGCCGCCGCGTTTCCGTTTTTAATCAGCTGCAAAGCGGACGCGCTGGCGCAAAAAAGCGAAAATGAAGTATTGAGCCTGATAAAGAAAAACGCGCGCCCCATCGGCGCGGAAGGAATGGGAGCGATAGAAGCGCCCGCCGATGTTTCGTGGAAAACCGCGCTGGCGAAAAAATCCGACCGCGATTTGCCGATGATTATTTCGGGCACGGTTTATCAAACCGACGGCAAAACGCCCGCGCCTAACGTTTTGATTTATTTTTATCACACCGACAGCGAAGGCTATTACGGCAGAGGCGGCGGCGAGCCGAAACACGGGCATTTTCGCGGCTGGCTGCTGACCGGCGCGCGCGGGCAGTATGAATTAAGCTCGATAAAGCCAGCCGCTTATCCCGTCAGAAAATTTGCCGCGCACGTTCATATGACGATTACCGCGAAAAATTTCGGCGAAGACTGGATTGACTCGATTTTGTTTGAAGACGACCCGCTTATTTCCGCGCAGGAACGAAATCAGGCTGGCGGACGAGGTGGTTTCAATCCGATTCTGAAGCTCGAAAAGGGCGCGGACGGCATTTTGCGCGGCACGCGCGATATTCAGTTATGGCAGGTTTGATTAGGAGAAAATATGCGACATTTTATTGGATTTTTATTTATATTTGTTTGTCTCGTCTCGACGGCTTTCGGCTGTTATCCGGCTAAAACAGCATACGTCTGGAATGAAGTCACCGCGAGCGCCGATTATCCGCAAGGCTACGGTTATCCGGTTTTTACGATGAACGGCGAGATGCGGGCTTTGCATCACAAGGGCGGCTGGATTTCAAAAGACGGAAAAAACTGGACGAAAACGAATTTGCCGAATGTCGGCTTGAATCCGGGTTATCAGGATTTTGTACAGTTTAAAGACGCGATTTACGCACTCGGCACGATGCAGGGAAATTATACGAATATGAAACTGACTTCAAAAATTTCCCGCACGCGCGATTTTAAAACCTGGGAAACCGTCGCCGAAAAATCCAGTCTGCCCGCCAGAGTTTTTTACGGCGCGGTCGTTTTCAAAGACAAAATCTGGCTCGTCGGCGGCTGGGACGGCAAAAATTATCACAACGATGTTTGGAATTCCGTGGACGGCGTAAACTGGCGGCGGGCGGCGGAAAAAACAGCCTGGACGCCGCGCACCGCGGGCTTGGTCGTCTTCAAAGACCGAATGTGGCTGATTGGCGGCGGCGTCATCGACGGCGATAAAGTGACGAATCCGAACGCCGGACGAGAAGTCTGGTCGTCGGCGGACGGCATAAACTGGACTGAAGAGAAAATAAATTCGCCCGGACAACTCGGCGGAGCGGCGGTCGTTTTCGACGACAAATTGTGGCTCATCGGCGCGAACCGCAACGACGGTAATTTTGACCGAGCGCTTTACGTTTCCGCCGACGGCGTAAACTGGCAGCGGCAATCCGCGCCGTGGTCGCCGCGCGGCGCGGTCGCGGTCTGGGTTTTCGGCGACAAGCTTTATATGACGGGCGGAAAGTTTTCATACACCTTGCGAAACGGCGAAATAAAATTTGTTTACAGCAACGACGTTTGGGCGATGACGAGAAAAACGGAGTAGAATCTTTGAAAATCAAAATGGAGCGATTCGCCTTGATGACCGAAAACCGAACCGAACAGGAATTGCTCGCCGCTTGTCGAAACGGCGACCGCAATGCTTTCGAGTCGCTCTACGTCCAGAATCAAAAACGCGTTTTTTCGGTCGCGCTGAATTTTTTCGGCGGCGATGAAGAACGGGCGAAAGACATTACGCAGCAGGTTTTTTTGAAAATTTACGGGCGCTTGCAGGATTTTCGGGGCGAGTCGGGATTTACGACGTGGCTTTATCGCATCACGGTCAACGCCTGTCTGGACGAAGCCAGGAAAACGCGCCCGCTGCTTTCGCTGACGGATTTTCTCGGAGTTTTCGGCGTGAAACGAGGAGCGCAGGACGAAAAAGTTTATCGCCGGGAAATTTGCGACGAGGTGCAAAAAGCGGTCGCCAAACTGAAACCGAAATTCCGTCTGCCGATTCTGTTGAAATACGTCGAAGGACTTTCGTATGAAGAAATCGCCAAAGTTCTCGACTGCTCGACCGGCACGGTGGCGTCGCGCCTGAATCGCGGGCACAAGATGCTTGCCGGCAAATTGGGACATTTGAAAGGTGAAATTAAGAGTTTTTAACACAAAGGCACAAAGAACACGAAGGTTTTTAAGAATATGAAACCACAGAATTACACAGACAAACACAGATTTATTTTTGATTCAGCTGTTCTTTGTGCCTTTGTGGTGAAGAAGTAGTAAAAATGCAAAAACACATAAAAGAAAAACTTTCCGCATACCTCAATCACGAGCTGCCGAAAGACGAGCGGCAGGCGATTGCCGAGCATCTTTTGCAGTGCGAGAAATGCCGCGACGAGCACGACCGCATAAAGCTCGGCGCGGCGCTGGCGAGCCAGTTAAAACGCACCGACGCGCCGGAAAATTTGTGGAGCGAAATCGAAAACGCTTTAGACGGAAAACATCAGCCGCAGGTTTCTTCGATTCCGGCTTTTTCGTTTTCGGGCTCGCGCGGGCTTTTGGCGACGGCATCGGCGTTATTGATTGGCTTGGCTTTGGTCGCAATCGTTTATTTCGGTTTGTCGAAAAACGAACCGGCGGAAGTCGCGAAAACTGAACGGAATTCCAATCAAACCGTCGAAGTCGAAACGCCGCCGACCGTTTCAACGCCGAACGAAATTCCGGCGAATGAAAATACAAATGCGCCAATTTTGCCAGGCGCGAATTCAAATATTATTTCGCCGGACGCGAACGTGAACGTTCAGATTCAGCCGAAAAATCAGAATTCAAACGTTCAAGCTTTGCCGAAAGTCGCTCCGAATCAGACACTTACGAATCCGCGAGAAACGTTTATCGCGCAAAATAATTTGCCCGCGTGGAGTGTCGAGACGCTTGCCGGAACGCCGACGGCGGGAAACGAAGCGATTGGCGAAAAGGGAAAACTCAGCGTCGGCGAGTTTCTGGAAACCGACGCGAACTCGCGCGCGCGCGTTCAGGTTTCAAATATCGGGCAGGTCGAAATCGCGCCGAATTCGCGCGTGCAGCTTGTCAAAACGCAAGCGACCGAGCACCGGCTGTCGCTCGAACGCGGGCTTTTGAAAGCGAAAATTCTCGCGCCGCCGCGACTTTTTATCGTCGATACGCCGTCGGCGGTGGCGGTCGATTTGGGCTGCGAATACACGCTCGAAGTCGATAAAGACGGCGGCAGCCGTCTGCACGTGACCGCCGGTTTTGTCGCGCTGGAGCGCGGCGGGCGCGAATCAATCGTTCCGGCGGGCGCGATTTGTTTTACGCGTCGCGGGCGCGGCTTGGGAACGCCTTTTTCCGACGACGCTTCCGCCGAATTTCAAAAGGCGATTCAGCGATTCGATTTTGAAAACGGCGGAAGCCTTGCGCTCGCAACGATTATTAAAGAAGCGAGCCTGTATGATTCGCTGACGCTCTGGCACCTGCTCGCGCGCGTGCCGAAAAACGAGCGCGAAAAGGTCTTCGACGCGCTCGCGGGTTACGTCAAACCGCCCGCCGACGTCACGCGCGAAGGCATTTTGCGATTGGACAAAAAAATGCTCGACGGCTGGTGGAAGGAAATTGAAAACGTCTGGTTTGAGTAATCGTCCTTAGTCCTTCGTCCTTTACTGGTTGAATGGAAATTCAGAACGCAATTTATATTCAACGAGCGAAGGACAAAGGACGAAGGACTAAGGACGAATAGAAAGGAGAAAATTATGAAACGCAGTTTATTTGTTTTGACCGTTGCCAGTTATCTGGCTTTAGCTTTAACTCTCCTTGATTTTGGCGTGCCGAAGAAAGCGGGCGCGACGCTTTCGCCGAATGATTTGGTGGTTCACGAATGGGGAACTTTTACGTCGATTGCCGGAAAAAACGGCGTGGCGATTGACTGGCGACCTTTAAACGGCGCGTCGGATTTGCCGAAATTCGTTTATACGAGCGCGAGCGAAGACGGCTATCGCCAGACTTACGGCTCGAAATTCGTGCCGGGCGATAAAGGTCGCGTCGTCGCCAAAATTCGGATGGAAACGCCCGTCATTTATTTTTATACCGGCAAGGAAATGGAAGTTTCCGTCAACGTCGATTTTCCGCGCGGGCAAATCACCGAATGGTATCCGCAGGCGAGCATCGTCAACGGTTTTTTTGCCAAAGAGCAAACCGCCAGAAATGCGCCGCGCGGCATTCGCTGGGGCACGGTTAAGCTTCTGCCCGACGAAAAACCGGATTACCTGCGCGAGGTTTCCTACAGCCATTATTATCCGGCGCGCGAGACCGACGCCGTGCCGGTTCAGGTCTGCAACGCCGATAAAACCAAAATGGAAAAGGAAAAATTTTTGTTTTATCGCGGCGTCGGCGATTTTCAGCTGCCTTTGAGCGTCAGATTAAGCGCCGCAAAAATCACGCTGCTCAACAACGGCGCGGGCGAAGTGAAAAACGCAATCGTCTTTGAAAATCGCGGCGGAAAAATCGGTTTTCGCTACATCGAATCAATCGGCAAACAGGCAATTCTTGAGCGCCCGGAAACCTCGCAAACGCTCGACAAAGTTTTAAACGAGCTCGAAAAAATTCTGGTTGCCGAAGGTCTCTACGCGAAAGAAGCCAAAGCGATGATAAAAACGTGGCAGGATTCGTGGTTTGAAGAAGGCTTGCGCGTTTTCTACATTTTGCCGACCAAAGCGACCGACGAAATCTTGCCTTTAAACATCGAGCCGAAGCCGAAAGAAATCGTCCGGGTTTTAGTCGGTCGCGCCGAAGTCGTCACGCCGGAAATGGAGCGGGACGTGCGGCGGCAAGTCGGGCTTTTGAAATCCGGTTCAGCCGAAACGCGCGCCGAAGCGCAAAAGAATTTGCAGAAACACGGCAGATTTTACGAGCCGATTCTGAAAAGCCTTTTACAGACCGAGAAAGACGCGAAAGTGCGGGCGCACATTCAGAAACTTATTTCGCTAAGCTGAAATTCAAACAGGATGGACAGGATAGACAGGATGGAAACTTTTTTATTCAAACACTTTGAATAAAACCCGAAAGTTGATTTAAAAAACAATTATCCTGTCTATCCTGTCCATCCTGTTTGAATCGCCCTTTGAATCTCCCTAAATCAAATGAATCAAAAGTCCGTCTCTTAATTTCGGCTCGAACCACGTCGATTTCGGCGGCATAATTTCGTCCCGGTCCGAAACCAGAAACAAATCTTCGACCGTGGTCGGAAACAGCGAGAAAGCGATTTTAAATTCGCCCGTGTCGACCAATCTTTCCAGTTCAGCCGTGCCGCGAATGCCGCCGACGAAATCGACGCGTTTGTCGGTGCGGATGTCTTCGATACCGAGAACGTTTTTTAAAATATAATTCTGCAAAATGCTGACGTCGAGCGCATCTACGGGGTCGGGCGCGCGGGCGAAAAGGACATTGAAAATCAGCTTGCGCCATTTTCCGTCGAGATACATGCAGAATTCGTTCCGGTTTTCCGGCGTCGTTTTTTCGGCGTCGATAATCTTGAAGTTTTTGCGCAGCCGCGCCAGAAATTCTTCTTCCGTCAAGCCGTTTAAATCGCGGACGACGCGGTTATACGGCAAAATCTGCAAATCTTCCGCCGGAAAAATTCCCGCCATGACGAAATTATAATCTTCCGCGCCGGTGTGATTCGGATTTTCGGCTTGCAAAATATAGCGTGCGCGGGCGGCGGCTTCGAGCCGATGATGACCGTCGGCGACATACAGCGTCGGCACTTCGGCGAAAGCGTTGACGAAATCATTCGTCGCCTCGGCGGAAACTTTCCAGATTGTGTTCGAGATTTGCTGCGGGCAGCCGAAATCGTAAAGCGGCTCGCCCTTGACGGTTTCCGCAATCAAGCGGGAAATCGCTTCAGTTCCGCGAAAGGTGAAAAATATCAAGCCCGTCTGCGCGCGCAGGGCGAGAATGTGCTCGGTTCGGTCCTGCACTTTGTCTTCGCGCGTTTTTTCGTGTTTTTTGATGTAACCTTTTTCGTATTCGTCGAGCGAGCAGCAGGCGACGACTCCGGTCTGCATCTGCGCGCCGTCCGTCAGGCGATAGACATACAGCGCCGGTTCCGCATCCTGCACGAAAACTTTTTCGTCAATCAGTTTTTGCAGATTCTGCCGCGCCAGAGCGAGCGATTCTTCGGTCTCCGCCGCCGCGTCCAGCTCGGCTTCGGCGCGCGTCACGCGCAGAAAACTCAGCGGATTGTTTTCAATCAGCGCGTGCAGCTCCGCCGGATTGATGACGTCGTAAGGCACACAGGAAACCTGCTCAGCTTTTTCCCTGACCGGGCGCAAAGCACGAAAAGGTTTGATTATTGCCACTGTAAAAATTCTCCTAAATAGCTATCCAACAAATTTTATTTCTTTTTATTGACTTCCTTATCGAGTCTTTCCAATTCTTTGTCGACCGTTTCGAATTTTTCGTTAAAATTTTCGATTGTGTCGTAAAACATATCGCCGGCGGCAACTTTCCAGCGTCCGTCTTCCTTGACAAAGTCCATTTCAATCCACGAATCGGTATATTTATTTCTGACTTCGACCGTCGCCTTGCTGCCGTTTATTTTCTCGTTTCTGGTTTCAGGATTTTGCAGAATCGGCGGAATCACAGGCTCGTTTTTTTGAATCGCTTCTTCCAGCGTCATGCCTTCTTCTTTGGCGGTTTCTTCCATCAGTTGAATGGTTTTTTTTGAAGCGGTTTCTTTTATTTTGTCGAGATTTTTCGATTTTATCGCCTCGACATACTGCTTTAAAGCTTCCGTCGGCGACGTTTCCTGCAGCTGCCCGCAGGCAGCGGCTAAAAGAGCGAAAAGAATAATGAATTTGCCGTAAGTTTTCATACCTATTTTTTATTTTCGACGGTTTTGGGAGATTTATTATTGCCGTTGGCGGGCGATGAATTATTGGCGTTCTCGGTCAGAATTTTCAGTAAACCGCCGAGCTGTTTGTCTAATTCTTCCATAAACTTATCCATCGCCATTTTCCATTCGCCGTTTTCGCGGACGAAATACATTTTCTCCCATCTGCCCGAAACCGGGTGCTGTATCTCGACGGTAGCCGCGTCGCCTTCAATGGTTTCATTGCGCATTTCGGGAAGCTCTTTCAGAAATTTCCCGCTGTCGCCGATTAAGATTTCGTCAAGCGTGGTATTTTTCTTTTTCGCCGCATCTTCATACATCTTTAAAGAATTTTGCGAGAGAGTTTTTTTAACGGCAGCGACATCTTTTTCGTTTTTGGCTTTAATAAATGCTTTAAAAACTTCCGTCGGCGAGCCGGTCGGCAGTTGCTGCGGCGGCGGCTGTTGCTGCGCCTGCGGCGCGACGCCGCAGGCTGTAAACGCGAGGGCAAGCAAAATAATCTTCAATAATTTATTGATTTTCATAAATCACGGATGAGTTTTGCGGGAACGCGGCAAACAATCAAGTGCTCCCGCCATTAATTCGCATCAGCCGGAAATTTTATTTAAATCTACGGTTTTTTCTCGGTTGAAGGCTTATCGCCGTCGGTGGTCGAATCGTCGAAATTGGGCATCTTCCAGTCGCCGAGCGATTTTTTGAATATTTCTTCAAGCGATTTATCGAGCGCGATTTTCCATTCGTCCGATTCCTTGACGAAATAGAGCGTATCCCATTCGCTGGTTTTTTCGTTTTTTACTTCGAGCGTCGCCGTGTCGCCTTCGATTTTTTCGTTGCGCATTTCCGGCGCCTGCTTGTATTCGTTTTCGCCCGCGTCGCTTTCCTTTATCGTCTGGTCAAGCGTTTTGCCCTGCATCTTGGCAAGCCCTTCCATCATTTTTATCGTGCTGCTCGAAAGCGTTTTTTTCACGCCTTCGACATCTTTTTTCTGCGACGCCTCGACAAAGTTTTTCATCGTCCGCGTCGGCGATTTCGGCTGCATTAAATTTTGTATTTGCGTGCAGCCCGCCAGCGCGCAGGCGATAAAGGCGACAAGCAAAATTTTATAATTTTTCATAATTTTCCTTTCCGATAGTTTAAAATGTGCAAGTATAACTCAAAATCCGTTTGTTTTTCAGAAACCGCGACGCGAAATTTCGCGACGGGAAAATCGTTTTCGATTCGGTAAAACGACGAAACCGTTCGCTTTGCTTCAGATTAAGGCGTCGGCGCGGGCGTCGATGTATCGGGCACGCCGGAAGTCGGCGGCGCGGGCGTTTGAAATGTCGGCGACGAGGCGTCGGGAATTGCCGGCGACGTCGCGTCGTCGGGAATCGTCTGCTGTTTAAATTGCTCGTCCATCCGCCGCATTTCCTCTTCGGTCTTTTTCATCTGTTCCTCGACGTAGCGTTCTTTGGCGATTTTCCATTCGCCGTCTTCCTTATTAAAAGGCACGATGTCCCACGAGCCGAAAGAATTTTTAACTTCAATCGTCGCGCGGTCGCCGTCGATTTTTTCGTTTTTAAACTCGACGGTTTTCTGCGCTTCGGTAAAAAGCGTTTCGCGTTTGACGACTTCGTCGACGGTCGTATTCTGCGCTTTGGCTTCGTCTTCCGCCATTTTCAGAGAGCCTTTCGAAAGCAGAAGCTTCATCTGCGTCGTGTCTTTTTTCTTGATGGCTTGCATATAAGCTTTCAGCGTGTCGAGCGGCGTCTCCGGCTTCGGCGCGCGCTCGGCGCAGGCGAAAAACAAAGCGGCAAGCAAAATTAAAAATATTCGATAAAATCGCATTCTCGTTTAATAACCTTCTGAAAATAGTTATACTCAAAATGAAAAGTATAACTTAAATCGAGCGATGGCGGCGACCTTGTAAAAGCGAAGAACTACGGCACTGATTATTTAGGATTGATTAAGATTATGGAAAGACGAAAATTATCGGCGGAAGAAATCGAAGCGAATTTGCCGGGTTTAGCTGATTGGACGGTGGCAAACGACAAGCTCTCGAAAAAATTCGAGTTTAAGAATTTCGCCGAGAGTCTGGATTTTGTCAATCGCGTCGGCGAAATCGCCGAGCGCCGCGACCATCACCCGGACATTTTATTCGGCTGGGGCTACGCCGAATTTTTTATCACGACGCACGACGCGGGCGGCATCACGGCGCGCGATTTCGATTTGGCGAAAGAAATAGACAAACTGAGTTAAGACTAAACAAATGGCAAAAAAACCGGGTATTTTTCCGACCTTTTTTATTTCCGGTTTCGAGTGTTCCACTTTTCTCTGGAAAGATAAAGGACGCCGCAACCTCGTCGCTGAAACGCAGCATGACAGATTCGTCCGCGAAGATTACAGGCATTTGCGCGAGCTTGGCATCGCCGTTGCGCGCGAAGGAATTCCGTGGGCGTTCGTCGATAAAAACGGGCGTTACGATTTTTCCGCGATTGACCCGATGATTGCGGCGATGAACGAATCGCAGATTCTGCCGATTTGGGATTTATGTCATTACGGCTACCCGGAGGATTTAGACCCTTTTTCCGAAGGATTTACCGTTCGTTTCGCCGATTACTGCCGCGCCGCCGCGCGCTACGTCGTCGCGCGCGTTCGCGGTCCGCATTTCTTTACGCCGATTAACGAAATAACTTTTTTTTCATTCATCGGCGGCGAGTGGGGCTGGACGGCGCCTTATAAAAATACCCGGGAAGACCGCTTTAAATTGCGCGTCGCTTTGTGCAAAGCCGCGATTGCCGGCGTCAAGGCGATTCGCGAAATCGAGCCGCAAGCCCGAATGATTAACATCGACCCGCTCGTGCAGGTCGTCGCCCCGCGCGACCGACCGGATTTGGCGGAAGCCGCCGAACACGAAACTTTCGTGGACACTTTTCTGGCGTGGGACATTCTCTACGGACGAGAACACCCGGAACTCGGCGGCGCGCCGGAAATTCTGGATATTGTCGGCGCGAATAATTACTCTTTCGGGCAAATGGAATACCGCGAGCAAGGTCCGCACGCCGCGCTCAACCCGGACGACGACCGCATCAAACCGCTCTGCGAATTGATGAAAAGGGTTTGGGAGCGCTATCGCCGACCGATGATTATCGGCGAAACCAGCGGTCTCGGCGGCGGGCGCGCCGCGTGGCTCAAAGACGTGACGGAAGAATCGCTCGCCGCCGTCAACGAAGGGATGGATTTGCACGGCATCTGTCTGTTTCCGGCAGTCGATATGCAGGATTGGCACACCGGCGAATGGCTGCACAACGGAATCTGCGATTTGGAAGACTGCGACGGGCAGCTGCGCCGCGTTCCGAGCCGGAACTATGTCAACGAGCTGCGCCGCTGGCAAAAAGAACTGAACCGCGTCACGGCGCTCGACAAAGACCCGTTCAGCGACCCGGTCGAATTGCAGGACGTGATTGACGCCGCGCGAAGACTTAAGCCGATGCCCGATAAAAATTGGAGTTAGTTTTTAATTTAAATTAGAAAACAGCCGGACATTTGAGCGAGCTTTTACGATTGCGAACGACGTTATTAACTTTAAATCAGAAAAACTATAGTCATATAAAATAAAAAACTCCTGAAATGTCAGGAGTTTTTTATAAATTTTGAATTTAAAGTTTTAAATTCCGTCCACAATAGCATTCAGCGTAGCCGAAGGTCTCATCGCGGCGTAAGTCTTTTCAGAACTCGGATGATAATAACCGCCGACGTCTTGTGATTTTCCCTGCGCTCCAATCAATTCTTCATTGATTTTCGCTTCGTTTTCCTTCAATGCATTTGCAATCGGCGCAAATTTTGCAGCGATTTCAGAATCCGATGTTTGATTTGCCAGGCTTTCCGCCCAATACATTGCCAGATAGAAATGAGAGCCGCGGTTATCGATTTGCCCGACTTTTCTCGCCGGAGATTTGTCGGTCGCTAAAAATTTCGCATTCGCTTCGTCCAGAGCGTCTGCCAGAATCTGCGCTTTTTTATTGTCTTGAGTTTGAGCCAGATGCTCGAAGCTTGCCTGTAGAGCTAAAAATTCACCGAGAGAATCCCAGCGCAAATATCCTTCTTTTACAAATTGTTCGACGTGTTTCGGCGCGCTTCCTCCGGCTCCGGTTTCAAACAAGCCGCCGCCGTTCATTAATGGAACTATCGAAAGCATTTTGGCGGAAGTGCCGAGTTCCAGAATCGGGAACATATCCGTCAGATAATCTCGCAAAACATTTCCGGAAACCGAAATCGTGTCTTTGCCTTCTCTGGCGCGTTTCAAAGTTTCGAGCATCGCGTCCTGCACATCCATAATCCTGATGTCGAGACCGTTTAAATCATAATCCTGCAGATATTTTTCTACTTTTTTGATTATCTGCGCGTCGTGCGCCCGGTCTTTGTCGAGCCAGAAAATGGCGGGCGTGTCGGAAAGTCTGGCACGGTTGACCGCCAATTTCACCCAATCCTGAACGGGAGCGTCTTTGGTTTGGCACATTCTGAAAATATCGCCGTTCTGAACGTTTTGTTCTAACAAAACATTTCCGTTTTCGTCTTCCACTTTCACCGTTCCTTCGCCTGAAATCTGGAAAGTCTTGTCGTGCGAACCGTATTCTTCGGCTTTTTGCGCCATCAAACCGACATTGGGAACGGAACCGAAAGTTTTCGGGTCGATTGCTCCGTTCTTCTTCATATCCTCGATAATCGCCTCGTAAAAGCGCGCGTAAGTTCTGTCCGGAATAATGCAGACGGCGTCTTCTTCCCTGCCGTCTTTATTCCACATTTTTCCGCCGCCGCGAACCAGCGCCGCCATCGAAGCATCTACAATCACGTCCGAAGAAACGTGGAAATTGGTAATTCCGTTGTCCGAATTGACCATCGCGATTCTCGCGCTGCTCGCGATTGTCTTTTCGATGTCCGCCTTTATTTCCGCCTCTTTCGGATGTCCGGCAATTTTTTCGAAAAGCGTCGCCAACCCGAAGTTCGGATTAATGTCCAATTCTCTGAAAGTGTCTTTATATTTTTCGAAAACGTCTTTAAAGTATGTTTCGACAATCGCCCCGAAAATAATCGGGTCGGAAACCTTCATCATCGTCGCTTTCAAGTGCGCGGAAAGAAGAACGTCTTTTTCTTTGGCTTCACGAATCGCTTCCTCGACAAAAGATTTCAACGCGGAAAGATTCATAACGGAAGAATCAATTACTTCGCCTGCTTTGAGCGGCGCGTAATCTTTTAAAACCTGTTCGGAACCGTCATTTCCATAGAAAACGATTCTGAATTTTCCTTCCCGTTCCACGGTCGTCGAAGTTTCCGAGCCGTAAAAATCTCCGGAATTCATATGCGCGACAGAAGTTTTGGAATCCGCACTCCAAACCCCCATTCGATGAGGATTCGCTTTCGCATAATTTTTTACGGCTTTCGCGGCGCGCCGGTCGGAATTTCCTTCTCTCAAGACAGGATTTACCGCGCTTCCCAAAACGCGCGCGTATTTCTGGTTGATGGCTTTTTCTTCGTCCGTTTTAGGTTCCGCCGCGTAATTCGGCACCGCGAAACCTTGTTTCTGAAGCTCGGCAATCGCTTCTTCCAACTGCGGAACGGAAGCCGAAATGTTCGGCAGCTTGATGATGTTGGCTTCGGGTTTTGTCGCCAATTCGCCCAATTCCGCCAGCGCGTCGGGAATTTTCTGGTCGTCTTTTAAATATTCGGGAAAGTTGGCTAAAATTCTGCCCGCCAGCGAAATATCCGGAACTTCGATTTCAATATCTGCGGCTTTTGTAAAAGCTTTTAGGATTGGCAGAAAAGAATGCGTCGCCAGCATCGGCGCTTCATCGGTTAAAGTGTAGTAGATTTTTGACATTTCTGACCTTTTATTGATTGTTTTTATTTCAGATTATTGTAATCATTGTCGTCCAACTTCTCCAAAAGTTCAACGAAGCCGGATTAGACGTTATCAAAACCGAAAACCTCTACAGCTTCGACGGCGCGAAAGGTTATTCAGCCTAAGTCGGAATCGCCTGCGACAGCGGGCGGATTACCGTAAACTCATAAGGAAAAAGGATGAAGTCTCGGCTTCGTCCTTTTTGTTTTCGGGCAAATTAAAGGTAGTGGGTCATTTTCAATGTTGAACACGAATTGAGATTTTGGCTATGCGTGTTAGCGCACAGACAGATGCCATTTATAGTGATTAACTCAACGCCGGACTTTAAAACCCTGGCATATGGCGGGAATTAGCGATTCTCTCCTTAATACTACAAAGATAAGATTGCTTATCTTTATTGGTTCAATATTGAAAATGACCCACTACCAATGAGCCAGCAGCGGGCTTATTGAACTAATCCAAAATCAAATAATGAAAAAAAAATATGATGTTATTGTAATCGGAGGCGGTTCGATAGGCTTGTCCACCGCTTATCATTTAGCCAAAAATAAAACTAAAACATTGGTGCTCGAAAGATTCGGCTTTCTTAACCAACGCGGAAGCTCGGCGGGCGTATCGAGACAATTCCGAATACCATATCCGGAACCGTATATGGTTCAGATGGTTTTGGAATCCGTCAAGTGGTGGGATGAATTGCAGGGCAAGACCGGCAAACAGCTTTTAGATAAGGTCGGAACATTGTGGTTTGGCGACCCGGCGGTGCATTCGACGGAGGGAAATATCGGAGCGGCGGAAGATTCTCTGACGGAAAAAAACGTCCCGTTCACAAAACTCGATTCAAAAGAAATAGAAAATCAATATAATTTCCGCGATTTGCCTTCCACATACGTCGGTTTGTTTCAGCCGGGCGGCGCGAGCATCGATTTGAAGGCGACACTCGAAACATTATTAAAATCGAATCGGGACTCGCCTGACGTCGATTTAATGGAGGATTCAAAAGTAAAAAGCATTCGGCAGGACGGGAAAATATTTGAAGTAACTACCGCGCGCGGAACTTATGAATCCGAAAAATTAGTGCTTACTCCCGGACCGTATATCGACGAGGTTGCGCGCCTGCTAAACTTCGGAACCGAGGTTATCTACTGGAATATGTCTTCCTGTTACTTTAAAAAAACCGACCCGAACGTTAAGTTTCCGACATGGTTTGTTTTTCAGAATGCCGATAAGCAAAGCGGAAGCGGCAACGAATTTTACGGTTTTCCCGAAGTGGATTGGGACAATCCGGGATATATACGGGTTGCGCCGGACTTTGTAATGAAGACTCTGACCGACCCCGAGCAGCGAACGTCCGTTCCCAACAAACAGGAAATCGGATTCACGTCCGAATGGGTCAGCAAGCACATGAAAGGACTCGACCCCAAACCGTATTTCGAATCGACCTGCTTTGTGGCTTTAAGCCAAAATCAGAATAAAGAGCTAATCATCGATTTTGCGCCGGATTATGTTCCAAATCATAAAAACATCGTGATATACGCGACGGGATGGGCGGGAAAGTTCGTTCCCTTGATGGGCAAAATTCTTTCCGACCTGACGCTTGACGGAAAAACCGAATACGACATCTCGAATTTCAAGCTCGGAGATAAAATCTTTAGACCCCTTAAATAAAACGACTAAAAATATGAAAACAAAAACTTACTCCATTTTTGGAGCCGGCGCTGCGGGACTCTACACTGCCTGGAGATTGCTCAACGGCGAAGCAAATAATGACAAAGACAACTCAAAAATGCTTGCCGAAGGCGATATTCTCGAATTATACGATTGGGGGAAATATGATTTCTCCAAAAAACACTCCGGCAGCCGCGAACCGGGCGCGCGCGTTTGCACGTGGCATTACAAAGAGGACAAAACAAAATCGTATCTCGAATTAGGCGGTATGCGCTATGCCGATTGGAATAACGATGTAAAGTCCGGTCATTTGCTGGTTTCAACCGTTATCAAAGAACTCGGTCTGGATAGCGAGTCGGTAAATTTTAACGAATCCTCCAATCAACTGCTTTTTCTGAGAAACCGGAATATGTATCTGAATGACATCGGAGCCGGAGCGCCCGCGCCTTACAATCTTCCCGCCGAGGGCGCTACTCAATCGCCTTATAACGGATTTGCCGCCGTCCAGAATCTGGTCAACAGCCCGACGACGAGATTGGGCTGGTGCGAATTCTACCGGAACGGAACTCTCTCTAAGGAAACCGGCGCGCAGTCGGTCTTTGAAAACGGCGATTTCGCGAAGGACATCGGATACTGGAATTTGATGTATGACCAGTTAGGACCGGAGGGATTTGCCTACACCGCCGACGCCAACGGCTACACGTCAAACGTAATTAACTGGAATTCCGCCGATGCATTTAACGCCAACAACGAGTTTGCTCCGGGCAATCAATACAAGACGCTGACGCAGGGATATTCGAGTATGTTCACGGCTCTGTTTGACGAGATTGAAAAACTTGTCAAAAAGAGCGGCGTCGTTTTTAAATATTATCCCGATACGCGCCTTCATTCCATTTATGAAAAGAATAACGTCATACATTTCGGTATCGCGACGCGTCGTGACCCGTGGCAAAAGACGGAATCTAAAACCGCCGATGCCGCCTGGCTGGCGATGCCCAGAAATTCCATCGACCTCGTAGCGCAAGCGACCCGCTACGCATCGATAGACGGATTTGATGTGTTGAACGAACGCGAAGTTCAGCTTTATCTGGAAGCGGCGGTTATGCAGCCTTCCTATAAAATCGGTTTGTTTTTTGATTCCGAGTGGTGGCTCAACAGCGCCGCTTACCCGCCTAAACTAACTTGCTATACCATTACCGGCGATACGCTCAAGCAGCTTGAAAACTTAAACTGGGCGAAAAACGACCTGCGCGAAATGGAGTACGGAAATCCGGCAGTGTTCAATATCGCTTATGACTCGGTAGAGGCGATTACGCTGGCAGTCAGCAATTGTATCGGCGAGACGCTTGATTTAGAACAACAGACCCAATTGCTCGGAGCTTCCCGACAACGCAACACCATCGGTCCGGCTTTTACCGATTCACCCGTCCGAATGGCGGTATATTTTGGAAATAATGCCTTAAGTCAATCAGGAGAAAAGGTTTACGGTATGCTCGCCAGCTATGATGACGAACAGTTTACGACCTTTTGGAAGGAGCTGGAAGAAGGACCCGACAAGCCGGTTGATATTCCGACCTGTGAAGACGTTCAACCGCTCGCCGGACCGCGCGATTGTCCTCCGATAATGATAAAAATGCTGCGAAAACAACTTGCTGAAATGCATTTCGGACCGGGTTCTGATTTTAATCTGGTGCCTGTGCCATTAGAGGCGCGATATATGGATTGGTCGCTGCCGCCGTTTAATGCCGGTTATCACGCGTGGGCGGCTCATTACGACATCGGCGACGTGCAGCGCAAAATCCGCAAGCCTTCGCAATTGATTGAAGGGAAAGACGCGAACATTTTTATTGTCGGCGAAACTTATTCAAACGATCAGGCTTGGGTTGAAGGCGCTTACTGCACCGCCGAATCGGTGCTGAACGACTTTTTCGATATGAAACCTATCGTGGACGAAGACAGCTATCCTTTCATTTGTCCGGAATAACCAGTAAAATTTAAGCGCAGAATCATTATTAAGCCGGTTGGAATTATTTCAACCGGCTAAAAACACTGGTTACTTCTATGACAGACAAAGCTGAAAAACCTCTTGTCGCAATCATTATGGGCAGCACGTCCGATTGGGAAACAATGCGAAATGCGTCGGATATCTTGACGAATTTCGATGTTCCGCACGAAACGCGGGTCGTTTCGGCGCACCGGACGCCGGATTTGCTTTTTGAGTTTGCCAGGCAAGCCGAAGGGCGCGGCGTCGAGGTTATTATCGCGGGCGCGGGCGGCGCGGCGCATCTGCCCGGAATGACGGCTTCGCAGACGGTTTTGCCGGTTTTGGGCGTGCCCGTGCAGAGCAAGGCTTTGTCGGGCATGGATTCGCTGCTTTCGATTGTGCAGATGCCGGCGGGAATTCCGGTCGGGACGCTGGCAATCGGCGCGGCGGGCGCGAAAAACGCGGCGCTGTTTGCCGTCTCGATTCTGGCGAACTCGCGTCCGGAACTGCGAGAAAAATTAAGAGAGTTCAGGCGAAATCAAACTCAAACCGTTTTAGAATCAAAGCTGGAAAATTAATCGCCGTGGCACTTGCGGACAAAGACCGCTTTCCCAATTTTTATCCGTCATTATCTGTGCTAACCTGTGATTTCGTTCTGGTGAATTTTCGTGCAAATTCGTGGCTAAAATAATCCAACCAAATTCAACCATCGGCGTTTTCGGCAGCGGTCAGCTCGGGCGGATGTTCGCCATCGAGGCGCGCAAGATGGGTTATCGCGTGCACACGTTTTCGCCCGCGTCCGACACGCCGACCGGACAGGTCGCCGATTTTGAAACTTCCGCCGATTATGAAGATTTAGGAAAGGTCAGAAAGTTTGCCGAAGCGGTCGATGTCGTGACGTTTGAATTTGAAAACGTGCCGTCAAAAACGGTCGAAGTCGCGGCGCAGTTTGTCGCGGTTCACCCGAAGGGCGAAATTCTGCACACGACGCAGAACCGCCTGCGCGAAAAAACTTTTCTTTCGCAGAACGGCTTTCCCGTGACGCCTTTCCGGCACGTTAAAACTCTGGAAGATTTAAGCAGCGCGGCTCGCGAAACCGGTTTTCCGTGCGTGTTGAAAACCGCCGGTTTCGGTTACGACGGTAAAGGTCAGACGAAAATCGAAGCTTTCGGGGAAATCGAAAACGCTTTCGCCGCTTTGAAAAATCAGGAAGCCGTGCTGGAAGCCTTTGTCGAATTTGAAAAGGAAATTTCGGTCGTCTGCGCGCGCGATTGGACGGGCGATTTCGCGCATTACGGCGTCATCGAAAACGAGCACGCGCGGCATATTCTGGACGTTTCTTTCGCGCCCGCGCTCGTCACGGAAAAAATTTATCGGGAAGCGATTGAAATCGCGCGCTCTGTTGCCGAAGCTTTCGATTACGTCGGAACTTTGTGCGTCGAATTTTTTCTGACGAAAGACGAGAAGCTGCTCATTAACGAGCTTGCGCCGCGCCCGCATAATTCCGGTCACCTGACTTTCGATGCGTGCGCCGTATCGCAGTTTGAACAGCAATTGCGCGCCGTCTGCGGCTTGCCGCTCGGCTCGACCGAATTTTATAAACCGGCGGCGATGGCAAATCTGCTCGGCGACGTCTGGCGCGCGGGCGAGCCTGTCTGGACGAATGCTTTAAAGTTTCCGAATTTAAAATTGCATCTTTACGGCAAAGCCGAACCGCGCGGCGGGCGCAAAATGGGACACCTGACGGCGCTCGCCGGAACGGCGCGGGAAGCGGTCGAGACGGTGAGAAAAGCGAGAGAGGAATTAGCCGCGAACAAATCCGAAAAAGCGCGAACAGAGAGAAATTAGCCACGAAAGAACACGAAAAAGCACGAAACAAGAAGAAAGAAATTAGCCCGCGAAATACGCGAAAGAAACGAAAAGGAAAACAAATACTGAAATTTTATTTATTTTCTTTTTCGCGCCTTTTCGCGTGTTTCGCGGGCTAATGTTTTAAGTTTTCTTTCGCGGCTAATCTTTAGTTTTCGAGCGGTATTGTTGCTTTTTCGAGATTTTTATCGAAAAATGCGATAACTTTCGCCCAGGCGTCTTTGGCTGCCGTTTCGTCGTAAACTTCGGGGCGCGTGTTGTTGAAAAAAGCGTGGTCGGCGTCGTATTTCAGCACTTCAATCGGCAGAAAATTTTCCGTCGCGATTCTTTCCATCTCGCCGACTTTTTCCGGGTTAATCCATTGGTCTTTGATGCCGGAGACGAAAAGAACCGGGCATTTTAAATCCTTGAGCGTAAATTCGTCGGGAATGTCGCCGTAAAACGGAGCCGCCGCGCCGATGTTTTCCAGTTCGCAGGCGGCGCGCAGGGCGAAAGTGCCGCCCATACAAAAACCCGTGATGCCGAATTTTTCGATATCGTAAGTGTCCCGCGCTTTGTCAATCGCCATCTGAATCGTGTTTAAGCCGTCTTCGATGTCGAGATTCTGCATCAGGCGTCCGGCTTCTTCCTTGTCTTTGGTCACTTTTCCGCGATAAAGGTCGGGCGCGATTGCCGTAAAGCCTTCGTCGGCGTAGCGATTCGCAATGTCTTTGATGTGCTCGTTTAAGCCCCACCATTCCTGAATTATAATGACGGCTTTTTCGCCGCCGGCATCCGGCGCGGCGACATATGCGGTCGAAGCGCCGTTGGCGGTATTAAATTGTAAAGTTTCGGTTTTCATAATAACTCCTTGAAAATTTTTTTGCTTTAATTATAAACACGCCGGAGCAAGCGCGTGCAATTTTGTCGGCGAAAACTTTTCTGGCGGTCGATTAAGTGTTATAAAAATTCTGCCAAACTTTAAAATCTATGTGGAAAAAAATTTTAGCTTTTCAATTATTAATACTACTGTTGTGCCCGTTTACAGTTTTCGCGCAGGCGAAACAGAAAATTTCGCTTTTGCTCGTTAACGGAAAAATTTTTACGGCTGACGCGCAGTTTTCAATCGCCGAAGCAGTCGCCGTCGATGGTGAAAAAATCGTCGCAGTCGGGAAAACAAGCGATTTAAAAGCCAGATTTCAGGCGACGCGCGAAATCGATTTGCAGGGAAAGCTCGTGACGCCGGGATTTAACGACGCGCACGTTCATTTTTTGCGCGGCGCGCTGGCGCTTCTGACCGTGAATCTGCTCGACGCCAAATCGGTCGAAGAAGCAAAAGCGCGCGTCGCGGCGAAGGCGAAGGAAGTAAAGCCCGGCGAATGGATTTTCGGGCGCGGCTGGGACCACACCGTCTGGAAACAAAATTTTCCGACGAAAAAAGATTTGGACGCCGTCGCGCCGAATAATCCGGTTTATCTGGTTCGCGTCGACGGTCACGTCGCCTGGGTAAATTCGGCGGCTTTGAAACTGGCTGGCATCGACCGCACCACGCCGAACCCGGAAGGCGGCGAGATTGAAAAGGACGCTGCCGGAGAGCCGACCGGAATTTTGAAGGAAACCGCGCAGAGCCTCGTCGCGCGCCTGATTCCGCAGCCCGACCGACCGACGCTTTTTCGCGGGCTGGAAACCGCGCTCGACATGGCGCGGCGCTACGGCATTACTTCCGTGCAGGACAATTCCGGCTACGAAACGACGAAGCTTTACCGCGCGTTTTTGCAGCAGGACAAATTGACCGTGCGCGTTTCGGAATGGCAGGATTTTGAAGATTCGATTGAAAAATTAAAACAGCAGCGCGCCGAGTTCGCCTCGTTTAAAGACAACCCGTCGCGTTTGAAATTGGGCGCTTTAAAAGGTTATGTCGACGGGACTTTAGGCTCGAAAACCGCCGCGATGCTCGCGCCTTTTTCCGACGACGCGGGCAATTCCGGCATCCCGCGCCGCCCGGCGGAAGAATTGACCAAGATGATTGTCGAGCGCGATAAGGAAGGTTTACAAATCGCGCTTCACGCCATCGGCGACCGCGCGAACCGTATGGCGCTGGACGGATTTGAAGCGGCGAGAAAGCCCGTTAAGACGGCGCAAAATGACAAAAATGCGCCGAAAGGACTTTTTACCGTTTACGACGTGCAAACGATAAAAGTGTCGGAATTTACTTTCAGCGCAAATTCAGGGCACGGCATTTCGCCGCAAGACTACGTCAATCCGCGGCGGCATCGCATCGAACACGCGCAGGTTATCAGCCCATCGGATTTTAAGCGTTTCGGCGAGCTCGGCATTATCGCTTCGATGCAGCCTTCGCACGCGATTTCCGATAAGCGCTGGGCGGAATCTCGCCTGGGCGAATATCGCGTTTTGGGCGCGTATGCGTGGCATTTTATGAAATCTTACGGCGTTCACGTGCCGTTCGGAACGGATTTTCCGGTCGAGCCGATAAATCCGTATAACACGCTCTACGCCGCCGTTTCGCGCCAAGATGTCGAAGGCGACCCGATTGGCGGCTGGCAGCCGCAGGAGCGCCTGACGATGGCGGAAGCGATTCGCTGTCACACATACGAGTCCGCATTTGCGGAATTTTCCGAAAACGAAAAAGGCGAAATAAAAACGGGAATGCTGGCTGATTTGGTCGTCCATTCCAAAGATTTGCTGACGATTGAGCCGAAAGAAATTTTAACGACCGAACCCGTTTTCACGATTTTTAACGGTAAGGTGGTTTACGAAAGTCAGAACCGCCTGCGGTAGCGGGCGGTTTAACGCAGCCGTTCAAAACGTAAAAATAAATTCAAACGTCTGAAACGCTAAACTTCAACCGCCCGCTACCGCAGGCGGTTCTGACTAAGCCATCGCGCCGCCGCAGCTTGAGCCTGCGCCGGCGGTGCAGCCGAAGCAATGCGCGGCGGTTCTGATTTCGCGGTTGGTAAAGATTTCGGGCGTAAAATCGAAAATCGTCTGCGGCAAGCGGTCGTCAACGCCGATTTCCAGCATTTGATTAAAGTCGCAGTCGTAGAGAAACCCGCGCCAATCCACGCTCAGCGTGTTGCGGCACATCAGCCCCGCGACCGTCGCCGGATTAAAGGCGTTAATCAGCTTCTGCATATAGCTTTCTTCATTTTTCGTGCGACGGAGCCAATCCAGAAAACGCGCAATCGGCATATTCGTAATCGTGTAGAGATTGTTGAAATGCAGATTGTAGCGGTTTTTCAGCTCGCGTTTGAAATCGGCTTCGATTGAGCTTTGCGCGGGCGGCAGAAATGCGCCGACCGGATTGTAAACAAGGTTCAAAATCAGGCGGCTGCCTTCGAAGCCGTAGCCGAAATCGTTCAAACGCTTTATCGCTTCGATGCTTTTTTCAAAAACGCCCGCGCCGCGCTGCGCGTCCGTCTGCTGCGGCAAAAAATACGGCAGGCTCGACACGACCTCGACTTCGTTTTCCGAAAAAAATCCGGGCAAATCCGCCTGCTGCGGCTCGAACATCACGGTCAGATTGTGCCTGACCATTATGCGCGCGCCGGTTTTTCGCGCCTCGGTGACCAGATAGCGAAACGACGGATTCAGTTCCGGCGCGCCGCCGGTAATGTCGAGCGTCGGAATCCGAAAGCCGCGCAGAACGTTCAGACAGGCTTCGACGGTTTCCGCCGCCATAATTTCCGTGCGTTTCGGGCTGGCATCGACGTGACAATGCTTACAGGCTTGATTGCAGAGTTTTCCGACATTGATTTGCAAAATATCAACGCCGGTCGAGCGCAGCTCCAAGCCGTGTGCGCCGAGTTTATCGTCAAAACCGACGGACGATTGCGGCAGTGCGGTCTTGCCGTGGCGGGTGATTTGAACAGCTTGCATATTTTAGCTAATGTCCCGGATTTCAGAAATTTTGCCGTCGGCGAAGCGAAAAATTGATTTACCTTTTAGTTTGATTCGGTCGCCCGCTTTTAATCCGTTCGGCAAATCGGCGGCGATTGTGCCGCGGTAATCGATATTGACTTCGCAGCCGTCGGCGCTGAAAGCAAAATCCTCGATTTTTTGCGTTCTTTCGGTGAAAATTTTCGCCGCCTGTTCCGCTTGCTCTTTAAAAGCTTCGATTCCTTTTATCTCAAGCGTCACTTCGCCGTTTGAGACGTTTTCGAAAACTATCCGGTCGTGCAGAACCGACAACATTCGCGCGACATCGAAACGGTTGTAAGCCTGAACGTAAGTTTCCACCAGTTTCTTCTTTTTCTCTTCGTCAAACATAAATTTCAACGCCGGCTACATCGAAATTTTATCGTGGACGTTGTGCGATTGGATGCCGTGAATCAGGCTCGCGCCGCCGCGAATTGCCGAAGCCAGATGAATCGCCTCGGTCATCTGCTCCATATTCGAGCCGTTTTCCAGCGACGACTGCGTGTAGGCGTCGATGCAGTACGGACATTGCACGGTTACGGCGACCGCCAGACCAATCAGCGCCTTTTCGCGCCGTGAAAGCGCGCCGTCTTCCTGACAAGCCTGATACCAAGCCATAAATTTTTCAAAAAGCTCGGGTTTGGTTTTCCCGATTTCACCAAATCGCGCTAAATCTTCTTCGTTGTAATAGTGCATATTTATTAGTTTCGGTTTAATTTTTCAAATTCAAATTTCACCAGAAATTTTTCGATTTGTCGTCTGTGCCGCAAAACGTGAACAATCGCGTGTTCGAGCAATTGTTCGAGGTCGTAGGTTACGCCCCAGCTTGAATTAATGACGATTTTCGAAATTTCGTCCTCAGTCATTTCCCATTTTCCGTCCAGCGTTTCGCCGGTATAAGCGAGCATTTTATCAATCGCCCAGCCGATTTCCGCGTGAGAAATAATTTCGCGCGGAACGGGTTCGGCGGGAATCGAAAACTGCGCGCGAATATAGTTTGCATAGCTGTAGCCAGCCATGACGACGTGGCGCGAAACGGTTTGAATCGAGCGGCAATCTTCATCAAGGGTTTCGGCGTCGGCAATCCGCGTAAACTCGTCTTCGCCGATTTCGCGAAGCAAGGATTGAAGCTCAAGCGCGGCGCGCTCGTATTCGTCCAACATCGCGCCGACGGCGCCCGTGCGAAAAATTTTTGGCATCTATTTTTCTTAAAAGCGGCAAAAGTTATAAAATTTCTGTCGGAAATGAAACGCGCAGTTATCATCATGGCGAAAGCGCCGCTTGCCGGAACGGTCAAAACCAGACTTCAACCATACTTTTCCGCCGCCGAATGCGCGCAGCTTGCCGCGTGTTTCCTAAACGACGCGATAAACAAAGCAAAAACACTAAAAACTGAATTAATTTTAGCATATTCGCCCGCCGGAGAAACAGATTATTTCCGCGCGTTGGCGGATGAAAAAACGTCTCTGGTCGAGCAAAAAGGCGACAATCTGGGCGAAAAAATGTTTTCCGCCTTCGAGTTCGCTTTCGCGCAAAATGCCGATGCGGCAGTGATGATTGGGACGGACAGCCCGACGTTTCCGGAAGATTTTATCGAACAGGCATTTGAGTTTCTCGAAATTAACTCCGACGCCGTTCTGGGAAAAACCGAAGACGGCGGATTTTATTTGATTGGCTTGCGAAAACCGGACGCGAGAATTTTTGAAAGGGTTAAATGGAGCTCGCCGCAAGCTTTCGCACAGGTGCGCGAAAATATCATGAATCTGAACTGGCACCTGCGCGAAGTTCCGGGCTGGTATGACGTCGACGAGCCGAAGGATTTCGAGCAATTAAGAAACGAATTTCTGAACAACAAAAACGCCCGTAAACGCGCGCCGCAAACTTTTGAATGGATTATGAAAAATATAAATAAAAACGCGGCATGAAATGTAGGGGCACGCCCGCGTGCCTGCCCAATGAGCGTAGCGAATAAGTTTAAGAAATTAGCCACGAAATTTCACGAAAAAACACGAAATAAATCATAAAAATATTTCGTGTTTTTTTCGTGTTCTTTCGTGGCTAATCGTTTTTCGCGCTGCCAGCACTCATTGGGCAGGCACAAGACCTGCCCCTACATTTCTATGTAAACTCTCTCGGTTTCTTCAATCATTCGTTCTAACGAAAAATTTTCGGCGGCGAATTCCTGCGCTTGTTTGCCGAGCTTTGTTCGCAGAGTTTCATCGGTTAAAAGTTTGCCGATTGCTTCGGCTAAAGCGACAGGTTCTTGAATCGGAACAAGCAAACCGGTTTCGCCGTCGCGGAGGATTTCCTTCGCGCCTTCAGTGGCGGTGGCGGCAATCGGCGTCGCGCTTGCCATCGCTTCCAGAATTGCCAGACCGAAGCTTTCCGAGTGCGAGGCGGAGACGAAAACGTCGAGCGCGTGCAGGAGCGGCGCGGTTTCTTCGACCCAGTCGAGCCAGAGAAAACGGTTTTCGAGATTGAAAATTTTGACCAGCCGTTTCAGCTCGCTTCGGAAATTTTGATTGACGGAATTATCTTTGCCGACGATGACAAAATGTGCTCCGGCGAATTTTTCAGCGACGATTTTCGCCGCCAGAACGAAATCGCGCTGACCTTTTAAAAGCTTCAATTCGCCGATTGTGCCGATTAACAGAGCGTCAAAGGAAATATTGTGTTCAAAGCGAAATTCCCGGCGCAGGCTTTCGCGATTGGCGTTTGACCACGTTTCGGTTTCGATTCCGTTCGGGACGATTCGAATTTTTTCTTTCGGAAAAATCGTTTCCATCTCGCCGGCGACCGGTTCGGAAACGGCGATGACTCTGGCGACGTTTTTTAAGGCGAAGCGGTGAAAAGGCTTCATCGGGAAAAGGACGTGGCGCGTTAAAACGAGCTTCGGCGTTTTCGCGATGCGGCAGGCGAGACTCGCCGGCAGGTAATCGCGGGCGACGTGGGCGTGGATGATTTCGACGTTTTTTTCGCGGACGAACTCGGCGATGCGCTGCGCGCTGAAGATGCCGAAAGAATTTCGTATCGAAACGTGCATAAAATTTTCGGGCGGCAAAAAGTCGAATTTTTCCTGCCATTTGTTGGTCGGGCGCAGGGCAATGAAGATTTCGTGACCGCGAGCCGCCAAGCCGCGACACAAATCGACCAGATGCTTTTCGCCGCCGCCAAAATTTCTTGCCGATGAGATTTGCAGAATTCTCATTCGTAAATCGTAAAACGGAAATCCGAAATCGGCAATCGAAAATAAAAATGGCGCGTTTCCCGAAGGAAACGCGCCGCAAAGGTTTTTCCCCAGTGAGGAAAAACTAAAATTGAAAACGCGCCGCAAATTGAATTTGGCGTTCGCGATACAAAGTGCTGTCGGTCGTCGTGATGTCGCCGAAAGTCTGTCTGCCGGTCGTATCTTTCGTCAAACTCAAATTGGTTCCGCTTCTGGTATAAAGCGACGAACTGACGCCGAAAACTTGCGTGCGGTTTGCCACATTGAAGGCTTCGCCCAGAAGTTCGAGATTCATAGTTTCCGTGAATCTGAACCGTTTCGAGAGACGTAAATCCAGATTGTGCAGGCTCGGCAGGCGATAAGCGTTGCGCGGATTCAAAGGAAATCGCGCGTCGCCCTGGCTATTGTTCAAGCTCGCTCCGGAAACGGTCGCATCAAACGGACGACCCGAATAGAAGGTATAAATCGGAGCGATTGACCAGCCGTTCAGAACGTAATTGTAGAACGAACCCGTGTTTCCTCCTCTGTAAAGCGTCGGAGCATAGACGGCGCTGACGACGACTTTATGACGCACGTCAAAGTTGCTCGGACCGCGGTCGTAGCTGCGGTCGAACGGGTCATAAGGACTTTGCGTCTGCGTAAAGGTCGCCGAGTTCTGGTTCGTATCCGTGGATTTTGCCAGAGTGTAGCTGGCTTGAACCTGTAAGCCGTCGGTAAAGCGGCGATTCGCCTGGAAGACGAGCGCGTTGTATTCGGACTTAACGTTGCTCTGGATTTGCGTCATTGCATTGGTTCCGATGACGCGATTGTAGAGCGGCAGCTGAAAGCTTTGTCCGGCAAACGGTCCGTCGATAACGCTAAAGGTCGTCGTGCCGGTGCGCTGGTAATTTAAGTCGACGAAGGTCGGCAGATTGCGTCCCAGGCTTCCGACATAAGAAATTGAAACGACTGTATTTCTCATCACCTGACGTTCGAGAATAATGTCGTACTGGTGAATTTTCGGCGCTTGAAAGTTTCTTTCGAAGAACTGAACCGCGCCCTGGCTGAAGGTGAGTGAGCTCTGCGGCAGAACGTTCGGGAAAATCGGAGCGGTTGCCGCCGTCGGCGCGATGCTGACCTGTGCCTGCCCGCCCGGATTTCCGGTGTTGACATAGGCATTGTAAATCGTCGAATTCTGGATGCGACCGAAATAAATTCCGTAGCCGCCGCGAATGCTGGTTTTGCCGTCGCCGAAAATGTCGTAGGCGAAACCGACGCGCGGTCCGAAATTGTTTCTGTCGTCCGGCAGCGTGGAAGTAGCTTCCGCCAGAGTTCTCAAATCGTTCGGAATAATGGTCGTGCTCGTGCTCGGCAATACCGCGTCGGGCAGAGAGATGTATTCGTAGCGCAAGCCCATATTGACCGTCAGACGCGGCGTGATGCGAAAGTCGTCCTGAACGAAAAAGTTATAATCGTAGGTCGTGAATTTCAGTCCGGGTGAACCGACGCCCTGCTGGAAGTTGCTGGTGTAGCAGCGTCCGGCGACACGCGTCGGGTTCGCCGCGCAGGTCGGAATAGTTCCGGTGAACGGCGACAGGTAGTTCAAATAGTCGATAATGAAGTCAGCCGTATTGTTATACGAATAAGCGCCGGCTTCAAAGCGAAGATTTTCGATGTCGTCGGTGACGCGGTTGATGTCGCCGCCGAACTTGATGGTGTGGCGACCTTTCGTCCAGGTGACCGTGTCGGCAAACTGGATACGGCGCTCGTCAGGGAATTTCGAACGTTCAAGAAAAGTCGGCGTTCCAAATTCGAGACCGTTGGTGATAAAGACGTTCGGCGCGCGAGTGCCGCCGAGAACGGTGCTGGATGTCGGCGGTTCGCCCTGCAGCGGCGCGGTGCTGAACTGCGATTCAAAGTCGCGTCCCCACTGAAAGCGGGCTTCGTTCAGCATACTCGGCGAAATGGTCGATTGCAGACGCGCGTTGACCGAATCGACTTCGACGAAATCATCGCCGAAATTCGAGCGGCTGCGGAAATTGACGGCTTGCGTCTGAACGCCGTTCGGCGATTCCCAGCGCAGGCGGTTGTAGCTGATGCTGAACAGATTGTTGTTGTTGACCTGCCAGTCGATTTTCGGCAGGAACAATTTCTGGTCGCCCTTGCGCGGCGTCTCGCCCGTAAAGTTGCGAACGACGTTCAGAACGTTGTTTGCCTGCGCCTGCGAGATGTTGCGGCACGCCAGAAGTTGTCCGGCGGTCAATTGCGCAAAAGGACTGTTACAGGTCAGCGAGCCGGTCGGCAGAGCGACGTTTACGTTAAAAAACGTCGGCGAGCTGGTCGAGGAAAGACCGGGGAAATTGCGACGCTGCTGGTCGTAGCTGAAGAAAAAGAACAAACGGTCTTTAATAATCGGACCGCCGATGGTTCCGCCGAACTGCTCGCGCAAATCGACAGGTTTCGCCGCAAGGGTCGTCGGCACGCCGTTTACCAGAACGTTCTGGAACGCGCGCGGGTTGCGCGCGCCGTTGCGGTTGTTGCGGTTGTAATAGAACAAATCGCCGTGAAACTCGTTGGTTCCGCTCTTGGTGACGGTGTTGATAACGCCGCCGGCGGCGCGACCGTATTCGGCTGAATAGTTTGAGCCGTTAATCTGAAACTCGCGCACCGCCGATTGGCTGATAACGTAGTTGATGCGCGTGCGTCCGCGTTCTTCGGAGAAAAACGCCTGATTGTTATCGCCGCCGTCCACGGTACTGTTGTTGAGCAAGCCGGAGATGCCGCGGAAGCTAATCAAACCGAAAGTTCCGTCCGGCACGGTCGAAGGCGCTAATAAAGCAAAGTTTGAAGCGCGGCGACCGTTAATCGGCAATTCGTTGATTGATACCTGGTTGATGTTCGTCGCATTCGAGTTGTCGTTGGTGTTGATAACCGGAGCTTCCGCCGTCACTTCGACATTGGCGGTTTGCCCGGTCACGCCCAATTGAACCTCAATCGGCGTTACCTGACCGACTTCGACGACGACTCTTTCCTGCGTAAAAGCGGCAAAGCCGGAAGCCGTCGCTTTCAGCGAATAAACTCCGGGTTGAAGGTTGCTGAAACGATAACCGCCGTCGCCGTCGGTCGTTATGTCCTGAGTTTGATTCGTTCCGGTGTTGGTAATCGTCACGGTCGCATTCGGCACGATCGCGCCCTGCGCGTCGGTCACGGTGCCGCGAATGCCGCCCGTTACGGTTGATTGTGCCGCAGCTTGCCCGATGCCTAACGCGAGACAAAAGACAGCCAGCATAAAAAAGCGTATCGAACTAGAAAATAAATTTTTAGTCATTCTCTCTGACCTCATATTTTGAAATAGAAATTTAGAAACAAAATTACGTGTTGGTTGGAAACATCTTAATTTTTGGATTTTGAATTTTAGTTTTTGGATTTTGTCACGAAGAATTTTTTACGCAACTCAAAGTCAAAATTCCGAATCGGCTTTCGTTGAACTTTCCAACTTGTTGAAAACTCACACAATTAGCACTTTCATAACACCCGCTATGAAAATATTTTTTGCCAAATTGTGGGTTTACACTGAAAGACCATAAAATTTTAAGCAATTTAAGTTCCTAAAATTTCAGTCTTTCCGCATAAATTTATTATCGCGGCGGCTGATTAAATCGCTGTGACGGCGGGCGCGGCGGACGGGCGCGGAAAGTTTTGTAAATAATTGTAAAAAAGCGTGACCGGCGCGAATAAATTTTTACGGATTTTTACGGCAGCGCTTTCCTTTATATAGGCGTCCATAGCTCAATTCGCATCTGGATTTTTAACAGACCGCTCGCGCGAACGGTTTGAGCGATTTTGGTATACTTGACTTTTTTGTAAGTCTAGTCTATTTTTATGTGACAATGTTTGAGGTATCATCCAACAGTGAAACTTCGGGCATTTATATATCAAGCGAGAAAGGGAGGGAAATTATGGCACGAACGGAGTTATCTGCATCGGCAAATCGTCCGCCGCTACATCATCGGATTATGGCGAATTTGCAGGTTCAGGCGAGTTGGATTGATAAAGTGACCGGTAAAACGGTCTTGGTCGAAGGCTTAACGGAGAATATCGGTGAAACCAGCGCTCTGGTTAATTTGACTACTCTCCCGCCGGTCGGAAGTGAAGTTAGTCTGCGTATCTATGACGAAGAAAGAACTTTAATCGAAGTACCGACGGAAGTAATCAGGGTCGAACGCGACCCGAGCAAACCATTAGCCGCGCTCTCCATCGGCGAAAACTTGAAAAAGTGGAAAACGACTGTGATGACCGCAGCGCAGGATTGGGTCACTCGTCAATGGAAACTTAACTACGAAGAAGAATGGGTCAACTAGCTTTTTAGGCTTCATTTCTTATTCATAATTAAAACGGGGAAGTTATTCGAACAGAATGGCTTCCCCGTTTCCCATTTCGGGCGATTTCAAATTCCAGATTCCAAATTTTTTCATTGTGTCAGTAGCCCAAGCGTGAGCGCGGGCTTTTCAGTTTGGAAATTCAAAAGTGGATTTGAAATTCAAAATCTAAAATCGGTAGCGGAAAAGCCCTCCTTTACAGTCGGGCTACTGACACGAAAGTTTGTAAATTTATGTAAATCCGCGCCCGCCGCTCGTCGCGCGGCAAACTGAAAAATCGTATAATGCATCTTTCTTAAAGTAATGAAAAAAATCATCTCTATCGCTTTCATACTGATTTTTGCCGGTTTCAGCTTCGCGCAGGAAACGCCGCCGCAGCAGAAACCGCTGACGCAAGCCGAATATGTCAGGCTGCTTTACGATTTGGAAAAAAATCCGCGCAAGCGCGACGAAGTCATCGAAGCCGTGAGAAAACGCGGGCTCGGTTTCACCGTCACGGACGGAATCAAAAGCCTGACCATCACCAAAAGCCGCAACGACGCCGAACTCAAACGCGCTCTGGAAGAAGCCTCGCGGCGGCGTGAAAACCCGACCGCCTCGCAGCCGCCGACCGAAAAAGAAAGCGCGGAAGTTTTAGCCAAATCGCGGCAGGCGACGCTCGAGGCGGTTGACGAGATGCCGGATTTCGTCGTCAAACAGATGATTCAGCGCTCGGAAGCTTATGCCGGAACGAACAATTTCAAAAATCTGGACCGGCTGATTGTCGCCGTCAGCTATCGCTCGGAAGGCGCGGAAGAATACAAAATTTTAAGCTTAAACGGCGTCCTGCAGGATAATCCCAAGCCGAAAGGAACTTATTCGGAGCTCGGCGGAGCCAGCTCGACCGGTGAATTCGTCACGGCTCTGGCGGCGATTTTCAAGCCCGAAAGCGAAACGAGATTTGAAGTTATCGACACGGATTTGATTCGCGGTCGCCGCACTATCGTCTATGGCTTTGAAATTAAGAAAGACAAATCTCCGCAGCAAATCAGGACTTCACTCGGCGCCGGAGGCTCGACCTTGAGCGGAACGAAAGGGAAAATCTGGATTGACCGCGAAAACTTTCGCGTTTTACGCGTCGAATCGCAGGCGACCGGGATTCCCGATGATTTTCCGATTCGCGCCGTCAGCCGCGTTATCGATTATGATTGGGTAACGATTTCCGATATGAAATTTCTTCTGCCTTTGCTCTCGGACGTGCGCCTGACCTATCGCGAAAATCGACAGCTTTTCGAATCGCGTAACCTGATTCGCTTCAAAGAGTATCAAAAATTCGGTTCGGACGTGAAGGTTCTGGACGACGAGCAGGAAATGCCGGAAGAAAAACCGTAAACATTTAACATTTAACATTTATCGGTCTTGAATGATAAATGTTAAATGTTACTTGAGAAAGTCGTAGCCGAAATAAGTCGCGGCGATAATCAGAGCCAGCCAGACCAAGCCTTTAATAAAGAAAAATAAAAAACCGGCGATGCCGAAGCGTTTCAGCCATTTATTAAGAGGATTTGTTTTTTCTTTCGTTTCCCGCATCATCATAAAAATAACTTTTTTGCACGAGTTTTTCAAACAATTTCTTTATCAGTCAGGCTGAATTATGAAAAAACATTTTTGGAATTTTACCGCGCTCGTTTTTTGTTTTATTCTTTTTTCGTCCCTAAGTTTCGCACAGGACGCGCCGCCGCAGGAAGAAAACAAACGTGAGGCTGATTTGGTCGAACTCGTCAAACTCGATAAAACAATAAAACTCGATATTCGCTACAGTCGCACGGACAATTTCGTCGGCAAAGCCGTCTACACCGAAGCGCGCGCTTTTTTGCAGCGTCCCGCCGCCGAAGCGCTTCTGCGCGTGCATAAAAAGCTGAAAAAACAAAATCTCGGCTTGGTCATTTTCGACGGCTATCGCCCGTGGTCGGTGACCAAAATTTTCTGGGAAGTGACGCCCGAAGACAAGCGAAAATTTGTCGCGAATCCGAAAACCGGCTCGAAACACAATCGCGGCTGCGCGGTCGATTTGAGCATCTACGACAGGAAAACCGGAAAGCTCGTCGAGATGCCTTCGGATTTCGACGAATTTACCGAGCGCGCCTCGCCCGATTACGCGGGCGGAACGGAAAAAGCGAGAGAAAATCGTGATTTGCTGCGCCGTTTAATGGAAGCCGAAGGCTTCACCGTCAACGCCAACGAATGGTGGCATTTCGATTATAAAAACTGGCAGGAATACGCGATTTACGACATCGCTTTTTCGGAGATAAAACCCGACAAAAAAAGAAATTAGCCACGAAAGAACACGAAAGAGCGCGAAAAAGATTTAGCCGCGAATAACATGAATGTCACGAATAAGAAATAAAAATAATATTCGTGTCATTTGTGTAATTCGCGGCTGACTTTCTTATTTCTCCTTTCGTGCTTTTTCGTGCCTTTTCGTGGCTAAATCTTTTTGCTTTATTTTGCGGCGGTGCGTTTCAAAATCCAATCGGCGACGGTTTCCAGAACCTGCGGCGAGATTGTTTCCTCGATTTTGTCATACTCGCTTAATTGTCCGCTCTGGCTGGTTTGAAACAGGTGGTTGAGCTTCGGAAAAGATTTGATTGTGTAATCTTTATTTCCGCCCGCTTTGAGTCCGGCGGCGATCAAATCCAGATTTTCCTTCCACGCGACCTGTAAATCGTTTTCGCCGTTGAGCGCCAGAACGGGAGCTTTTACTTTTTTCAGCGTCGGGCGCGGGTCGAAAGCGACGAAATAGCGAAACCACGCGGAGACATACATCGGAATCTGCGCTTTGATAGTGGCTTCGGTCGCCGCAAATTCTTTTTTTTCGTCCTCGCTCAATCCGCTCGATGCTTTGGCGAGAAGCTCGTTGATACGTTGTTCGGCGCGTTTGCTGTCAGGTTCGGATTTGAGAATCGCCACGATACTTTTCAGAAATTTAACGGATTGCGCCGTCACGTTTTGACTCACTCCGCCGGCTTTTTGCAGTAATTCGGTTTGCGTGTAAATCACGTCCGCGCCGGTTTGCCCGAGACCGGCGAGCAGGACGATAAACGCCGCATCATTTGAGCGCGCGGCGACCATCGGCGCAATCATTCCGCCTTCGCTGTGACCGATTAGACCGATTTGTTTCGGATTGATTTCCTTCCGGGTTTTGAGATATTCGATTCCTGCCAGCACATCTCCGGCAAAGTTTTCAGCGGTAAAATCGGGCGAGCCTGATTCCGAGCCGCCGACGCCGCGGTCGTCGACGCGCAAAACGGCGATGCCGCGTCTGGTCAGATAATCAGCCAGCACGAGAAACGGTCGATGTCCGGCGACGGTTTCGTTGCGGTCCTGCGCGCCGCTGCCGGTAATTAAAATCACCGCCGGATATTGCCCGCCGCCGCGCGGCAAAGTCAGCGTTCCGGCTAGCTTGACGTTGTCTTTCGTGTTTTTGTAGCTGACTTCTTCCTCGTTATACGGATAAGGTTTCTGCGGGTCTTGCGGGCGGCTGATTTTCGGCATTTCGGTCGCGCGCTTGAAAGTTAACGGCAGAGAATTGCCGCCCTGTTTGAGCGTTCCGCTAATCTGGCTGCCGTTTTCGCCCAGAATTCCTTCGTAGCTCAAGCCGTATTTTTGCGCCTCGAAAGTGACCAGATTATTTTGCTGTTTAATCGCGTCGATTTCCAAATCGTTCGCGCCTTGGTCGATGCTGTCGAGCTTTGCCGCAAAGCCGCCGGCGGTTTTTGAAACTTTCAGCAGAAGCCGCATTTTGATGCCGTTAAATTCAAGCGAGCCGAGCCAGTTTCCCTCGATACCGGCGTTGTTTTGCCCGAAAACCGGCGCTGACAAAACGATTAAAAACATCAATATCTGATAAATTAAATTTTTCATTTTTTCTCCTTATCTGCCGCCGTTCATTTTTTCGAGAACTTCAATCATTTCGCGCAGCCGGTCGAAATTCAGGATAATCAAAATCGGCACGATAACGAGCGCGAGCGCGCCGAGAGCCATGCCGACCTGCGCCCAGAGCCGGTGGTCTTTTAGTTTCGGCGCGGGATTTGCCCGCAGCGCCAGCCAGCCGAAAATGACTGCCAGAATCGCTTTTTCCAGACCTAAAAGGCTAAAGAAACAGGAAATGCCCAGAACGAGCGCGACGGTCGCGTAAGCATATTTTTGTCCCAGCACGACGGAATCTTTCGTTTCGCTTGCATTTGTTTCCATAATTTTATTTCTCCAATATAAGCTCGGTATTAATTTTGAACGGATTTTCCCTGAGAAAACCGAACAACGCGACGACAAAAATCAAAGGCGCAAGCTTCAGCCACCAGCCGAGCTCTTCCGCCGGAAGCATTTCCAGCAATTTGCAGGCGACGAGAAATGCGCCGAGAACGAGAAAAATCCGCCAGCCGAAGCGCGGCGCGCATTTAGGCTCAATCCGCTTTTCGATTGCCGACCATAAATCTGCGTCCGGCTCGCGGCGCGCCTGTCTTTTAAGCAAATCGCCGGTTTTTTGAATTTTCTCAAATTCCTGTCGGCATTCGGCGCATTCGGCGAAATGCAGCGTTTTTTGTTCGGCGGAAATTTCGACTTTCTCGCCGTCCAGCTCAGCCAGCATCGCCATTAAAACGTTTTCACAATTCGTCTTCGTCATCTTTCCAAACGTTCTCCATGAAATTTTCCGGTCAGTTTCGCCTGCAAAGCCCTGCGGGCGTGGAAAAGGCGACTCATCACGGTTCCGCGCGGAATCTTCAAAAGGTCGGCGATTTCCTGATACGAAAGCCCGTCCAGATATTTCAAAGCGATTATCTCGCGGTCTTCTTCCGGCAGAGCGAGCAAAGCCGCTTCGAGCGCGAATCGCTCTTCGCGTGACACGCTCGGCTGCGGCGCGAAAATCGCGGTTTCCTCGATATTTTCGGTTTCCCTGCGCCGTGCCGTCATCTTGAAACAACGATGGCGCAGCAAAACGTAAAACCAGGGATAAAAACGCCGCGTCTTATCAAAACCCCCAAGCGCCTGATACGCGTCGATAAACGCTTCCTGCACGGCGTCCAGCGCGTCTTCCGCGTTGCCGAGAATGGCGACGGCGTGACTCGCGGCTTGTCTTTGATAGCTCTCAACCAGAAAACGAAACGCTTCCTTTTCGCCGTTTTGACATTTTTCAATTGCCGTCAAGTCATCCATACCAGCCACTCACTATAACGTATCCCCAAAAACGAAAAAATATTCAAATTTTTTTAGAAGCGGTTTGGAAATAGGAATTTTGTAACGCCGCCATCTTGGCGGCTGTCCGGCGGGCATCTTGCCTGCCGTTGTGCCCGCAATGAAGCTGATTTTTGTTTACAGGCGGCGGCAAGATGCCGCCGCGACAGCCAGCAAGATGCTGGCGCTACAATTTCAGCGAATCTTTTGAACCTACGCTTTTCTTGCAAATCCGGGCGTAAAGGCATAAATTACTTTTCGTTTTATCAAAACCCGAAAAGGAGTGAAAGAAAAATGTCTATTACCGTTACTTTTACGCCTGAGTCGATGAGTTCCAGCCAGTATGAGGAAATCATCAAAAGGCTTAAGCAGGCAGGTGCCGACAAGCCGCGCGGCAGACTTTTTCACGTTTGTCACGGCGACGCCGACCATCTGCGTGTTCTGGACGTTTGGAATTCGATAGAGGATTTTCAGGAGTTCGGGCAGACGCTGATACCAATTATCGGAGAAGTCGGCGTCATCTCTGCCGAACCAGAAATCCGTGAGGTGTATAGCTTCTCAGATGATATAAACACTATTGATATTGACATAGATACTTCAAGGTTTCATGACCTGTAAAAAGGGCAAAGCCGTTTGACCTTGCCCTTTCGTTTTAAGCCAATCAGATTGATTTTACTCAATCTTAATCGGATTGCCTTCCGCGTCGAGATACGTAATCGTTTTGCCCCAGACTTCGATTTCTCGCAGTCGCGGCTCAATCACGCTTCTATCGCCGACGATGACAATCGCCATTTTGTCGGGCGTCAGATATTTATTGGCGACGCGGTTGACATCGGCGAGCGTGACGGCGTTGATTTTCGAGAAGAAATCATTGAAATACGAATCCGGCAAATCGTATGTGACCAGCGTTCCGAGCTGACCGGCGATTTGACCGTTCGTTTCAAAGCCCTGCGGCATACCGCGAATCAGGCTTTGTTTGCTGGTTTCAAGTTCTTCCTGCGTGACGGGGCGCTCGCCGCGAATGCCGTTGAGTTCTTTCATAAACTCGACGACGGATTCTTTCGTCACGGCAGTCTGCACGCCAGCCGAAGCCGTAAACGGTCCGGCGCCGCGACGGAAACCGAAGCCGCTGCCCGCGCCGTAGGTGTAACCTTTGTCTTCGCGCAGATTCATGTTCAGACGCGACGAGAAAGAACCGCCGAGCATATCGTTCATCACCAGCAAGGCGAAATAATCGGGATTATCGCGCGCGACGCCGACCTGACCGATGGAAACAATCGACTGCGCCGCGCCCGGTTTGTCCACGATGTAAATTCCGGGCTTATCAAAAGCGCCGGGTTCCGCCACTTTCGACGCCGGAATTTCGCCCGGTTTCCAAGCAGCAAAAGCCGTTTCCAATTTCGGCTTGAGCGTGCTCATCATCGCGTCGCCGACGACAATCAAAACCGCGTTGTTCGGGCGGTAATAGGTTTTGTAAAAATTCTCCAAATCCGATTGCTTAAAGGATTTAATCGAGATTTCGTCGCCGCCCGGCGAATTGCCGTAGGGATGATTTCTGCCGTAGAGCAAAGCGTTGTAGACGACGCCGGCAATCGCGTTCGGATTGTCGCGGCGCTGCTGCAGGGCGAACAGCGAACGGCGGCGCAGCGTTTCGAGTTCCTTATCGGGAAACGTCGGATTGAGCAAAACGTCGGCGTAAATATCCAGCGCTTTGTCGAGATTTTTCGTCAGCGTCTGCATCGAAACGTTTGCCGAATCCCAGCTTGAGCCGGTTCCTAAAGTCGCGCCGATGTCCGAGAGTTGATTGGAAATATCGACCGCCGAGCGCGTTTTCGTGCCGCTGTTTAAAAGGCTCGAAGTAAACGAAGCCAAACCGGCTTTGCCGCTCGGGTCAATCGTTCCGCCGGATTTGAAAACCATATTCATCGAAACAATCGGCAGCTCCGGCTGGCGCACGAGCCAGACTTCCAAGCCGTTTGAAAGCCGCTGTTTTTCAATCGTCGGCAAGGCAAATTTCGGCTCGCTTCCGGCTTTCGGCAGATTTTTCGTCTGGTCGATGGCGGGTTTTTCCTTCGACGCTTTCGAGGTCGGCGTGTTCGCCGCGTTGTTCGTCTGCGAAGCGATTTTTTCTTTGCGCGGCACGAAATTCATCACCAGATGATTGGCGTTCAGATAAGTGTTGGCGACGCGCACGACATCGGCGGGCGTCACTTTCCGGTATTCGTCCAGCTGCTCCTGAAAGCGGTCGGGCTTGCCGAAAAACGTCGCGTTGGTGTTCATCGCATCGGCTTTGCCGAGAACGGTTTGCAGACCGAAAATCGTCTGCGCTTCGATGCGGGTGACGGCGCGCGAGACTTCTTCCATGGTCGGCGGCTCTTTCTTGATGCGCTCGATTTCGATATTGATTTGTTCCTCAATCGGCATCAGGAATTTAGCCGGATTGGTGCGCATTTCTTCGGCGTCTTTCGGTCCGTTCGGGCGCGCCGTCGCCGTGACCTGAAACGTTCCGGCAAGCTCTCTGGTCGGATGCGAAGTGAAAATGTCCTGCACGATTTGCTTGTCGTAAACCAGCTTCGATTGCAGGCGCGAGCCGCGTCCGCCCGACAGAATCGAGCTTAAAATATCAATCGCGGCTTCGTCTTTATGTCCTTGCGGAACGGTGTGCCAGACCATATAAACGCGCGGCGACTGCACGGCGTCTTCAAATTCCTTGCGGATAACGCCCTGCATCGAGGGCTGCGGCGGAGTCGGGCGCGTAATCTCGCCGCCTTTTTTAATCGCGCCGAAATATTTCTGCACCCACGCGCGCGCCTGTTTCGGATTGAAATCTCCGGCGATGACTAAAGACGCGTTGTTCGGCACGTAATACTGCCGGAAAAAGGCTTTTACGTCGTCCTGCGAAGCGGCGGTCAAATCGTCGAGCGAGCCGATGGTCGTCCAGTTATACGGGTGACCTTTCGGATAAATTATGTCCATAATCTTTTCGCCCGCCGTGCCGTAAGGCTGGTTGTCGTAGCGCTGGCGACGCTCGTTTTTCACGACGTCGCGCTGGTTGTCGAGCTTTTCCTGCGTCATCGCGTCGAGCAGATTGCCCATCCGGTCGGCTTCGAGGAAAAGCGCCGTTTCCAGAAAATTCGACGGCACGACTTCGTAATAATTCGTGCGGTCGGTATTTGTAGAGCCGTTGACGTTTGCGCCGGCGGCGTCGAGCGGTTTGAAATAATCCGTGTTCCAGTTTTTCGAGCCTTGAAACATCATATGCTCGAAAAGATGCGCGAAACCGGTCTTGCCGACCGTCTCGTTTTTCGAGCCGACGTGATACCAGACGTTGACGGCGACAATCGGCGTCGAGTGGTCTTCGTGCAAAATCACGCGCAGACCGTTTTTCAGGCGAAACTCCGTGTATTTAATCGGCGGCAGCTTATCGCCGTTATTCTGGGCTGAAACCATTGTTGTCATAAACGAAACAAAGACGAGCAAAAACACGAGAAATTTTATAGCTTTCATCGCAAACCCCTTTTGATTTTTTTTCGACGCGGCGAGTCACGAGTGGGAAACAAGGCAAAAGCCAAAAGTAAAAAGTAAAATTGTTTCACCTTTTTACTTTTTACTTTCTACTTTCTGCTTTCTGCTTCTTCGGTGACTTGCTGAGTCTTTATGATTTAATTCTACTAATTTTATAGACGTAAGGAAACTGTTTTACGTTTCAACTTTGGCGATTGCCAGCACTTTTTCCTGTTTGGAGACGACCACGCCGCCGGGTTTTTCGGCGGTGACGGCAAAGAGCGTCGGTTTTTGAACTTTTATTTTGGCGTCAATCGGAATAATCACTTCGCCGCCGCTGACGTCGAAAACGCCGCCGTCGACCGGAGTTTTCGGGTCTTGATTCGAAGCGAAAATCCAGAGCTGATACTGCTCCTTCGCCCGGTCATTGACCGGGACGCCGCGCAGGCGCAGGAAACCTTTCTGCGCCGCATCGCTCCACGCCACATCGCCCAGAACTTCGGACGGATTTTTCGGATTCGTCAAAGTCGTTTTGACGACATCAGCCGAAGCCAGAAGCTGTTCGAGCTGCTGAGACACGGGCGGCGTCGGCGTCGGCGTTATTTGCTGCTGAACATAAATTATTTCCGGATTCCGCCGGGTTATCCAAACATTTACTGCCAGCACAATACAGGCGAGCGCCGCGACCAGCCAGCCGAGCCATTGCCGCGATGAAGAGCGCGGCGGCTCGAAAGCGAAAGTTTTTTGATATTCTTCTTCTGTTTGCGCGGCAGGCGCGCTTCTTTCCTGCGACGCGAAAAATTTATCGGCGTCGGCTAAGATTTTCGCCTGCAAATGCGCGGGCATCGGTTCGGAAATGTCCAGATTCGTTAAGCTCACACCTGAGGCGGCGATTTCAAAAGAATCGTCCGCTTTTAATTCGGGAAAAAGTTTTTCCAGTTCTTCAAGCTCCGCCCGCTCGGCTTCGCTTAAATCGAAAAGCGCTTTTCCGGCAAGGAGTTCCAGCATTTTTTCTTTGTCCTGTTCGCTCATGCTACAACTCCTTTCGTTTCATTTTTACCACTGCTGTCAATTCCCAAAACCTCTCTAATCTCCATCAATCCGCGCCGCGCGTGCGATTTTACAGTGCCAATCGGCATTCCGGTCGCGTCCGCGATTTCCTGATGCGACATTCCCTGATAAATCGAAAGCTGCAAAACCTGGCGCTGTTCGGGACGCAGCGCGTTCAGGGCTTCGGCGGCTTGTTGGGCTTCGACCGCCGTCTGCATCTGTTTATCCTGCGCTTTGACCGGCTCGATTGTCATCTCCTCGATTGAATCGATTTGCGGCTGGCGCTGCGATTTTCTGAGCCGGTCAATCAGACGCCGCCGCGCAATCATCGCGACAAACGTCGTTTCAGATGCCTGAGTCTCGTCAAAACGTTCGGCGTTTTTCCAAATATCGATAAAAATTTCCTGCACGGCGTCTTCCGCGTCGTCCATGTTCCGGCACATACGGCGCGCCAGCGACCAGACAAGTCCGCCGTAAGCGTTTAAACATTCCTGCGCGGCGGTTTTATCTTTCGCGGCGATGCGTTGAAGAATGGAGCGAGCCAAAACCTTTTACCCTTTATGATAAATTTGAAAAAACATTTCTAAACTACTTCATTTCGTCATCGCTTGCCAAGCTAAAGCGGCTCGCGATTTCAAAAATCCGCGCCGCCGTCCGTTAAATATATTCGTTATATTTGCGAGGATGGATGCAGGGAGAAGTGATGGTTGATAACTGATAACTGATAGTGAAAGAAAAACTATCAGTTATCAGTTATCAACTATCAGTTAATTCGTGCGCCAGAAGCGCGAAATCAGAGCGATAATGAAAAGCGTAAACGTGACGAGCGCCGAAAGCAGGCAGAATTGACAAAACGCGCCGATGACCATGCCCTGCAGATACAAAAGCCAGACGGTAAACGCCGTCATCAGGATGACCTGCACGCCGAAAAGCAGCCAGAATTTACGATTGACGAACGCCGTCAGAATCGCCAGCAGAAAAGCCGCGAAATAAGCCGCCGCGCCGTATAAAGCGAGCGGAATTCCGGCAATCGTCGCATACGGGCTGTTCAAAACCATCTCGCAGCCTTCGAGAATACTGCACGGCACGGGGCGCGCGGTGTAATGCTGAATCGTCAGATAAAGCGCGTCGCCAAGCCCGATGAGCGTGACGACTGCCGCCACGACGGCAAATTTTTTAAACGGATTGAAAATCTTTTCGGTACTGCTCATTTTTCGCTCGCTTCGATGAAAGCTTTTATTTATTCGTGCCCGCTTGATTGGCGTTTCCGGCTGACGTGTTGGCGTTTGCCGGCGTCGCTGCATTGGATGCCGGCGGCGCGGTCTGCGTTGCGGCTTGCGTCTTTTGCAATTCGGCGTCGATTACCTGGCGGAAACGGTTAAATTCGACAGTATCTTCAAACGCTAGCTGTCTACCGTTTATATAAAAAGTCGGCGTCGAACCGACCTGCAGGGCGCGCGCGCGCTGCAAATCGGCGTCAACTCTGGATTTCGCTTCCATGCCCGCCATATCGGCGCTGAATTTCTGGACGTCGAGCCCGATTTTCTGCGCGTATTCTTCAAACGTTTTGCGATGGTCGGCGGCGGTCGTCCAGAATTGCTGGTTGGTGAAAAGCTGATTTTGCATTTCCCAGAATTTTCCCTGCAAGCCGGCGGCTTCGGCGGCAACCGCCGCGTCATAAGCTTTCGGATGAACCTGCGTCAGCGGCATATTGCGGAAAATTATTTTGATGCGGTCGCCGTAAGCGGCTTGAATCTGCTGAACTATCGGGTGCATCGAACCGCACGTCGGGCATTGATAATCGGCAAATTCTTCGATGACGACTCTTGCCGCCTGATTACCTTTGAAATGCGCCGGATTCGCTCCCGGCGGAGCGCTCGCGTAATTCGGCGTATTGCTCGCATTGTTTGCCTTGTTTGAATTCGAGCCGCTGCGGGCGTTGTTGCCCGTCGAACTGTTGCCGCAGCCGCTGATAATGGCGACGAGCAAAAATAAACCCGTCAGGATAAAAAGAAAATTACTGTTTTTATTATTGTTCATAAATTGAAATCATTTATCATTTAACATCTAACACTTATCATTTTATATTTTATTCAACCTTTGAAATGCAAAAATTGATAAATGATAAATGATAAATGTTCAATGTCATCGTAGTGTTTTCAGACGTTTTTTTCCGGCGCGGCGTTCTTCCAGAATGTCCAGGCTTTCGCGCACTTTATTATAAATTCCGTCGGCGTCCAGTCCGAATTTCGCCAGCAGAAGCTTCGGGTCGCCGTGCGTGACGATGCGGTCGGGAACGCCCATGCGCACCACTTTAACACTGTCGAGCATACCGTTTTCTTCCAAAAGCTCCATCACGGCTGAACCGAAACCGCCCGCCAGATACGCTTCTTCGACCGTCACGATTAAACGCTTTGACTGCGCCAGCGCGAGAATCAATTCCGAATCGAGCGGTTTGACGAAACGCGCGTTGACGACGGTCGTTTCGACGCCGTCTTTTTCTAGATTTCGCGCCGCTTCCACCGAAGGATAAACCATCGAGCCGTAAGCCAGAATGGCAATCTCGCCGCCGTCGCGCAGGATTTCGGCTTTGCCGATTTCCAGCAGCTTCGGCGCTTCGGAAATATCGACGCCGACGCCGTTTCCGCGCGGATAGCGAATCGCGGCGGGCGTGGGATGCTCAATCGCCGTCAGCAGCATATCGCGCATCTCGGCTTCGTCTTTCGGCGACATCAAAACGATGTTCGGATAACCGCGAAGATACGCAATATCGAGCAGCCCGTGATGCGTCGGACCGTCAGCGCCGACGATTCCGGCTCTGTCCATCGCAAACGTAACGTTTAAATTTTGCAGGCAGACGTCGTGAATAATCTGGTCAAAAGCGCGCTGTAAAAACGTGGAATAAATCGCCGCGACCGGCTTTAAGCCTTCGCAAGCCATTCCCGCGCAGAACGTAATGGCGTGCTGTTCGGCAATGCCGACATCAAACGCGCGGGCGGGATGTTTTTCGAGAATTTTGTCCAGACCCGTGCCGTCGGGCATCGCCGCCGTCAGGGCGATGATCGATTCATCTTTGTCCATCAATTCGCACATCGTGCGCCCGAAAATTTCCGTGTACTGCGGCGGCGCGGGCTTGTTCGATTTTATCAATTTGCCGGTTTTCGCGTCGTAAGGTCCGGTCGCGTGATAAGCGTAATAATTTTTTTCGGGATTCGGAAAACCTTTGCCTTTCGTCGTCAGCGCGTGAACGATAACCGGACCGTCATCGACCTTTTTCGCTTCTTCCAGCGCGCGCACGAGCATCGGCACATTATGTCCGTCGACGTAACCGATATATTTAAAACCCAGTTCATTGACCAATGCGCCGGGCAAAACCGCCGCCGCAATCGCGTCTTTGACGGTTTTCGCCGCTTTCCTGAGACGCTCGCCGAAACGCGGAACGCTTTCGAGCGTATCGCCGATTTCTTCTTTCAAATGCTGGTAGCTTTGCGCTTCCTTGATGCGATTCAGATAACGCGTCAGAGCGCCGACGGCGGGCGCGATGCTCATTTCGTTGTCGTTCAGCAAAACAATCAGACGCGATTTCAGATGTCCGGCTTGATTGATGGCTTCCATCGCCATTCCGCCTGCCAGAGACGAATCGCCAATCAGCGCGCAGACGTGAAAATCCTCGCCTTTCGTATCGCGCGCAATCGCCATTCCGAGCGCGGCGGAAAGCGAAGTCGAAGCGTGTCCCGCGCCGAAAGTGTCGAATTCGGATTCTTCGCGCCGCAGAAAACCGGAAAGACCGCCGTATTGCTTGATTGTATGAAGCTGGTCGCGTCTGCCCGTCAAAATTTTGTGCGCGTATGCCTGATGCCCGACGTCCCAGACTAATTTGTCCTGCGGCGTCTCGAAAACATAATGCATCGCCACCGCCAATTCGACCGCGCCGAGGCTCGCGCCCGTGTGCCCGCCGACGCGCGAGGTGGTTTCGATAATAAACTGCCGCACCTCGTTTGCCACTTCCTGCAAATCCTCGACGCGCAATTGGCGCAAGTCCGCCGGTGAATTAATTTCAGATAAAAATCTCATTTAAAGTTTTCCGCTCGAAATAGATACTCAAGTTTCGCATTTTAACTTGCCGCCGCGTCAATGTTCAATCGCAAACGACCGGATTGCCAAACTATTTTCGGCAATAAATTTTATAAATCTTATGTTTGCCCGCGACAGGCGCAGGCTTGCAACTCACAGTTTCAGCTCTGCAATTCACAAGCCGGACGGTTGTAGCTGACGGTTGTAAAGCCGCTTTTCTCGAAAAATGCTTTATTTATAATGTGAATCTAACGCAAAAACGCCGGAAAAGCGGAAAACGGAAAGCAGAATCTTTTTGCATTTTGCATTTTACTCTTTGCGTTTTGCCTTATTTACATTTCTTTACACCCGTCTGGTAAAATACTTCGACCAAACGCTTTCGTTAAGCATCAAAAATAGCGGAAAGCAAAAGCCAACCAAAAAATTCAAGAGAGGTAACCAAAAAATAATGTCTTTAAAGAGAAAAATTCTTACCGGCATCACTTCGGGTCTTGCCGTTGCGGCTCTAAGCTCGTTTGCGATGGCGCAGGACAACCGCACCATGACGCAGCCGGACAATCAAAAATCGGAGCGTAAATGGGAAAAACGCGGTGACGGCGAACGTCGCGGCGGCAGATTCGGTCGCGGCGAACGTCGCGGCGGCGGTTTCGGGCTGCACGGACTCAGACAACTCAATCTGACCGACGCGCAGAAAGAACAAATCCGCACGATTATGGAAAGCAAGCGCGGTAATCGCGAAGCCAATCAAACCCAGCGCGAAGAGCTTCGTCAAATCATCGAAGCCAAACACAGCGGCACGATTACGGCTGAGCAGGAAGCGCGTCTGAAAGCATTCCGCAGCGAGCGCCGCGAACAAATGCGTCAAACGCACGAGCAGATTCTGGCTATCCTGACGCCGGAACAGAAAACGCAGCTTGAACAAATGAAACAGGAAAGACAAAAACGTCGTCAAGAGTTTCGCCAAAATCGTCGTAATAAAACGAACGAAACTCCGCAGGACGACAACTAATCTTTTTTGGCTCTCCTCTAAAAAATTAAAGGCGCGGAAAATTCCCGCGCCTTTTTCATTTGAATCGAATTTTTAAATCTGCGTCTGCCCGTAATCGCAATATTCGACGAGCGGGCACGTTTCGCACAGAGGCTCACGCGGGCGACAGATTTTTCTGCCGAGCCGAATCAGATTGACGTGCAGCGAATAAAATTTTCCCTGCGGCACAAGCTCGTCCAGAAGCGCGTGGGCTTTCGCGTCGGAAATTTTTTCGGGCAAAATTCCCATCCGTTTCAGCACGCGAAAAATATGCGTGTCGAGCGGAAAAACTTCTTTGTGACAGGCGAAAAGCAGAGTGCAGGCGACGGTCTTCGGACCGATGCCGCGAAACTGCGCGAGAAACCGGCGCGCTTCGGCGTCCGACATTTTCTCGATGAATTTAAGCGAAAGCGAGCCGCGCGTTTCCTTGATTTGCCGCAGAAGATTTTTGATGACTTTCGCCTTTTGATTAGCCAGACCGCCGAGCCTGATGGCGTCGGCGATTTCGCTTTCGTCAGCCTCAAGCACGGCGTCCCAGGTTTCAAAGCGCTTTTTCAAATTCTGAAAAGTCCGGCGACTGTTCGTATCTGACGTCGCCTGCGACAAAATAATATTGACGAGCATCGCCAGCGGGTCGCTTTTTCGTCCGGGCGAAGGCACGCCGAAGGTTCTTTCCAGATTTTGCACGATATACCGGAAAGGCTTTTCTTCCTTTATTTTTTCGACGATGGCAACGTGTTTTGCAGTTTCGGGCTTTATGAGCATTTATAAATCAAATTTTATCAAGCGCGCTTTCCAGATCGGAAATCAAATCCTGCGCGTCTTCGATGCCGACCGAAAGGCGAATCAAGCCGTCGGTCACTCCGGCTTTTAATCTCTGCTCGCGCGAGAGCGTCGCGTGCGTCATCGAAGCCGAATGTTGAAGAATCGTCTCGACGCTGCCGAGCGATGTTGCCAGCGTGCAGACTTCCACATTATTGACCATCCGTTTTCCTTCTTCCACGCCGCCGACGTCAAAAGAAATCATTCCGCCAAAGCCGTTCATCTGTCGTTTCGCGATTTCGTATTGCGGATGAGAAGTCAAAGCCGGATAAAAAACTTCTCTGACTTTCGGGTGATTGGATAACATATTCGCAATGGCGTATGCGTTATGATTGTGGCGCTCCATTCGCAAAGCCAGAGTTTTGATTCCGCGCAAAACAAGCCACGCGACCTGCGGCGCGATGTTGCCGCCGTGAAGCTTCGCGATTGTATGACGCGCGCGGTCGACAATTTCACGTTTTCCGATTAGCAAACCGGCGGTCAAATCGCTGTGCCCGCCGAAATATTTCGTCGCGCTGTGAATGACGGCATCGACTCCGAAATCGAGCGGGCGCTGGTTGAAAGGCGTCGCGAAAGTATTGTCGGCGACCGTGGCGATTCCTTTTTCCTCTGCGATTTCCACAACTGTGGAAAACTCTGTGATTTTCAAAAGCGGATTCGAAGGCGTTTCAATCCAGAACAATTTTGTATTGGCTCGCGCGGCAATTGCATAATTTTCCGCGTTCGACGCATCGATAAATGTCGTTTCGATGCCGAAATTTTCGGCTAGATGCAGCAGAAAATTGGTCGTCGTCGAATACATCGATTCAGGCGCGACGATATGCTCGCCGGTTTTTACCAAACTCAAAACCGCCGCCGAAACCGCCGCCATTCCCGAAGCGAGAGCCAGCGCATCTTCGCCGTTTTCGAGCTCGGCGACGGCTTTTTCCAGCGCGGCTTGCGTCGGATTTCCGAGCCGCCCGTAAAAATAGCCTTCCTTTTGATAATTATGAATCGCCGCGCCTTCGTCGGCGTCTGAAAAGGCAAAAACCGACGCGTTATAAATCGGCACGCTGACCGCGCCGTAATTTTCCGTTCGATTTTTGCCCGCGTGAACCGCTTTAGTAAAAAATGATTTTTCGCCCATCGCCTCTCCGGATTAGCAACAAGATTTTTCGCTGACGCGATTGATGCTAACCGGAACTGTTGCCGGAGCGCAACACGACGACGCGGAATCAACCGGATTTTCTTCTTCCGCCGTTAATTTAATCGGCGCGGTCGCCTCACTCGCCGCGCAGCACATCGAAGTTTCCGCCAGATTGTCTTCGAGAACGACAAAAACTTCCCATTCATTGCCGTCCGGGTCGTGAACCCAGGTTTTGTCCTGTAGGGCATAACAGCAGTTCGTCTGCATTTCGTCCTGCGTCGCCAAGCCTTTTTCAATCCAGCGCTCGCGCATCGCCAGAACGTCTTCGGTCGCGGCAACCTGTATGCCCAGATGCGACAAAGCGCCGCGTTCATTGAACGGATATTGATTAAGCGTTAAATTTAAAGGCGGATTCTGAACGTCGAATTTGGCATATCCGCTGCGGACTTTAGACGGCTCGATGCCGAGCATTTTTTTGTAAAACTCGATGCTTTGCTCGACGTTTTTCACGTTGAGCGCCAGGTGCGCTTTTAATGTTTTGATTTCCGTATTATTTGACATAATTTCTTTCTCCTTTAGTATTTCATATACGTTTTAACGTATATGTTCTATTCTCTTGTAACATCCCCAAAATTAATAGTCAAGACATTTTTGCAAAATTGTGGTAAATTTTTTTTATGAGCGAAGATTTTCTTTTCGATTTGGAAACTTTTTTTATGGCTCTGGCTGACAAAACGCGGCTGCGCCTTTTGAATTTAATGCGGCAGGACGAAGTCTGCGTTTGTTTTTTTACGGAAGTGCTAAGTGAAAGCCAGCCAAAGATTTCGCGTCATCTGGCTTACTTGCGAAATGCCGGAATCGTCGAAGCGCGCCGTGAGGGAAAATGGATGCATTATCGTATTATCGAGCCGGAAAACGATTACGCCGCGCAGGTTTTGCAGGATACGCTGGAATGGCTGAAATCGAACGAAGAGATGCGGAAAGATTATGAAAATCTGGCAATCGCCTGCTGCTCGCCGAGCGCGCCCGTGACGATTACGCGCGCGCCAAAACCGCACATATTCGCGGAAACAAATATAAAAGCGCCGGAAAGAGAACAGATGGAAACATTTTTACTTTAAATTGTTTTTCTCATCTTTCGGATAAGGGCAGTGGCGACAACCGTTATTGCAGCAGTAGCCGCGTTTGAGCAAAAAGTGCGCGGTTAAAACCATTAAGCCATTTTCAAAATAATAATCGACGCCTTCGACCAGCTTTTCCTGTTTAGTTGTTTGTTTGGTTTTCGCCTGCTTCATACAAAGCTAAAAATTCTTTATTTCCGTCCGCGCCCAGAATCGGCGAATCAATTACGCCGGCGACTTTTAAATTGTTTTCCATCGCGCAATTATTCACTTCATTAATTACTCGTTCGTGTTTTTCCGCGTCGCGAACAATGCCGCCTTTGCCGACTTCGCCGCGTCCGACTTCAAACTGCGGTTTTATTAAAACGATTATTTTTCCGGCATTTTTCAAAAGCGGGGGCAGAGCGGGAAAAATTTTCGTGACCGAGATAAAGGAAACGTCCATCACGATTAAATCGAATTTTTCGTCGAAATCCGCTGGCTTCAGATAACGCGCGTTGGTGTTTTCGCGCACTTCGACGCGCGAGTCGTTTCGGAGTTTCCAGACGAGCTGATTCGTTCCGACATCGACAGCGACAACTTTTTTCGCGCCGTTCTGCAAAAGACAATCGGTAAAGCCGCCGGTCGATGCGCCGATGTCGAGACAGATATATTCGTTTACGGCAATATGAAATTCATGCAGCGCTTTTTCGAGTTTCAAGCCGCCGCGACCGACGTATTTTGATTCGGCTGTTTTGCCTTTTATTCTTATTTTCGAGTCGACGGAAAATTCCTGCGAAGATTTTTCGGCGCGCATTTCGTTAACCAGAACGACGCCCGACATCACCAGCGCCTGCGCTTTCGTTCGCGAATCAGTGAAGCCTTGCTCGACTAACAATTTGTCAATTCGTTCTTTCTTCATTTAACTCAAGCAAGTAAAAAAAGTTCGATTTCGATTAAGCGAATCTAATTTTGCAGGTCATTTATCTTTCAAATTCAAAGTGTTATGCTACTACTTTTGAATTTACCAGAATGAAAAGGGAAACAAAACTGTCGGGCTTTGCCAGATACGCGTGGTTTGTCCTGGCATATAATGTCGTGGTCATACTTTGGGGCGTTTTTCTGCGCGCTTCGAAATCGGGCGACGGCTGCGGGCAGCATTGGCTGACGTGTCACGGCGAAGTCATTCCGTCGGCGCCGGAGATGAAAACCGTCATCGAGTTTTCGCATCGTTTAACGAGCGGTTTGGCTTTTATCGCGGTTTTAGCTTTGCTTGTTTGGGCGTTTCGCCAATTCGGAAAAGGTCATCCGGTACGAAAAACGGCAATTATTTCATTCGTTTTTATCATTACCGAAGCGCTGGTCGGCGCGGGGCTGGTTTTGACCGGAAATACCGCTGAAACCTTGACCGCGTCGCGTCCGTTCTGGATGGCTGGACATTTGATTAATACTTTTATTCTGCTTGCTTTTCTGAGCCTGACGGCGTGGTTTGCGAGCGGCGGAAAAATTTTTAATTTTAAAGCGCCGCCGAAAGTTTTATTGTTTTTAGGCATTGCCGTGCTGGGAATTTTCTTTGTCGGAATGAGCGGCTCGGTGGCGGCTCTGAGCAGTATGCTGTTTCCGTCCGGGACTTTGACCGAAGGCGTGGCGAAAGATTTTTCCGCCGCGTCGCACATTCTGCTTCGCCTGCGCGTCAGTCACCCGATTTTGTCGATTATGGTCGCGGTTTTTCTGGTGTTTCTGGCGGGCTGGCTGAAATCGAAAGCCGCCGGAAATTTTCGGGTGAGTCGGTGGGCAAACGTTCTGACGATTTTGATTATCGTACAGATTGCGTTCGGCGCATTGACGCTTTTGACGCTCGCGCCGATTGTCATGCAAATCGGGCATCTGTTTCTGGCGGATGCGGTTTGGATTGTTTTCGTTTTGCTGTCAGCTAGTTTTCTGGCAGAGCAGCAGCAGCAGCAGAACGAATTGCCGGAAGCTTCGATAACGACACAGTCTCAGGAAACGATACTGTAAAACTTTCGTTTAGCGACGACAAAGAGTGAAATAAAATTTAAAGAAAAGAAAAAATGAGGTTTAGTTTTTCTTTTTAAATCAATTTGTTACAGACGCCCGTCTTAATTTCGTTTGCCTTCGCGGTCGGCGCGCCGGATTTGCTGCAAAACATAAAACCGACAATTATCAGTAAAGTTACGATAACGAGCGGAACGAGCCAGTTAAACATCGGATTTTCCGAGTACTCGCCGTCCGTCAAATCGCCGATTTCGGAAAAGGCTGTCGCCGCCGCGCGGTCGCTGACCGTTCCGACGCCGCTGCCGAAACCTCTCGCGTCGCGGTCGAAAGTTTCGGCTGCGGCGGTGCCGATGCGGTCAACCGTCTCGGCTGTGTGCGGAACTTCGTCGGCTTGCAAAGGGACCGTTTCCGTCTCCGCCGCCGGCGCTTCTAAATCCAAAAAAGTTCCGTCGACGGGACAAACCGCGACGCTGTCGGCATATTCTTTTTTACAATTCGGACATGTTTTCATGCAATTTTCCTCAATCAGAATTATTTATTTTTAAATCTTTAATCGGGCGAATGCAAGCGTTTGCTTTCCCGCCATTGTTTTCCACGCAAGACCAGTTCGTCAAGCGATTTTTGCAGTTCCTGCCGCTTATTTTCCAAAACTTCGTCGCCCGCATCCGCCGGAACGTAAATCGGCTCGTTAATTATCAGGCGCGCGCGGCTGAACGGTTTCGGAATTTGCAGATTGTCCCAGCTTTTCAGACGCCAGAATTTTTCGGCTTCGACCGCGAAAGGCATCAAAGGATTTCCGGTTTTTTTCGCCAGAAGGCACGCGCCGATTTTCGCGACGTATTTCGGTCCTTTCGGTCCGTCAATCGTAAAGCCCATCGGCAAACCTTCACGCATTAAACGAATCATTTCGACCAGCGCCGCCACGCCGCCGCGCGTCGAAGAGCCGCGCGCCGCGCCGTAGCCGAAACGCTGTATAAAACGCGCGATGTATTCGCCGTCAAAGCTCTGCGACGTGATGACGACGATGCCGCGACGGCGAAAAAAATACGTTCCGAGAAAAATCCGGTTGTGCCAGAAAGTGTAAATCGGAACTCGTCCGGCTCGCTCAATCGCTTCGAAATTTTCCCAGCCTTCCAGTTCGAAACGCACGGTTTTTCCGATAAAATTTATCAGGAAATAAAAGGCTAAATCGGCAGCTCGAATCAGACATCTTTGCCTGAAAGAATAACCGGCAAGCGAGGCAAACTCGTAAACTTCGCGAATTTTTTTATTTTTGCGCGGCATTGATAGGCAGAAACTAGCAAGTTAGGTTATTATTTGCAACAAAGCAATAGATTTTATCGTAAATTTTGTTGCGGGACTTGTCTATGAAATAAGCTCTAAATCGTTTGAAAAGGTAAAGATGCAAAGAAAAATTTTGATTATCGACGACCATGATGACCTGGCGACGGCGCTGCGGGAAAAATTTTCCGAACTCGGTCACGACGTCAAGATAATCGAAAGCCGCCGCGAAGCGCTCGCCGCGCCGGAAATCGAAGATTTCGATTTGGTTATCACCGACCTGGACGACAGTGAAAAACTGGTCTCGGCACTCAATCAAAACGGCAACGGCAGCGAATGTCTGCCGGAAGCCGAAGCGGCAGAAACTGCCGAAAGCGTCAAAGCCTTTAAAATCTGCGCCACAAATTTTCGCCGCGACGAATTTAACGAGGACGAGCTGAAAACGCTCGTCGAGATTGCCTTAGATTACAAAACAAAATTTATCGACCAGCGAAAAGCCATGCAGAATCTGCACGAAAACATCGAGTTTGAACTGCCGAGCACTATCAGCGTGATGCATTCGGTGCTCGAATACCTGATGAAGCGCGTCGAAAAAGTCGGCGTCGTTCATTCGGAAAACTCTAATCTTTTCATCGCTTTAGATGAAGCCTTCGTCAACGCCGTCAAGCACGGCAACAAATTCGACACGCAGAAAAACATCAAAATCACGGCGGAAGTTTCGACCAAAGAAGCGCGTTTTACCATCGAGGACGAAGGCGAGGGCTTCGACGTCGCGGCGATTCCAGACCCGTGCGACCCGGAAAATCTTTTTAAAACTTCCGGGCGCGGCGTCCTTTTTATCTACAACATTATGGACGAAGTGAAATACAACGAGCGCGGCAATCGCCTGACAATGATAAAAAAATCTGATAAAACTGAAAATGTATGAAGCCGCAACCCGGAAAAGTTTTTCTTTCAATAACTTTTGTCGTTCTGTCCGCTCTACAGCTTTTCGCGCAAACTCCGACAAGTAATCACTCGTCAGTCAAAATCGAAATTAAAAATTACAAATATATCGTTTCCGGCGTCGTTTCGAGCGAAGCGGTAAAAAATGAAATCGTCGCAAAAGTCAGCGAAATAAGTAAAAATAACGCTGAATTTTCCGGACTTAAAGTCGCTGCCGCCGCCGAACGCTTCAGCGACGGCTGGCAGAAGGATTTTGACAAAGCGCTTTTTAAATCGAAGCTCTGGAAATCGGGCGTGTTTATTTTCACGACGACGCGAAACGCGAGCGATTATCCGAATGCGCCGGACGAAATTTTAAACGCGGGGCTTTTTCCGACCGACGGCGGCGCGCCGTTTAGAATCGCGGATTACGGAAATAAAACGGTTGTTTTATTTTTTCTGGCGTCGTGGTGTTCGCCGTGCGTTCAGCAGGCTGAGGCTTTGCAGGAATTTTACGCGGAGGCTTCGGCAAGCGGCGTGGAAATAATCGGCGTCAATACGGACACGGATGCAGACGAGAAATTTAAAGACTTCGTCGCGATGCGTAAATACAGCTACAAAATGACTGAGGGAAACGAAAAGCTTTACGCCGCCGCGCTCAGCGTTTCCAAATTTGCGGGCATTCCGCAGGCTTTCTTAATCCGCGACGGAAAGCTTTACGGAATATTTAAGGGCAATGCGCCGAATACGATTAAAAAGCTGAAAGAAGTGACTCTCGAGGTGGCAAAAATGAGATAAGGTCAGGCTAGAAAATAATGCGCGTAACAATCGGACAAATCAACACGATGTAATTTAAGAATCTATGACCAGCAGAACTGCCAACAAAATCAAACAACGCAGAGAGAGCTTCAAAGAAAATCAAACTCCGGTCGTTGTGCGAAAACCAAATAAGGAGTTGTTTTCGCTTTTAGCAGGGACATCAGTTGTCGTTATTATTTTTCTTTCATATTTAGGATATTATAGAAGTGATTTTACAAACGAGTTGATAATCCCAATTATTGTTGCTGTCACCGTTTTGCTTTTGTTGATTATCTGGTATTTGCCGAAATTTTATGTCCGGTCATTACCGATTGAAACAGGAAAAGACTTTGACCGCGAAAAAGAGAGACTCAAACTTGAAGATGATACACGAAAAACTTTTGCTCAGATTGTTGGCGGCATCGTGTTTCTTGGAGGTCTGATTTTCACCTATAACACTTTTCGCCTTCAGCAAGAAGGACAATTCACTGACCGTTTTACCAAAGCAGTTGCCCAACTTGGCGATGATAAATTGGAAATCCGTCTGGGCGGTTTGTATGCTTTAGAAAGAATTGCGAAAGATTCACCAAAAGATCATTGGACAGTAATGGAAATTCTTTCGGCGTATATTCGTGAAAGCACGAAGAAAAAAGAGGAAATTGCTGAGAATAACAGTAACAAGCCCGCAAATGTCAACGTTAATGAAACGAAAAAAAATGAGAAAATTACAACGGATATTCAAGCGGCTTTAACCATTGTCGGGCGAAGAAAAATCGAACAAGATTCAAAAACAGACAAAATAAATCTAAGTGGGGCAAATTTAAATAGGTCAAATTTAAATGGGTCAAATTTAAGAAAGGCGGACTTAAGGGAAGCAAATTTAATAGAAGCAAGCTTAAGGGAAGCAAGCTTAAGGGAAGCAGATTTATTTGGAGCGGATTT
>DASVWG010000292.1:0-22710 GCA_036389695.1 Pyrinomonadaceae bacterium
TTGCTCGGTCAATTTTATCATTCGCTCCAGCGCGATGAGCGCGAAATGTTTTGTTTCGTCTTCGACGATGATTTCGTTGACCACATTGCCGTCAACCAGATTTTCCAAAGCCCAAGCCAGATTTTGCGGCGCGATGCGATACATCGTCGCGCACATACACAAATCCGGCGCGAGCAGGCGAATATCTTTGTCGGGAAAGCGCTGCTGCAAGCGATTGACCAGATTTACTTCCGTGCCGATTGCCCATTTCGTGCCGCTTTCGGCTTTTTCGACCGTGTTGATGATAAACGAAGTCGAGCCGTTTAAATCCGAAATCTCGACGACTTCGCGCATACATTCGGGATGCACGAGAACTTTTACGTCCGGCACCTGTTTGCGAATTTGCTCGACGTGCCACGGCTTAAAGCGCCCGTGAACCGAGCAATGCCCGCGCCACAAAATCAATTTTGCTTCCAGAAGCTCTTCTTCCGTATTGCCGCCGAGCTCTTCGTGCGGATTCCACAAAACCATCTTGTCGAGCGGAATGCCGAATTTCGCGCCCGTGTTGCGCCCCAAGTGTTGGTCGGGAAAGAAAAACATCTTGTCGAATTCTTTCAGATAAACGTCGAACAGCGGCACGGCGTTTGACGAAGTGCAGACTACGCCGCCGTTGCGCCCGCAGAAGGCTTTTATCGACGCGCTCGAATTCATATAAGTTATCGGCGCGACCTTTTGCTGCAAAACGCCGATTTCACGAAGCTGTTCCCACGCGTCTTCGACCTGTTCGATGGTCGCCATATCAGCCATCGAACAGCCCGCGCCCATATCGGGCAAAATCACGCGCTGCGCGGGCTTGCCGAGAATATCCGCCGATTCCGCCATAAAATGCACGCCGCAGAAAACGATAAACTCCGCGTCCGTCTCAGACGCCATCACCGACAATTGATAAGAATCGCCCTGCAAATCGGCGTGCGCGATAACGTCGTCGCGCTGGTAATGATGACCGAGAACGACTACGCGCGAGCCTAATTCCCGCTTTGCCGCCAGAATCCGTTCGGCGATTTCTTCGTCCGGCATCACGAGATAATCTTCGATATTTCTGACTTGTTCCAAAACTGCTGACATTTCTTTAAATCCTTTCAGTTTTTAGATGCGAATCTACACGGTTTCGTAAACCAGAATCATTGCACTTTGAGAAACTTTTCGCAAGTGAAATAACTACCAGCCGTCGTCGGAAAAAACTCTGCCATCGACCATAATGAATTCGTCTTCAGTTAACCAATTGTAAACGTCTTCATAACTTTTACTACGAAAAAGAATTTCGTTTTTATTTAAATCAAGAACCATTATTTCGCCCTGAATTTTCGGATTCGGCGTGACAATAACTAAATAAGCCGGAACATATTCAACTCCGGCGACAAACCAAACTTCAAACCATTTATCGTCATAAATTGCCATAAAAATAAAAAGAGGACACAGATTTTTATTTCTCCGCGTCCTCTATTTCTCTGTAATGAGATAAATAAATTAAACGTCCAGATTGCGAACGTCCAGCGCGTTGGTCTCGATAAATTTTCGGCGCGGCTCGACCTGGTCGCCCATCAAAACCGTAAATATCTGGTCGGTTTCGATGGCGTCTTCGATGCGAACCTGCAAGAGCGTGCGTCCTTCCGGGTTCATCGTCGTTTCCCAGAGCTGTTCGGGATTCATCTCGCCCAAGCCTTTGTAACGCTGAATCGTCAAATCTTTTTTCGCCAGAGCGACGACTTTTTCCAGCAGTTCTTCGCGCGTGGCGATTTCTTCCGAGCTGCCGTTTTCGCCGACGACGAACGGAGATTGAAACTCGGCTTCGAAAAATCCGCGCAGCTCAATCGCTCTCGTAAATTCGGCAAGGCTCGCCAGATTCCAGTCGAAAATAATCGGATTGCCGACAACGGGCGAAATTTCGATTTCCGCCAGCCCGTGTTCCTCGTCGTTCAGCAGCTCGGTGCGGTAACCGGCTTCGGCAAGTTTGGCTTCGATTTTCAGCATTAATTCTTCGCTTTCAAAAATTTTGCGCAGCTTGCCTTTGCCCGCCGTCAAAACGCCGTCTTTTCCGCTAAACGCTTCGAGCAGAACTCTTAACAATCTCGTGTCGTTGCCTAAACGTTTGGCGAAACGTTCGAAATAGCGTTCAAATTCGGTCACTTGTTCCAACAGTTTCGACAGTTTCGCGCCTTCGTAAGTCTTGCCGCTGGAAGGCGATTTGACCTGCATTTCGCTGGTCGCCTGCCGCATCATATAACGAAGCATCTGTTTTTCGTCTTTGATGTATTCTTCCTTTTTGCCTTTTTTGACTTTATAAAGCGGCGGCTGCGCGATATAAATGTGACCGTTTTCGACCAGTTCCGGCATCTGGCGATAGAAAAACGTCAAAAGCAGAGTTCTGATGTGCGAGCCGTCCACGTCGGCGTCCGTCATCAGGCAGATTTTGTGATAACGCAGCTTCGCCACGTCGAAATCGTCTTTGCCGATTCCCGTGCCGAGCGCCGTAATCAGAGCCTTGATTTCGCCGTGTCCGAGCATTTTGTCGAAACGCGCTTTCTCGACGTTCAGAATCTTTCCTTTGAGCGGCAAAACGGCTTGATTTTTTCTGTCGCGACCTTGTTTTGCCGAGCCGCCCGCCGAATCGCCTTCGACCAGATAAAGCTCTGAAAGCGCCGGGTCTTTTTCCTGACAATCGGCAAGCTTGCCCGGCAGCGTCGAGCCGCCGAGCGCGCTTTTACGGACGATTTCACGCGCCTTTCGCGCCGCTTCACGCGCCCGCGCCGCGTCGACGGCTTTCCCGACGATTTTCTTCGCCACGTTCGGATTCTGCTCGAAAAATTCGCCGAGTTTTTCATTCAGAAACGATTCGACCGCGCCTTTGACGGGCGAATTAAGTTTGCCTTTGGTCTGTCCTTCAAACTGCGGCTGCGGAATTTTCACCGAAATCACTGCGACCAGTCCTTCGCGCACGTCGTCGCCGGTCAGCGCGGTTTTGAAATTCTTCGTCAAACCGGAGCTTTCCGCGTAAGCGTTAATCGTGCGCGTAATCGCGCCGCGAAAGCCCGATAGATGCGTTCCGCCGTCAACCGTGTTGATGTTGTTGGCGAATGAATAAACCTTCTCGTCGTAAGAATCGTTATACTGCATCGCCACTTCGACGGTCAGCGCGTCGGAAACCTGTTCGACATAAACCGGCTCGTCGTGCAAAGGCGATTTGTTTTTGTTCAAGTGCTTGACGAATTCGGCGATGCCGCCTTTGTAATAAAATTCGTGATATTTCTCCGGCTCTTCGCGCTCGTCTTTAATCGTGATGCGAATTCCTTTGTTCAAAAACGCTTTTTCGCGCAGCCGCTCCGAGAGCTTTTCAAAGCTGAAAACCGTCGCCTCGAAAATATCGCCGTCCGGTTTGAACGTGATTTTCGTGCCGCGCCGGGTCGTTTTTCCGGTTTGCTTTAAAGGCTCGACCGGAAAGCCGACCTTGTATTCCTGCTCGTGCGTTTTGCCGTCGCGCCAGATTTCCAGCTTCAGCCATTCGCTCAAAAAGTTAACGCAGGAAACGCCGACGCCGTGCAAGCCGCCGGAAACTTTGTAGGAATTCGAGTCGAATTTGCCGCCCGCGTGAAGCACCGTGAGAACGACTTCCGCCGCCGAGCGACCTTCCTGCGTGTGAATATCGGTCGGAATTCCGCGCCCGTTATCCACGACCGTAATCGAATTGTCGATGTGAATCGTCACTTCAATCGTGTCGCAGTAACCGGCGAGCGCTTCGTCAACCGAGTTATCCACGACTTCGTAAACAAGGTGATGCAGACCGATTTCGCCGGTCGAGCCGATATACATCGCCGGACGCTTGCGCACCGCGTCGCGTCCTTCCAAAACGGTAATCGAATCTGCTCCGTATTCTGTTTTTGCTTTAGCCAATTTATTAACCTCTTTCTATTTACTTAATTCTTTTTCTATTATTTTTTCTAAATCGGATGCTTCGGAAAATTCCAATATTCTGCCGTTAAAAATGACGCTCGGCGTCGAGCCTAACTTCAAAAACTCAACCCGCTGAATATCGGCATTTATTCTGTCGGCAACCGTTTGACTTTCCAAATCGGTTTTAAACGTTTCAATATTCAAGCCGAGTTTTTTAGCGTATTTCACAAAATCCGCAACGGCTGATTTGCTGTCGCTCCATCTCTCTTGATTTTTATAAACAAGCTGCATCATTTCCCAAAACTTGCCCTGCTTTCCGGCAGCTTCGACTGCTTTTGCCGCAGCCATCGCGTTTTTGTGCACGCTGGTAAGCGGGAAATTTCGGTAAATAATCAAAACTTCATTCGGATATTTCCGCGAAATATCATTCAGTGTTTCATCAAACGAGGCGCAGGTCGGACATTGATAATCGTTAAAAACCTCAATCCGCACTTTCGCGTCCGGATTTCCTTTTTGCCGCGCCGGACTCGCGCCTTTTTTCGTCTCCTGCGCGAAGGCAAAAACACCGAATGAGAAGGTAAAAATCAAAACTAAAAATGCTTTGTAAAAATGCGCTTTTCCGAGCACTAAACTTCTCCTTACAATGAGGAAAAAACCTGAATATATTCTACCATTTTTTTGCAAAAATTAATAGCGCAAAACGTTGATTTTTACGACTTTATATTTAGTTTTAAGGATAATTAAAAATCGGGTTTTCCGGTTATGAGAAACTGCTCAGAAATTCCTGTTCTTCGTCCAGAATTCCGCCTTCGGAAACCTTAAAAATTTTCGCCGCCGCGCCGAATTTTTCGACAAAGCTTTCTTTCGATGTCGTGACGAAGGTTTGGGTTTTATCGCTGAGATATTCGAGCAATTGACCGATGCGCTTATAGTCGAGCTCGGCGTCGATGTCGTCGAGCAGAAACAAAGGATATTCCTGGTGCTGCGAGTAATAAACCGAAAGATTGGCGAGCTGCAGAATCAGAAGCGCGCTGCGCTGCTGACCGCTGGAGCCGTATTTTCGCAAATCGTGACCGTCAAACAAGATGTCCAAATCGTCGCGATGCGTGCCCAAAAGCGCGTGTCCGGCGACGAGTTCCGCCTGCACGCGAAGCTTTAAACGCTCGGTTAAAAGCGCCGCGTAATCGCTCAAATCGCCTTTGCCTTCGAGCGCCGAAGCGTAGCGAATCGAAAGCTCTTCTTTGCCGAACAAGCGTTTCTCTAAAACCTCGTTCAGCCTTTCGACATAACGAATCCGCGCTTTATAAATCCGCGTCGCCAGATGAATTAGCTGTTCGTTCCACGGTTCGAGCATTTCCGCCGTTTTTTCTAAGCTGAATTCGTGTTCCGAAGCCGATTGAAGAAGCGAATTTTTCTGTCGAATGACGCGGTTGTAATCCGCCAAAGTCTGCACAAACGGCGGGTAAATCGCCGTTATTCCGGCATCGAGAAAACGGCGGCGCGATTCCGGCAGCCCGCGCACGATTTCCAATTCGTCGGCGTTGAAAATAACCGTGTGAAGCTGTCCGAGATAGCGGTGAATCGTTTCTTTTTTCCCGTTGACTGAAAGCGTTTTCGTGTTGCCTTGCAGCGCGACCTGCATCGCGCGGTGAATTTCCGCCGATTGCCGCACCGTGCCGCGAATGATGGCGAGCTCTGCGCCGAATTGAATCGCTTCCTGAAGTTTCGGAGTTTTAAAAGATTTCGTCGTCGCCAGCGTGTAAATCGCTTCCAGCCAGTTGGTTTTGCCCTGCCCGTTTTCGCCGAAAATGACGTTTAAGCCTTCGCGACAAAAAAATTTTCCGTGTAAATTACGGAAATTTTGGACTTCGAGCGATTCGAGCAGCATTTTTCCATTTTAGCATAAAAAAAATCGAACCATTTTCTGAAAAAACACATCTTATTGCGAGTTTATTCAATATAGGCGCAAAATTGCGCCGGACACCATTTAACAATTCAAAATCCCAATTCCAAAGGAAAAAATCGATGCGTTTTATTTTCAGTGCGGTTTTCTGTCTTCTGCTGAGTTTCGCCGTTTTCGGGCAATACAACAACAAACAAATCGCTGAAGATTTCGAGGCGAGCGACCTTAACGGGCAAAGCTTTTCGCTTGCCGATTTTAAAGGCAAAGTCGTTCTGCTCAGCTTCTGGTCGACCCGCTGCCCGATTTGCCAGTCGGAAATTCCGAAGCTCAATCGCCTGACCGAAAAATACAACGGCAAAGACGTCGTTTTCATCGGTTTGACCAATGATAACGAAACGAAAATCAACGCTTTTCTCAAGAAAAATCCGTTTAATTTCCGCATTACGCCAAACAGCTTCGGCGTGCTTTTGAAATACGCCGACAAAGACGGCGCGGGCAATATCAATATGGGCTATCCGGCGCATTATCTGATTAACCGGCAGGGCGAAATCGAATTGAAAAAAAGCGGCTGGGACAAAACCGCGAGCATCGACGCGCAGATTAGCCGCCTGTTAGGCTCCAGATAAATTTAGAATTTATTGAACAAGGCGGAAACGCTGGTAGTGATGGAGCGTGTAACGAGTTCAGCAACTCGACACACTAAAGCCAGACACGCTCCATCACTGTCGCGTTTCCGCCTTTTTTCTTGACTTCAATCCGTTTTGGTATTACAAAGGCGCAATGAAATATTTAGCTTTAATCGCGCTGCTGATTTCGGGCTTTTGTTTTTCCGTTTTCGGACAGCCAGCCAAAACACTCGAAAAGCGTTCCGCGCCCGCTTTCAGCGTCGTTTCGATGGAAGGAAAAAGATTTAATTCGGCTGACTTGAAAGGAAAAATCGTCGTCTTGAATTTGTGGTTTATCAACTGCCCGTTCTGTGTCGAGGAAATCAGGCTTTTAAATCAGGTGGTTGACGAATATAAAGATAATAGAGACGTGGTTTTTATCAGAATGGCGACGAATAACAAAGTCCAGCTGGAAAGTTTTTTAAAGAAAAACCCGTTTAAATACAACGTCATTCCGTCGGCGATGATGCAAATCTTAAGCTTCGGCACGCCGAACCGGAAAGGCGAAATTAATATGCCTTTTCCGGTGCATATCGTCATCGACCGCGACAATAAAATGGTCGTCGAGACAAACGGATTAAAAGGCGTCAGCGCGGTGAAAGAAGAATTAAAGCGGCAATTTCAAGCGCGAAACGCGAAATCAAAATAGGCGAGCCGAATTTGTCTTCAGCCGCCCGTTTAAGGTATATTTTCAATTCCGCGCAAAATTTGCGGAGAGGTAGCATAATTGGTAATGCAGTAGTCTTGAAAACTACCGCCCTTACGGGCTTGCAGGTTCGAGTCCTGTCCTCTCCGCCATTCAATTTTAGATTTTAGATTGGCGATTTGCGATTTTGAATGGCAAATCGCTTTTCTTTTTCCTGACAAAAAAAATACATAAAATTTGCAATTTTTTGTTGATTTATTTCGGCGTTTTGTTATACCTTTAGCAAAACTGAATGATGATTCATTCATCGAGCCGATTTTAGATTTTAGATTTTGGATTTTAGATTGAAGGCGAAATCCGATTCGTTCTAAACACAATAAAAATCAAAATCCTTATTCAATCCAAAATCTAAAATCCAAAATCTAAAATAAAAACTATGTCCCGTTCCGCCACCCGAACAAACGGTTCTTCGACGGCAAAAGCCGTGGTTACAGACAAGCGCGAAGCCATCCTGCGCGCGGCGATAAAAGTTTTCGCGCGCAACGGTTATTTCAATTCCAAAGTTTCCGACATCGCCCGCGAAGCCAATATCGCCTACGGCACGGTTTATCTTTATTTCAAAAGCAAAGACGAGATTCTGCATTCGGTTTTCGACCGCGCGATGGAAGAATTTATCAGCGAAGGCAAAAGGGAAATCGCCGAAATCGAAAAAGCCGACGAAAAACTGCGCCGCGTCGCGCGCCTGCATCTTGAGCGCCTGAGCGCCGACCGCGATTTGGCGATTGTTTTTCAGGTCGAGCTGCGCGGCTCGACCAAATTTATGGAAGAATTTTCCGCCGCCGGTTTCGCCGAATATCTCGACATCATTCGCCAGACGATTGTCGAAGGGCAGAAACAAGGCGTTTTTCGCGCGGATTTAAACCCGACGGTTTGCGCGAAAGTTCTTTACGGCGCGTTGGACGAAATGGTGACAAACTGGATTCTCTCGAAAAAATCCTATTCGCTCGCGCCGATGGCGGACACGGTTCTGGAAATATTTTTCGGCGGAATGGTCAGCAGTAGCAAATGACGATGATTAGCGAAATACAGGACATCAGACGTAAAATCCAGCGCGTTCCGCTTTTCACGGACGAGCCGCAGACTCTGGCGGAATTATTCCGGCAAGCCGTCGAAAAACGCCCGCGCAAAGACGCCCTGAATTATAAAAAAAATGGTGAATGGAAAGCGATTTCTTCGCAGGAAATGCTTTCGCGCATTGAAAATATCGCGCTCGGACTTTACGCGCTCGGCGTCCGGCGCGGCGACCGCGCGGCGCTTCTTTCGCCAAACTCGCCCGAATGGACTTTAACGGACGCGGGCTGTCAATTTTCCGGCGTGATTGACGTTCCCGTTTACACGACGCTCGCCGCAAATCAGGTTTGCTACATCATCAACGATTCGGGCGCGCGGGTTTTCTTTTTGCAGGACAGGGAAACTTACGAGCGGCTCGGCGGAATTTTTTCCGAATGCAAGACAATCGAAAAATTTATCTTTTTCGATTTTAACGGCGTCGAAGCCGAAAACGCGATGTCGCTGGCGCAGCTTGAAAGCTTAGGCGCAAAGCTCAAAGCCGAACAGCCCGGATTATTAAAAGAATTGACGGCGCAGGTTAAATCCGAAGACGTCGCCACCTTGATTTACACCAGCGGGACGACCGGCGAGCCGAAAGGCGTGATGCTTTCGCACGCGAATATTATCTCGAACGTCATCGACTCGGGCGAAAAATTCACCTTCTCGGAAAAAGACAAACCGCTTTCCGTTCTGCCTCTGTCGCACGTTTTCGAGCGTTCGGGAATGTATCTGTATATTTTCAACGGAATGGGCGTGCATTACGCCGAATCAATCGACAAAGTGCCCGACAACCTGCGCGAAGTCCAGCCGACGATTTTCGTCGGCGTGCCGCGCATTTTCGAGAAAGTTTACGCCCGCGCGAAAGAAAAATCGGCGAGCGAAAGCCGTCTGAAAGAAAAGATTTTCGATTGGGCAATTGAAATCGGGAAAGAATACGCGCGCCGCGTCGAGCACAGCCAGCCGATTCCGCGTCTTTTAGCCGTCAAGCACGCGATTGCCGACAAGCTCGTTTTCAGAAAATTTCGCGAGTTTTTCGGCGGCAATCTGCGTTCGTGCATCACGGGCGGCGCGGCTCTGGCGGATGAGATTTACTACATTTTCACCGGCGCGGGCGTGACGATTAAACAGGGCTACGGCTTGACCGAAACTTCGCCCGTCATCTCGACCAACAACCCGATGTTCAGCCGCGTCGGCAGCGTCGGCAAACCGCTGCGCAACAACGAAGTGCGCATCGCCGCCGACGGCGAAATCGAAGCGTCCGGTCCGGGCGTGATGCTCGGCTATTACAACAAACCGCAGGCGACGCGCGACGCTTTTACCGAAGACGGCTGGTTTAAAACCGGCGACATCGGCAAAATCGACGCCGACGGCTTTCTGATAATCACCGACCGCAAAAAAGAGCTTTTCAAAACTTCGGGCGGCAAATACATCGCGCCCGCGCCGATCGAACAGATGATAAAAGGCTCGCGTTTTGTCAATCAGGTCGTTTTAGTCGGCAACGAGCGCAAATTTCCGGCGGCTTTAATCGTGCCGAATTTCGAATCTCTGGAAAATTACGCGAAGCTGAAAGGCATCGAAGCGAAATCAAAAGCCGAAATGTGCAGTCATCCGCGCATCGTTAATCTTTTAGAGAGGCAAATCGAAGCTTTAACCAGAGATTTATCGCCGTTTGAAAAGGTGAAAAAAATCGCTCTGCTGGAAAACGAATTGACTGTGGAAGGCGGCGAGCTGACGCCGACTTTGAAAGTCAAGCGCCGCGTCGTCGATGAAAAATACCGCGACCGTATCGAAAAAATCTACGCCGAAGCCGAAAAAGAAAAGCCTGCGAGCTAAAAGGTTCTCACAGGCTGAAAAAATTGTTTTCAAATTTTGTTTAAAACGTTCTAATCGGAATCGGCAGACGATTGGGAATGCCGGTGGCAAACTCTACCAGATAATCCGTAAACTTTTTCTTTGATTTATCGACTTCGACAATATCGAACGGTTCGAGAATCACGTCCTTTTGCTGACCTTTTTTGATGAGGTCGTAATTGACGTTGATAATCTGCGGCTCGACCGAGCCTTCCTTGCGGCGATAAATCTTAATATTTTTGGTTTTCGCGTCGCGCGAAATTCCGCTCACCATCGCAATCGCCTGCATCAAGGGCAGTCCGCCTTCGGGAATCGTCATTTCGCCCGGACGCAAAACTTCGCCGACGATGTAAACCGGCGCCGCCTTTTGCACGACGATAATATCGCCCGGATAGATTGGCGGGTTCGATTCTTCCTTGCCCTGACGGACGCTGGCGAGGCTGTAAACACGCGACGGCACGTCGAAACCGTTGCCGGCTTCGGTTTTCCAATCGCTTACTTCGTCCGGCGCGGCGCACAATAAGGGCTGCGTGCGGAAAATCTGAATCATGCCGCTGGCTTTTTCCGTCACGCCGCCGGCAAAAGAAAGAAGCTCCATCAGGCGCGCTTTACGCGTTAAAACGACCTGCTGCTGCTGGCGGACTTCGCCGTAGATGGTTGCGGGCGGGCGACTTTTACGCTCTTTGACCTGCACGCTGACGTTCGGGTTGCGCACGTATTTTGAAACGAGCTTCGTTACTTCGGCGCGCAGTTCCTTTTCCGTCTTGCATGTCGCCGGAATGGGTTTATCGAAAAACGGAACTTCAAAATTGCCGTCTTCGTCAATCGTGGCGGTAAAATCGAAATCTTTCTCGCCCATCACTTTTCCTTCGATAAGGTCGCCCGGTCCGATCAGATAGCCGCGCGGCGTAACCTGCGAAACCGTCTGCGGCGTGACCGTCTGTTGCGCGAAAGCGATTTGGGCAAAGCACAGCGTTATCGCAAAAATCCACAAAATATTTCTTTTCATCGTGATAAAACCTCTTTCTGGATGTGTGGCAGCTAATAAGAGTAACCCAGAAACAGCTTCGATTCAACTTTCCATGCTTATAGTTGTCTGCCGCGACGGAAACATTTATTGTTATAGAAAATATTTGACAAGGCACACGCGTGCCGAGTAACTTCATTTAGAGAAGTTTATACAGCCGATGAAGGATTCTTCCTTGGAAAAAAATCAAGCCGAAGAGCGTTTTTGGTTTCTGCGACGTCCGTTCCAGTTTCTGGCGGATTTGTGCGTCTTGTGCGGCGCGTTTTTTCTGGCTTACCTGCTTCGCTTCGAATACGAGCTTTCCGAGTATTATCTGGGAAACGCGCTGAATCAACTGCCTTTCGTCGTGCTGGTGCAGTTTTCCTCGCTTTTTCTGGTCGGCGCGTATTCGATTTTGTGGCGCTACGTCAGCCTCGAAGATATTAAAGCTTTCTTAAAAGCCGCTTTTATTTCCGGCGTCGTTCTGATTGCCTTTCGCTTGCTTCTCTCGCCCGAACGCTTTATCCGCTGGCAGGTTCCGCTGTCGATTATTCTGATGGACACGATGTTTGCCTTTGCCGGACTGCTGGCGCTGCGCGTGCTGCGGCGTTTTGCTTACGAGTTTTCCGAAAAGCGCATCGTGACGGGCGCGCGCCGCCGCTTGAAACCGAAATCGACGCTTTTTGTCGGCGCGGGCAGAATCGGCGCGGCAGCCATTAAAGAAGTTGCCGGACGCGCCGACGCCGAGCTGCAAGTCAAAGGCTTTGTCGACGACGACCGCCACAAAAAAGGCGGCAGCGTCAACGGCGTCAAGGTTCTGGGCACGACGGACGATTTGGCGCGGTTGGTTGACGAGCTGAACGTCGAGCAGGTCGTCATCGCGATTGACCACGCGCAGGGCAAAGAAATCCGCCGCATTCTGGACATCTGCCGCGAGATTCCCGTCAAAGCGCAAATCGTGCCGAGCCTGAATGAAATCGTTCACGGTCGCGTCAACGTCAGCCGCATCCGCGACGTGCAGATTGAAGACCTTCTCGGTCGCGAGCCGATTCAGCTCGACGACAAAAACTTACACGAATTTCTGACCGGCAAAACCGTAATGGTCACGGGCGCGGGCGGCTCGATCGGCTCGGAATTGGTTCGACAGGTCGCCAACTTTCTGCCCGCACAGCTTTTACTGGTCGAGCGCACGGAATTTGCGCTCTTTCAAATCGAGCGCGAGCTTGCCAGAGATTTCACGGATATAAATTATCTGCCGCTTCTCGCCGACATCGCCGACGCGCCGCGAATGCGCGAGATTTTCGAAAAATTCCGCCCGCAAGTCGTTTTCCACGCCGCCGCGCACAAACACGTTCCCTTAATGGAAACGAACCCGACCGAAGCGATAAAAAACAACGTCTTTGCGACGAAACAAATCGCGGAGCTCGCCGGAGAATTCGGCGCGAACGCTTTCGTCCTGATTTCGACCGACAAAGCCGTCAACCCGACTTCGATAATGGGCGCTTCGAAACGCGTCGCCGAACTCGTCGTGCAAAGCCTGCGCCGCAAATTCGATAAAACGCGTTACATGGCGGTTCGCTTCGGAAATGTCTTAGGTTCAGCCGGTTCGGTCGTGCCGATTTTCCGCGAGCAAATCTTAAAAGGCGAGCCGATAACCGTCACCGACCCGAAAATGACGCGCTATTTTATGACGATTCCCGAAGCCTCGCAGCTTGTTCTGCAAGCCGGCGCTTTGGGCACGGGCGGCGAGATTTTTATTCTCGATATGGGCGAGCCGGTCAAAATTCTCGATTTGGCGGAAGATATGATTCGGCTTTCCGGCTTGCAGCCTTATGAGGACATCGACATTATTTTTACCGGCATCCGGCAGGGCGAAAAGCTTTTCGAAGAACTCGAAATCACGGGCGAAAATTTGTTGAAAACGCAGCATCCGAAAATTTTTATCGGCAAAATCGCGGAATATTCGGCGGAAGAAGTGGCGCAGATTTTGTCGAATTTTGAAACCGCCGTTCAGGAGGCGAGCGAAACGAAAATCCGCGCCTTGTTCAATCATTTCCTGCCCGAAGCGAAAATCAACGAGCCGCGGAACTCTCCAGCCGCCGCGCCCGAAGAAAAACCCGTCAATTACCAGATTCCGACCATCGGTCAAAACCTGACTGCCGAAAGCTAAATTCATCGGTTATAATGCATCTAAAGCCAGCCAGTTTGCGAATGTAAACCTGAGCGTTTTACTCCAAAATACTGGTTTTCGATTTATGCTGAAAAAAATATCTTTCGCCGTTTTACTGAATTTTCTTTTTTGCCTCGTCATTTTTGCACAAAGCGAAAGAACTTTTTCCGGCGTCGTTTTAACCCGGCAATTCGAGCTTGTTCCAAACGTCTCAATCGAAGTCCGCACCGCTGACGGAAAGCTGCAAGCGAGAACGGACGCGGAAGGAAAATTTTCTCTGAAAGTGCCGGACGAGCCTTTCAGCGCGAAATTTTCCGGCAAAAATCTGCAAACCGTGACGCGAATTTTCGCCGCGTCAGACGCGCTCGAAAATCTGCAAATCAAAATCGCGTATATCGTTCCGCCGGTTGCCGAAAACGTCATCATCGAGGCGAACACGCTTTCGCCGGAAGTCGAGCAGCGCAATGATACGATTTATAAAAACACGCTTTTCGGGCGCGACGACCAATTGATTTTTACGCTCAATGCCGGAATCAACGCCGGACAGCACGAAGGCGGCGGAAAATCGCTGGAAATCCGTCGTTTCGGTTTCAACACCGACCACGGCGGCGCGGGCGGCGGCGTCAAAATCCTCGTCGATAACGTCCAGCAAAATCAGGGAACGCAGGCGCACGGGCAAGGTTATCTGGGAAATCTGAAATCGCTCTCGCCGGAGCTTGTGCAGGACGTGGCAATCGTCAACGGACCTTTTTCCGCCGCTTACGGCGATTTTTCCGGCTTGGGCGTCGTGCAGATTCGCTTGAAGGAATTTCTGCCGCAGCGATTTACGGCGCGCGTTCAGGCGGGCAGCTTCAACACCCTTCGCGGCTTTTTCGCCTACAGCCCGAATTGGAAAAAAACGGACGCTTTTATCGCCTATGAACCGAGCTACACCGACGGACCTTTCAAAAATCCGCTTCGTTATCGCCGCGATAATTTTTCGGGAAATTTCACGTACAAATTCAGCGAGACGCGGGCGTTAGGTTTTAAGCTGAATGTCGGGCGCAGCGATTTTACTTCGTCCGGACAAATTCCGCTCGATTTGGTCGCGAACGGCGAGCTTGACCGTTTCGGTTTTATCGACCCGGAAAACGGCGGGAAAGTCCGTTCGGGAACAATCGGCGCGTATTATCGACGAGAATGGAAATCGGGCGCGACCTTTAAAGCCGACGCTTTTGTTTCGCGCTCGCTTTTCGATTTGTGGTCGAATTTTACGTTTTTTCTAAACGACCCGGTTTACGGCGACGAAATCCAGCAGCACGATTCGCGCTTGCAGCAAGGCGCGAACGCGCAATATCTTCAGCCGTATAAATTTTTCGGCAAACAGGCGCTTTTAACCGTCGGCGGGAATCTGCATTTCAACCAAATCAACGTCGGTTTGTATCCTTCCATCGGGCGCAATCCGCGCCGCAAATTTACGCCGGAAAACATCAATAACGGAAACGTGCTTTACACGAAAGCCGACGCGAAAGTCAATAATTACGCGGGTTATATTCAAAACGGAATCGATTTTTTCAACGGTCACCTGCGGATTGAAACCGGCTTGCGGTTTGATTTGTTCACGTTCGACGTCGACGGATTTGAGCTCGGCGAAAATGAAATTTCGCTCGTCGGCAAAGAAAGCGCCGGTAAATTTCAGCCGAAACTTGCCGTCGTCTGGTCGCCCTTTGAAAAAACGCCCGTCTCGCTCTACGCCAATTACGGGCGCGGAATTTCCTCGCATGACGCGCGCGGCGTCGCCAGAAATCCGTCTGCTCCGAAAATCTCGACGACCGATTTTTACCAGCTCGGAACGGCTTACAATTCCGCAAGAATTTCCGCTGTTTTCAGCGCTTTTCTGATTGACCGCTCAAACGAGCAGGTTTACATTCCCGACGACGGCAGCATCGAATTTGCCGGACGCTCGCGCTCTTACGGCGTCGAAGCCAGAGGCTCGGTAAAGTTCACCCGCAATTTAAGTTTCAACGGCGGTTTGACGCAGGTTATCAAGGCTTTCTATCCGGGCGAATTCACCTTCGATAATCGCCGTGTCATCGTCGACAGCGCGCCGAAAACAGTCGCCAACGGCAGTCTCATTCTGGCGGAGCTGCGCGGCTTTAACGCTTCGCTCAACTGGCGACATATTTCGAGCTACCGTCTGGACGGCGAAGATGAAAGCATTAAAGCGAGCGGACACGACGTCGTCGATTTTTCGCTTTCCAAACGGTTGAAAAAATGGGTTGATTTGAATTTTTCGATTGATAATCTTTTCAACAAACGCTATTACGAAACGCAGAATTATTTCGAATCGCGCCTGCTGACCGACGCGCCCGTCGGCGTTGACCCGCAAACGGGAAGAAACATCTACCCGTCGCGCATTCACGCTACGCCCGGCTATCCGTTTACAGCCAGCGCCGGTTTGACGTTTCGCTTCGGCGCGAAAAATTAAAATCTTTAGAAATTGAACAAAAATGTCTTGATTCGTCAAAAAAAATTTTGCGGCGCGGCGAAAATTCCGGAGAATAGGAAATATGATTCTCGCACGAAGATTTATCACGCTCTTAATTTTGTTTTCGACTCTGCTCGCGTGTTCGGTTTCTTCACAGACGCAAAAGCCGCCGAATCAAGCGCCGGAGCGATTGGCGATTCGCGCCGCCGGATTGCTGGACGTCGCTGAAGGAAAGCTTATAAATAACGCCGTCGTGCTAATCGAAGGCGACAAGATAATCGCCGCCGGAAGCAATTTGAACGTTCCGCGCGAGACGAAAACGATTGATTTGGGCGATGCGACGATTCTTCCCGGTTTGATTGATACGCACACGCATATCACATATCATTTCGACGAAAACGGGATTTTCGGTTTAAGCGGCGACGCCAGCCAGCAGATTACTCTGAAATACGCCGCCGAAAATGCGCGGCTGACACTGGAAGCCGGATTTACCACGATTCGCAGTCTGGGCGCATTCGGCGGCGCTGATATCGCTTTGCGCGATGCGATTAAGCGCGGCGAAACGAACGGTCCGCGAATATTGGTTTCGGGCGAGCCGCTGACGCCGAATATTTTTCGCGGCGGAGAGAAAAAAGCCGAACGCATCGAGGTTATTCGCCAGTTTGTCAGAGCGCGAATTGAGGAAGGCGTCGACGTCATAAAGATTTTTGAAGGCGTCGACAAGCTTAATGAGCCGCTTTTTTCGTCGAGAGAGATTCGCGCGGCGGTTGACGAAGCGCGGGCAGCGAATTTGAAGGTCGCGGTTCACGCGCACGAAGCGGCGGCGATAATTGCGGCGGTCGAAGGCGGCTGCGATTCCATCGAACACGGAACTTTTTTGAATGACGAAGCGATTCGCCTGATGGCGAAAAATCACACGGCGCTGGTCCCGACCGTTTATCTGCCGACGCATTATCTCGAACACAAAAAGCAATTCGCTTTTGACGACGCGACGTGGAGATTTTTCGAGACCTTGAAAGCGCGGAATCAGGAAAATTTAAAAAGGGCGAGAAATCGCGGCGTCTGGGTGGTTGACGGCTCGGATGCGGTCGCGGGCATGCACGGTCGCAACGCGCGCGAAATTATATGGCTCGTGAAAGCGGGAATGAAACCGGCGGAAGCGATTCGCGCGGCGAGCGTCGATGCGGCAGAGCTTATCGGCTTAAAAAATCAGACGGGCGAAATCCGCGCCGGTTTGCTCGCCGACATCATCGCCGTTTCGGGCAATCCGCTGAACGACATTAACAATCTTGAGCGAGTTGCATTTGTGATGAAATCCGGTAAGGTGTTTAAATCAAATCTATGAATCCGACTACGACATTTGAAAAAAATCGAATTTCCCGAAAAGCCGCGAGCTTTACCGAATCCGTCATTCGCGAGATGACGCGCGAGGCGATGAAATACGGCGCGGTCAATCTCGGTCAGGGCTTTCCGGATTTTGCCGCGCCGGAAGATATTAAGCAGAAGGCGATGCAGGCTATCTCGGACGACCATAATCAATATGCGATAACGTGGGGCGTGAAATCGTTTCGCGACGCGATTGCGGCGAAGACGAAATGGTTTCTCGGTTTGGAGATTGACCCTGAAACGGAGATTACCGTGACGTGCGGCTCGACCGAAGGGATGATTGCGGGAATGATGGCTTGCGTCGATGCGGGCGAGGAAGTCATCGTTTTTGAGCCGTTTTATGAAAACTATGCGCCGGACGCGATTTTGTCCGACGCGACGCCGCGACACGTTCCGCTTTATCAAACCGAGAGCGGCTGGCATTTTGAAAAGGAAGAATTGCGCGCCGCTTTCAGCGAAAAGACGAAAGCGATAATCATCTGCAATCCGAACAATCCGACCGGAAAAGTTTTCAGCCGCGAGGAATTGGAGTTTATCGCCGATTTATGTCAGGAATTTGACGTTATCGCTTTCACCGACGAAATTTACGAGCATATTCTTTATAAAGGCAAACGCGAAGCCGGACAGATGACGACGAACAATCCGAAGCATATTTCGATGGCGCAGCTTGACGGGATGCGCGAGCGAACGGTCGTCGTCAATTCCCTTTCGAAAACTTATTCGGTGACGGGCTGGCGCGTTGGTTACTGCATCGCGCCGCCGGATATTTCGGGCGCGATTCGCAAGGTTCACGATTTTCTGACGGTCGGCGCGGCGAATCCCTTGCAGCACGCGGGCGCTTATGCTTTGAGCTTGCCGGAAAAGTATTACGTCGAACTGCAAAAGGAATATCAATTAAAGCGTGATTTTATCGTGCCGGTTTTGCAGGAAGCGGGTTTCAAATGCGACCTGCCCGAAGGCGCGTATTATGTGATGACCGATATTTCGGATTTCGGTTTTGAGAATGATATTGAATTTACAAAATTCCTGATTCGTGAAATCGGCGTCGCGGTCGTGCCCGGCTCGTCGTTTTATCACCACGCGGATTTGGGCTCGCAGAAAGTTCGGTTTTGTTTTTGCAAAAAAGACGAAACGCTTGAAGCAGCGGCGGAACGCTTGCAGAAATTGAAGGCGAGAGTTTAGCCACGAAAGGGCACGAAAAAGACACGAAAAGAAGAAAGAAAATTAGCCACGAATAACACAAATAACACGAATTAATTTATTTCTTTCATTCGTGCCATTCGTGTTATTCGTGGCTAAAAACTTTAGTTCTTATTTCGTGCCTTTTTCGTGCCCTTTCGTGGCTGATTCCCTATGCGCTTTCGCTTTTCGCTTCCTTATCGGGCTGCGGCGTAATGCGCAGATAAGGTTTGACTTCTTTCCAGCCAGCCGGAAACTTTTCTTTCGCTTCTTCGTTCGACAGCGCGGGGACGATGATGCAGTCGTCGCCGTCTTTCCAGTTGACGGGCGTCGCGACGCTGTGTTTCGCCGTCAATTGCAAGGAATCGATGACGCGCAGGATTTCGTCGAAATTTCTGCCCGTGCTCGCCGGGTAAGTTATCATCAATTTCACCTTTTTGTCCGGTCCGACGACGTAAACCGAGCGGACGGTAAATGTGTCGCTCGCGTTCGGGTGAATCATCCCGTAAAGGTCGGAAACTTTTTTGTCCGCGTCGGCAATCATCGGAAAATTGACCTTCGCGCCTTGAGTTTCCTCGATGTCTTTCGACCAGCCTTCGTGCGAGTCGAGCGGGTCGACGCTCAAGCCGATAATCTTCACGTTGCGCTTGTCGAATTCCGGCTTAAGGCGCGCCGCCATTCCGAGCTCGGTCGTGCAGACGGGCGTGTAATCTTTCGGGTGCGAAAACAAAACGCCCCAGCTGTCGCCCAGATAGTCGTGAAAATTTATTTCTCCTTCGGTGGTTTGCGCCGTAAAATTCGGTGCTTCGTCTCCTAAACGTATGGTCATTTTTTGCTCCTCTCTATCTTTTAAAGCCTGAAATTTCCGGCTTCGATAGTAAAATAATTATTTGGAAGTTTAATAATGGTATGCCTTCCGCAGAGGTTTTTCAAGTAACGCGTTTGGCGCGCGCGAAGCAACTTTTTGAATATCTCGTGCAACCTAAATTACAAGTAGTTCGTAAAGAATTTAAACACGGGATTGCTCCCGAAAATTCCAGTTCGAAAAAATTCTAAAATTTGGAGGTTTTATGTTACGAAAGTTATCCGCTTTAATTCTGTGCGCGACTTCGAGCTGCGCCGTCATCTATTCGCAAAAAACGCCGGAGCCGTCGAAGCAGCCTGAAAAGCCGCAGCGCGCGCAAACGCTTGTTTACTCTGATTTATTTGCGGGCGGCAGCTATCTCGGCGTGCAGACGCAGGAAATCACGCGCGAAAATTTCTCGAAATACGGTTTGAGCGAAGTGCGCGGCGTCGGCGTCGAAAAGGTTCTGGAAAATTCGCCGGCGGCGCAAGCCGGAGTGCAGAACGGCGACGTTATCGTCCGCTTCGAAGGCGAAGAAATCACCAGCACGCGCAAATTGACGCGGCTGATTTCGGAAGTCGCGCCCGACCATCAGGCTCGTCTGACAATTTTGCGCGGCGGCAGCGAGCGTGAAATTACCGTGACGATGGGCAAACGCCAGTTTCCGAAATTTGAAGACGGCGTTTTCGAGATGAAAATTCCGCCGGTCGGCGAGATGCCGATGAAAATTCAAATACCGGTAACGCCGCCGATACAGATGGAGAAGTTCAAGACGATTCCGCAGGTCGGCGAGCTGAACAAAGACTTTATGATTTTCCGCGGCGGCAGACAAATCGGCGCGGCGATGATGCCTTTGAGCAAACAACTGGCTGAATATTTCGGCGTCAATTCGGGTCTTTTGATTAACGACGTGCGCGCCGATTCGCCCGCCGCGAAAGCCGGTTTGAAAGCCGGTGACGTCATCGTCGAAATCGAGGGCAAAGAAGTCAAAGGAATGGGCGATTTTGTGCGCGTCATCAGCGAAAAGAAAGAAGGCGACGTGACTTTAACCATCGTCCGCGACCGCCAGCGTCAAACCGTCCGCGTCACGCCGGAAGCAATGAAAGGCAACGGATTTTTCTTCGAGTTTGACGACAAAGACGGCTTGCTGACGACTCCGCTGCCGACAATGCCGACGATGCCGGAAATGCCGAGCGTCAAAGGAATGGTCGCGCCCGCCAATCTGCCGCCCGTGCCGCCGATGGCTCCGACGCGCATTTTATAAAAACTTAGCCCGGACAGGCAGAAGCCCGCGCGTGAGCAAGGGCGGAAACTCTCCGGCGCAAAAATTACTTAATAAAAAACGGAAAAGCAAAATTAATCGCTTTTCCGTTTTTTATTATTGCAAAAGTTTCTTATTTATTGCTGCAAAGTTTCCTTCGCCAGTTGATTTGCCTCGCCGCTCATTTCGCGCGCGATTTCCATATACTTTTGGAAATTTTCTTCCTTGTCTCTGAATTCGGCTTTCGCTTTTTCGATTTCCGGCTTGTCTTTGTTGCCGAAAGCGTCGCGCAAAAGCTGCGCGGCTTGACGGCGAAACTCGAAGGCGTCGAGCTGTTTTTTCAGACTTCCCTTTTTTAACTGCAAATATTCCTTGTATTTCTCGTTCGTGTTCAGCGCTTCGGCTTTTTCGATTTTGGCAATCGCGCTTTCGCCCAAAACGAAACCGTCGTTGATGATATAAACCAGCTCGTCGGCGATTTTTTTCACTTCATCGATTTTTTTATCGTTCATCGCCGTTTTCAATTCTTCGATTTTGCTTTGATTTTCCTTATACATCTTGCGAATTTTTTTGAGGTCTTCGTTCGCGTCCTGCACAATCGCGCCGGCTTCCGCCGTCTGGTCGGTCAAACCGAAAACATCTATCCCGCTCGATTCCGAATTATTGTTTTTCTGACACGCGCAGAAAAGAAAAATTAACAAGCATAAACAGGCTGGAAATCCTGTTTTGAATTTGCGTTTATCTGCGAAAATCTGCGGTTTCATAAAACTTTAATTAATCAGACGGAAATTTGGATTATACTTGCGCCGCCAGACGAAACCGTCCAGAAGGTAATGCGTCAACTGCGGAACGGCGAGCAGCGGCACGAGATACATTTTCCAGTTTTCCGCGTCGAAATCCGCGCCGAACATCCAATTCCTTTCGTGCCAGACGCCGCGATGCCAGAAAATTTCCTCGACGTAAGCCAAAGCCCAGAGCGTCGCCAGAAAAACAATCCAGTTGCTCGAAAGCGTTTGATAAAAACGCGGCGCGGTTTCACGGCGCGAGCGCGCGTAAAAATAAACGAGCGCAAAATACGGCACGCCGTGAATTATCACGTTCGTCACCGTAAAAGCGTAATCGGAATTGAGCGCGACGATGCCGACATACCAGCAAACGGCGGTCGTCGCGACGACGATGTCTTTCCCGACGTTCAAAAAGCCGTCTTTGAAATAAAGATAGATTGATTTCGCAAAGTAAACAACCAGCGCCGACGCGTAAAGCGGAAACAAAATTTTTTCGACCAAAGCGGGCAAAGCGAAAAAATCGTCCTTCACAAACCACTCGAAATTGCGCGGCAAGCTCGTCATCCAGAACGCGAGCGGATACACGGTCGCCAGATAAATCGCCGCCGCGTCAATCCACCACGTTATGCGGGATTTCTCTTTTAATTTCGCGCGATAAAGCGCCACCCAGCCGTATTGCTGCCGCACGAAATGAAAAACCGCGATTAGCGCCAGCACGCGCCAAAACGTCAAAGCCGATTCCGAATAAAGCGCGACGCCGACCGCGTAACCGAAAAGCGGAACGAGCGTGTAAAGCCGGATTCTTTTCTTAAACTCTTCCGTGTCGAAATAAACGCGAAAGCTCGTCGACCAGACGTGCGCGACGTCAATCAATAAAACAGCCGTAATCCAAGTCCAATCCGGCGATTCATCATCCAAAATCCCCAACTGCCAGCCAACCGCCAAAAGCGCGAGCGACAAAACCGCGCTGCCGAGAAAGACCGTCAAATCAACCGGCGCGCTGAATAGCCATTTTTGTTGTGGTAATGTTTCGCTCATTACAAAATTATTCTTTTTAAGCTTTCCCTAGAATCTCACTCGCCGCGCGGATTCCGTGATAAAACGCTTCCTCGAAAAGCGCGATGCCGCTTAAGTCGGAATGCGCGAAATGTATGTTGCGAAAAGGCTTCTGCGCTTCGTCTCGCGCGCCGTTCCACAGAAAATTTGTGCGCGGGCTTATCATCGCGTGTCCCCAGCGCATGATGTCTATCTTTTCGGTCAGCTCACGAATATTTTTGTGCGCGAGCGATAAATCCGTCAAGCAGATGTCGGCGAGCTCGCGCCAGTCGGCGGCGAATAATTTCGCTCTGCCTTCGCCAGAGCACATCGGGAAATAATATGTGAAAACCGTCTGACCGTAATCTATGCCTTTCTGGTGCGTCGCGTTGACGTATCCGAGCGAATTGCTTTCGTAAATTACGTTGTCCCAGGCGAGCGGAAAATCTTTCGGAAACTGCGATTTCGGGCGGTC
>DASVWG010000293.1:0-4620 GCA_036389695.1 Pyrinomonadaceae bacterium
AAAAAATTACGGAATTTCGTTCATCGCCGACGCCGTAAATAATCAGAGGCTTTCCGCCGCGCCGGAAGAAAATACGAAGAAGGCTCGGCGTAAATTTACGCCGAGCCTTTCTAAAATTAACGAAAGAATCGTTTGGTCGAGAGAAGTTTTTGCGCCGTTAAGCTCCGGCTTTTTTCTGTTCTTCCCGGTCTTCGTCGTTGAACTCCAAAGACCTCGCGTCGTTTGAAACGCGGTATTGCGCCACTTTCTGCATTACCGCGCTGTAAACCGCTTTTGTTCCGGCGGCGTTGGGCGCGAAGGTCAAAGCCGCGTGCGTCGGCAGACCGATTTCTTTGGCGCTCAAAACCGCGTCCTGATTCGCGCCGATGAACATAAATTCCCATTTATAAACGTCGCGCTGGTGCGTAATCATTTCGGCGACTTTCGCCGCGTTAAATTCCCTTGAGGAATTTTCAAAGCCGTCCGTCATAATGACGAGCAAAACTTTGTCCGGTCTTTCGCCTTCCGCGAGAGCGGCGAGCCGCTGCCCGACCGAGTTAATCGTCCGACCGACGGCGTCATAAAGCGCCGTCATCCCGCGCGGCTGAAATGTCGCTTCCGTCAGACGGTCGGCGGAATTTATGTCGCGGTCCGTGTAGACGATTTCGTACTGGTCGTCAAACTGGACGAGCGACAGCGACGCCTCGCCCTCGACTTTCTGCTGTCCTTCCAGAAAACTGTTGAACCCGCCGATAGTGTCCGATTTCACGCTCTCCATCGAGCCTGAGCGGTCAAGAATTATCGTAATATCCGTTTTATTTTTCATAGCTTAAATCTCCTTTGCCTTACTTCGGCGGTTTTAGTTTTCGTTGCAATTTTCAAAATGAAATTGTTGCAGTGCAATAATGATTTTAATACGGCGCAAATAAAAATCAATCGGACAAAATAAATAAATTCTTTAATTAAAAAAACGTGTCAGTAGCCCAAGCGTCAGCGCGGGCTTGGCGTTTGATAATTCGAAGCGATTTTTTGTCATCCGGGAAGCCCTCCCTGACGGTCGGGCTACTGACACTTTTAAAAAGTTTCAAGCTGTTTTAATTCCGCATTAAAATCATCTTCGGTTTCCAGAGTTTTCGAGATTCTGTCCAGATTCAGGCTCCGCGCCGAAGCGTTGAAAATCTCGCGGTAAGTCGCGCCTTTTTCGTAAAGCTCTTCGTGCGTGCCGGTTTCGACGACGCGTCCTTCTTTTAAAACGAAAATGACGTCGGAATCGATAATCTGCGAGATGCTGTGCGAGATGATGACGACCGTGCGGTGCGCTTTAATCGCGTCCAGGCTGTTTTTGATTTGCTCGGTCGCAATCGCGTCGAGGCTCGCCGTCGGCTCGTCCAGAAAAATAACCGGCGGATTTTTCAAAAACAGACGGGCAATCGCGATGCGCTGCTGCTGCCCGCCGGAGAGCTGCTGCGCGTCCGATTCGTACCGGTCGGGAAGCTGCCGGATTTGGTCGTGCAGATAAGCCTGTTTCGCGGCTTCGCGGATTTCTTCGGCGCTCGCCCGCATATTCCCGTAGCGAATATTTTCTTCAATCGAGCCTCTGAAAATATGATTTTTCTGCAAAACCAGACCGATTTTTTTTCGGAGAAGATGTGTGTCGTAACCTTGCAAATTTTCGCCGTCCAGAAAAATTTCGCCGCTCGTCGGCGCGTAGAATTTGCACAGCAGATTTAAAAGCGTCGATTTGCCCGCGCCCGAAAGCCCGACAAAAGCGACGGATTTGCCCGCCGGAATTTTCATATTCACGTCGTAAAGCGCCTGCGTTCCGTTCGGATATGTGAAATTTACGTTTTTCAGCTCAAACTCGCCTTTCAGATTTTCCGCGCGTAAACTGCCGCTTTCTTCAATCGCAAAATCGGCGTCGAGAACTTCGAAAAATCCTTCGGCGTAAGTTAAGGCTTCGTTGATTTCGTCATAAATCCGGTGCAGCTGGCGAATCGGCGCGGAGACGTTGTTAAAAAGCAGAATGTGAAACATAATCGCGCCAATCGTCATCTGCCCGTCGAGCACGAGATAAGCCGTCAGGATAATTATTAAAGTGACGCCGACCTGTTCGGCAAAGGTTTTGAGCGCGTCGAAAGAGTAATTGGTTTTTCGCTGTTTCAGTTGCGCGTCAATCAGATTTTGCTGCAATCGCGCCTGTTTTTCGCGCTCGTATTCTTCGCGAACAAAGGACTTAATAACGATGATTGATTCGATGATGTTAAACAGCCCGTTGGTTTTCGTTTCGCGCAAGGCTCGCAAACCGCGCCGGACGCCTTTTAACAAACCGGCTTGCCGCCAGCTTAAAAGAAAATAAACCGGCATAATCACCGAAGCGATTAAGCCGACGTAAAAATTGGCGGAAAACATCACGACCAGCGCGAGCACGGCGTTGGCGAAAAGCGGCAGCAAATCGATAAAAATTCTCTGCACAAACCGCGTCAGGCTTTCCGCGCCGCGGTCGATTCTGGTTTGCAGCTTGCCGGTCGCGTTTTCGGCGTCGGCGAAATAGGCGTATTTGTAAGTCAGAATTTTTTCGACGGCGTATTGCGAGAGCTGGCTGGAAAGATTGATGCGAATGCGCTCGCCGAGCATACTCTGACCGTATTTGACGGCGATGTTGACCAGCTCTTTGCCGAACAAAATCGCGCTGATAAAAACGAGCAGCGAAGTGCTTCCGGCGGCGGTTCTGCCTTCGCGCAAAAGCGCTTCAATCGTGTCGACCGTGTAGCGCAGAACAATCGGATTAACCTGCGCCGCAAACGCGCCGATTAAAGTCAGAAACAGCGAAGCGACGACCAGAAATTTGTAAGGCTTGACGAAAGGAAAAAGCCGCCCGATTATCTGCCAGATGTTCATTGTTTATAAATTTTAGTTTGATTCGGCGCGCGGACGCAAAAGAATCGGGGCGAACAGGCGAAGAAAATTCAGCTTATTGGTAAACGAACAATAAAAAGCCGCTGCGACTGAAATGTTTCAGTCGCAGCGGCTTTTATATTTTTATCGTCAGATTTTTTAATTAAATTTTATCTGACGAAAGCGTTCGGCGTCGGGATGTCGCCGTTTGCTCCATACTGGATGCCGGTAAAGCCAGCCGTTGTTCTCAATAAATACCACGTGCCCGTCGATGGTCTGAAGACAGCCAAATCGGCTTTGCCGTCGCCGTCGAAATCCGCCGGTGCAGGCTTGTCTTCCGTGATTCCGAAATGAATTCCGGTAAACGATAAGTTGCTGCTGTTGATGATATACCAATCACCGACTGACGGGCGATAAACGGCTAAATCGGTTTTGCCGTCACCGTCATAATCCGCCGCGACGGGCTTGTCTTCGGCGACGCCGAACTGGTTCGGCGAGAACGAATCGTTGCTGCTGTTGATGCGATACCAAGTGCCGTTCGATGGACGAAAGACGGTTAAATCACTTTTGCCGTCGCCATCGAAATCTCCGATAATCGGTTTATCTTCGGCGATGCCGAACTGGTCGGCGCGGAAAGAATCGTTGCCGCTATTCAGAATATACCAATTGCCCGCGCGGTAAACCGCCAAATCGGCTTTCGAATCGCCGTCAAAATCCGCCGGAACGGGAACGTCGCCGGATTGTCCGAAATGGACGCCGGCGAACGAATTGTTCGAGCTTTTCAGAATATACCAGTCGCCGTCGCGGAACACCGCCAAATCGGTTTTTCCGTCGCCGTCGAAATCCGCCGGAACTGGTTTATCCGAACCGATTCCGAATTGCAGACCGCTGCTTTGATTCGTCGAGCTGTTCAGCCAATACCATTCGGCGGAAGCGCCCGGACGGAAGATGGAAATATCGGCTCGCCCGTCGCCGTCAAAATCGAATTGTGTTCGAGCAGGAACGACGGCATCGCCGAAAAGCCGCCCCAGCCCGGTGTGCCTCACGCCGTTGACGGTTGTAATGTTGCCGCTGAACAGGATTTTCCCGTCAGCCTGCAGCGCCAGAGTTCCGGCGGTGCCGGTTGTTCCCACCGACGGCATGAAATTCGGGTCTACGGTGCCGTCTTGATTTAGGCGCGCCAGCCCGCGTCGAGCAATGTTGTTTACCGTGCTAAAGTCGCCGGCGATTATAATCTTTCCATTTTGCTGAACTACAACGTCGGTAACCGAACTACCGGCATTAGCGGGCGCAAAAGTATTATCCAGAGAGCCGTTTTCATTAACCCGCAAAACTCTGCCGAATTCGGCAACGACGATTTTCCCGTTTTGCTGCAGCGCGAAAGCTTTTATTAAATTACCTGTTGTCGAGCCGTAGGCAAATGTTGCGTCAACCGTATTGTTCGGATTAAATCTCGTGATTTGACCGGTGAAATTACTGCCCGCCTGAACGACCGAACCGGCGGCGAGCACTTTTCCGTCCGGCTGCACCTTGATGTCCAGCACCAGCGAGCTCGACGCCGCCTGCATCGTAAAAGTGTTGTCCACCGTTCCGTTCGAATTCAGCCGCGCGAAACTGCCGCGCGTGACGCCGTCGTAAGTTCCGAAAAGCCCGCCGACGTAAATTTTACCGTCCGGCGCGACCGCAATCGCCCGGATTGTTATGTCAAAGAAGCTGCCGCCGCCGAGACCGCTTCCCGAGCTAAAA
>DASVWG010000294.1:0-13173 GCA_036389695.1 Pyrinomonadaceae bacterium
GCTTTTGGAAAGAATGTTTCCCGAACGCGCGCCGGTCGGGCGCGACGCGCTGCCTTTGAATGAAGTGGCGCGTTTTCGCACGCGCGTCAGCCTGGATTTTCCGCCGAGCCAGATTCAGGAAATCCGCGAAACCGAAGAAGAATTTACCGACAAGCAAAAGCTCGAAATTTTTATCAATTTTATGGGTATGGTCGGCTCGCTCGGAGCGATGCCGATGCGCTACACGGAAACTATCATCGAGCGGGCGCGTTACGGCGACACGGCGCTCTGGAGCTTTCTGGACATTTTCACGCACCGCACGGTTTCGCTTTTTTATCGCGCGTGGGAAAAGTATCGCTTTCCGGTCAATTACGAGCGCGGAAAAGACGATTTTACCGCTTATCTTTTCGATATTATCGGGCTCGGCACGCAGGGCTTGCGCGGAAAACTGGACATCGACGACGAATCGCTTTTGCCCTACGGCGGCTTGATAACGCAAAAACCGCATTCGGCGAGCGCCATCAGAAATCTGATTTCCGATTATTTCAGCGTTCCGGCAGAAATCCGGCAGTTTTCCGGTCAGTGGCTCACGCTCGACGAAGAAAGCATCACGACGCTCGGAAAGGCGAACAGCTCTCTGGGCGTCAATACGGTTGTCGGCACGAAAGTCTGGGACGACCAATCGAAATTTCGCGTGCGTTTGGGCGCGCTCGGCTTTAACGAATTTCGAGCCTTTCTGCCGAACGGCACGGCTTACAAACCCGTGAAAGCGATAATTCGCTTTATGGTCGGACAGGAACTGGATTTCGATATTCAATTGAAATTAAAAGCCAAAGAAGTTCCCGGCACGATTTTGACGACGCGCGCCAAGCGTCGCCCGATGCTCGGCTGGACTTCGTTTTTGAAAACAAAACCATTTAAACAGGACGACGAACAGGTGATATTACAAACGATGAATTAGGAATGATGAACGATGAATTTTATCTCTGCGATTCGCGCAATGTTCATCGTTTCAGAAAATGGAGAAAGTTATGAGTGTAAACAGAAAATTTCTTGTTGGTAAGTTAAACGAAACTTGTAAGGATGCATTAACGGATGCGCTTAACTTGTGTCTTAGGCGGAAAAACTACGATGTCGAAATGGCACATTGGATATCGAGATTGCTTGAAATTGAAAATACAGATTTCCACAGAGTTTTAAGACATTACGGAATCAATGTTGATGATGTGACCAAAGATGTAGCCGTTACTTTAGGAAAACTTGATATAGGAAACTCGGACAAAAATGCCATTTCCAAACGCATTTATGAATGGATTCAAGAAGCTTGGGTTTTGGCATCTATTAATTACGGTGCGGCAAACGTAAGGTCGGGACATTTGATTCTGGCTTTGGTTAATAATGAGGAGTTAGGGCAGATTGCAACAAAAATTTCACGTCACCTTACTGAGTTAATAATTTCAGCCGACTCGATAAAACAAAAACTTCCGGAAATCATTGCCGGTTCGATAGAAGATCGGGGAACAGTTAGTCTTTCCGAAACTGGCGCAGTTTCTTCCGACAGCGAGCCAGTCGCAAGCGGCGCTCTGGGCAAAACCAAAGCTCTCGACCAATACACCGAAGATTTGACGGCAAAAGCGCGCGCCGGAAAAATCGACCCGATTCTCGGACGCGATTTTGAAGTGCGGCAGCTCGTCGATATTCTGACGCGCCGCCGCCAGAACAACCCGATTCTGACGGGCGAAGCGGGCGTCGGCAAAACGGCGGTCGTCGAAGGCTTTGCCAATCGCATCGCGGCGGGCGACGTTCCCGAACCGCTCAAAAACGTGATTGTTCGCACTTTGGATTTAGGACTTTTGCAGGCGGGCGCGAGCGTCAAAGGCGAATTTGAAAATCGTCTGAAATCGGTGATTGACGAAGTGAAAGCCTCGCCGCAGCCGATAATTTTATTTATCGACGAAGCGCACACGATGATTGGCGCGGGCGGTCAAGCCGGACAAAACGACGCGGCAAATCTTTTAAAACCCGCGCTCGCGCGCGGCGAGCTGCGCACGATTGCCGCGACGACGTGGGCGGAATACAAAAAATATTTTGAAAAAGACGCGGCTCTGGCGCGGCGTTTTCAAGTCGTCAAAGTCGAAGAACCGGACGAAGAAAAAGCCATCGGAATGATGCGCGGCTTGGTCGATAAAATGGAAGAGCATCACAACGTCCGCATTCTGGACGAAGCGATTGTCGAATGCGTCAGGCTTTCGCATCGTTACATCACGGGTCGCCAATTGCCTGACAAATCTGTTTCGGTGCTCGACACGGCTTGCGCGAAAGTCGCCATCGGGCAGGGCGCGACGCCGGGCGCGATTGAAGACGCGACGAAATTTATAACGCGTCTCGACACGGAAATCGCTTCGCTTGAGCGCGAATTGGTGACGGGCGCGGCGCACGACGAACGGCTCGGCGAATTGAAAGAACTGAAAGCGCGCGAGGAAGAAAAACTCGCTAAATATCAGGAACAATGGACGAAGGAAAAGGATTTGATTGAAAAAATCCGCAATATTCGCCTGAAGCTCGAAATGTCGCGGCTCGATGCGCCTGTCACGAGTCAAAACGGAAATGGAACCGGACAAGCGGCAGCGGCGATGACTGAAACGGAATCCGCCGAAGTCGCAACGGCGGGCGCGGCAACAGCCGAAACCGCTTCGGGCGCAACGGCTGAAACCGCTTCGGGCGACGCTTCATCAACCGCTGCCGCGCCTGCGCCGGAGACGAGCCAGCCGATTGATACCGAGTTTTTAAAATCCGAATTGGCGAAGCTAAATGAAGAATTGAAACAGGTTCAGGGCGAAACGCCTTTGATGCAGCCGGTCGTCAACGCGCAGACGATTGCCGAAGTCATTTCCGGCTGGACGGGAATTCCGGTCGGCAAAATGGTCGCCGACGAAATTATGCAGGTTTTGCATCTGGCGGACACGCTCTACGGCGGCGAGCGCAATCTGATTTCGATAAATATGAGCGAATATCAGGAAGCGCACACGGTTTCCAGCTTGAAAGGCTCGCCTCCGGGATACGTCGGCTACGGCGAAGGCGGCGTTTTGACCGAAGCCGTGCGGCGCAAACCGTATTCGGTCGTGCTTCTGGATGAAGTCGAAAAGGCGCATCCGGACGTGATGGAGCTTTTCTATCAGGTTTTCGATAAAGGTCAATTGGAAGACGGCGAAGGACGCGAGATTGATTTCAAAAATACGGTCATTCTGCTGACTTCAAACGTCGCGACCGACACGATTATGAAACTCTGCGCCGACCCGGATACGAAGCCCGAACCGGAAGGCTTGCTCGAAGCGATTCGTCCCGAACTCGCGAAAGCCTTTAAACCCGCGCTTTTAGGACGCATGACGGTCGCGCCGTATTATCCGATTTCCGACGACGTTTTGCGGATGATTATCAAATTGCAGCTTTCAAAAATCGCCGGACGCATCGCGGCGAATCATAAAGCGCAATTTTCCTATGATGATTCCGTCATAGAAACTGTGGCGAAACGCTGCACCGATGTTGACTCGGGCGCGCGCAACGTTCATAACATTCTGAACGGAACGCTTCTGCCGGAAATGTCGGGCGAGTTTTTGTCGCGGATGGCGTCGGGCGAAGGCGTCAGTCGCGTTCACGTTTCGACGGACGAAAGCGGGAAATTTGTTTACGAGGTGGTTTGAAAACTTTATGTGAATCAAGAGTAGAGATTTACGATTTCTTTGCGTTCTTTGCGAAACCTTTGCGACCTTTGCGGTTAAGAATTTTTTTTTACCGCAAAGAGCGCAAAGGTTTAAGACGCAAAGGGCGCAAAGAGAAAAGCTTGAAGATTCATATAAATTTAATTAATTTATGGCAACGACACAGGATGGCAGATTATTGAGCATCGCGACGCCCTTGGGCAAAGACTTTCTTCTTTTAAAAAGAATGAAAGCGACCGAAGGCTTGTCCGAGCTTTTTCGAATCGACGTCGAGATGCTGCACGAAGAAACAAGCGAAGGATTTGAAGCGACGCCGGTCGACGCGCAGCGAATTCTCGGTCAGACCGTGTCGATTGCCATTACTCAGAGAGACGGAAACACGCGCGCGTTTAACGGAATCGTCAGCCAGTTTTCGCAAGGTACGCGCGACAACCGTTTTTCTTATTACTACGCGACGATTGTGCCGCACCACTGGATTTTGACGCAGAACGTGCAGAGCCGGATTTTCCAGCACTTGAGCGTGCCGGATATTCTCAAAAAAGTTTTTGACGGCTTCGAGATGATTTACGAGATTCAGGGCACGTTTCACAAGCGAAATTACTGCGTGCAGTATCGCGAATCGGATTTCGCTTTCGCCTCGCGCCTGATGGAAGAAGAAGGAATTTATTACTACTTCGAGCACGCGGGCGGAACGCACAAGATGATTATCGCCAACACGCCGCAGTCGCATCGCGCGTGTCCGGGCAAAAGCTCGATTCCGTGTTTTATAGACGTGACGCGCGGCGCGGAAGATTGGGTCAGCTCAATCGCCACGTGGCGGCAGGATTATCAACTGCAAACCGGAAAAGTCACGCTCTGGGACCATAATTTCGAGCTTCCGCGCAAGACTCTGGAAATCGAAAGAAAGAGCCGCTTTAACGTCGGCGGCAATCAGGAACTGGAAATCTACGAATTTCCCGGCGGCTACGCGCGGAAATACGACGGCATCGACCGCACGGGCAGCGAGCGCCCGCGCGAGCTGAACCATATTTTTGAAGACAATCAAAAAACCGCGCAGATTCGCATCGAAGAACTCGACGCGCAGTATCTGACCGCCAACGGAATCTCCGACTGCGCCTCGCTGACCGCAGGATTTCGCTTCGCGCTTTTTAATCATCCGACCAGAAAGCTGAACGCTAATTACGTGCTCACGACAGTTGCGCACGAAGCCGAGCAATCGCCGAATTACGTCGCGGGCGAAGAAATCGCCGGCGCTTACGGCAACAGCTTTCAATGCATCGCGCACGGCGCGGGCGCTTCGCCGTATCGCCCGCCGCAAAAAACGCCGAAGCCGACGATTCAGGGCAGCCAGACCGCCACGGTCGTCGGACCGCCGGGAGAAGAAATTTTCACCGACAAATACGGTCGCGTGAAAGTCCAGTTTAACTGGGACAGAGAATCGAAATTCGACCCGGACAGCTCGTGCTGGATACGGGTGGCAAAAGATTTGGCGGGCAAAAAATGGGGCTCGATGTATATTCCGCGCATCGGTCAGGAAGTCATCGTCGATTTTATGGAAGGCGACCCGGACCAGCCGATTATTACCGGCTCGGTTTATAACGCGGAGACGATGCCGCATTATGATTTGCCGAAATTTAAAACTTTGACCTATATCAAAACGCGCACTTCGCCCGACGACGGCAAAGGCTTTAACGAGCTGCGTTTTGAAGACAAGCAGAATAAAGAACAGGTTTTCATCCGCTCGCAAAAGCGAATGGACGTGCGCGTGCGCGGCTCGTATTACAAAACCGTGGGCGGCAATCGTCAGGAAGTCATCGGCGTTCGCGCCGACAATCAGCCCGGCGGAAACCTGGCGGTCACGGTCGGCGGAAATTACGATTTGCACGTTAAAGCCGATACTTTCGTCGGCATCGACGGCAAGTTGAATCACACCGTCAAAGGCGACGAAATCAGAAACGTGCAGGCGAATTACGCGCGCATCGTCACCGGCAAATCCGAAGTCAACGCGCGCGAGATTATTCTGGAAGCGATGTCGAAAATCAGTCTGAAAGTCGGCGGCAGCTTTATCACCATCGACCTTTCGGGCGTGACGATTTCCGGTCCGATGGTGAAAATCAATTCCGGCGGCGCTGGAACGCCGACCGCCACGCAGTCGATTGACGACCCGCTCGACGCCGAAACCGCCGATACGGGCGAGCCCGGATATTTAGACCGTCCGCGCACGGGCGGCGGCAAAGGCGGCAGAAAACGCCGCACTTTAACCGGACAACACGCGCCGCCGTTTGCGACGAAGACTCTGCCGAACGGCGACATACAGGTCGGCAACGGCATCGTCATCAAAAAAGACCCGAGCGACCCGACGTTTCAGGACAAAGTTTTGCGCGATATGACGACGATGTCCAATCATCCGACGGGAATGAACACGCTGAACGGCTTGAATAACAGCGGGAAAAAGACGACTATCGAGCACACGACCGTCAACGGCGGCAACGAATACTCGCCATCCAATGTTACCGACGCTTTGCCCAAAGGCAAACAGGGAAATTTCAGAGGCGTCGGGCAGACGACCGGAACCGGAAACGGCAGCGACGGAACGATTAAATACAATCCAGATTATGAGCCGCCGACAAATGCCGACCCGAGTATTAATCGTCCGGCTGACGTCGGTCTGCACCACGAAATGACGCACGCCGACCACGCGGCGCACGGCGAATACGACATTACAACGCCGGCGGCAAACCCGAATAACGGGAATAAGGAAGAATCGAATACGATTGACCGCGACAATGAATATCGCAAGGAACGCGGCATTCCGACGCGCCGCGACCATACGGTTTTATAAAAAAGATGACTGGGATGATTCTTAAAATTTGTCTGCTCGGCTTGCTCTTAAGCTTTCAGGATTGTCACAGCCGTCCGCAACCGTCGGCGGCAAAAAACGAAAGTATTAACGCGCCGACGCCGGTTGTCGCGAATAATAAACAACCGGCAAATACCGAAAAAGGTAAAACGAAGATGGAAAACACCGAAGAGAAAAATACGCCGACGCTGGAAGTCAGCTTAAATCAACAGGACAAAATTTTAAGCCTGGAATATAAAGTAAAAAACACGACCGGCAAAACGATTTATTTATTTAACGTCCTGTATGAATGGGACGCCAAAGGTCAGCCCGTCCCTGCGCCGCAGGGCGTCTATGCCAGCTTGAATGAAGATAAAGTCCTTCATCTCGCCAAAGAAATTCCGCCCGCGCCGAGCATTAAATCGGTCGAGGTCAGAAGAATTCCGTACGTCACGAAAATCGAAGCGGGCGCGGAATTCAAGGAAAAAGTAGATTTAAAAATTCCAATCGAAGAATACACTCCGTATTTTCCGAAACAGACCGATTCAAAGACAGCGCCCGCCACCGCCGAATCCGTCTATTTTACGATACAATTTATTCGCGCATCCGATGAGCTGGAAGTGAAGCCGACGAAATTCGAGAACGCGTTTTCGGTCTGGCATCCGAACCTTTTCGGAAACGTCGAAACCCTGCGCTCGAACGACAAGCCGATTGCCGTGCCGGTCAATCAACGCACGGACACATTTGAGGAGATTTAAAATTATGCCGCCAGCCGCCCGTGCACAGGTAGATTTGACCGCGCATCCGCTTCCGGGAATTTTGACGCCGGGACCGGGCAGCCCGAACGTCATTATCGGATTTTTTCCCGCGTGGCGCGGAATTCCGCTCGCCGCCGTCGCCGCGCTGCAAACCGCGAAAGCCGCCGCCGATACGGCAGTCGCCGCCGCGCAGGGCACGCCCGGATTCGCCGCCGCGCAAGTTTCGGCGGCGGCAACGATGTCGACGGCAATCGCCAGCGCGGCGGGATTGGCGGACAAACATATGTGCGCCACGCCGTTTCCGCCCACGCCGCACGGCGTCGGCGTCGACATCACCGGCTCGGCAACCGTCCAGATAAATTTTCTTCCGGCGGGCAGACAGGGCGATACGATTCTCGAAGCCTTAGGTCCGCCGAACACGATTAGCAAAGGCGAGCTGACCGTTCTGATTGGCGGATAAAAAAATAAGAGCCGGAAAATAGAAATTTCGGCTCTTATTTTTGTTTTTTGAAAAATGTAATTTACTTAATTCTATTTCGTCGGAAACGTTTTCCAGAATTCCTCAAACGGTTTGATTCCCTGTCCTTTATCGTCAGCCCAGATTTTTTTGGCGTCTTTTTCCTTGCCGACGGTTTTCATCGAAAAATAGCCGTAGATAAAAGTCCCGCCGTTCCATTCGCGCTCGTAGATGCTTATCTGAACCGATTGTTTTTCGCCCTGATAAAGATACATTTTCGCGGCGGCATCGCCCGGATGCGTCGGAATATCCGTTATCCGCCAGGTGATGTCTTTGTCTTTAGCGTCTTTACGGTCGTGAGCAAACATCGGAAGAATAAATTCGCGGGCGCGCGCTTTTAAGTCTTCGAGCGGCTCATTTTCGTCCGGATAGCTGATAAAAATTCCGGCTGGCTGTTTCTTGTCGAGCATCAAAAGCCCCTTGAATTTGCTCCATTCCATCGGCATAACGCCTTCGGGAATCTTAAAGGTCACGCCCTGACCGGCTTTTTTCGCGGCTTCTTTCTGCGTTTTGCTCTGGGTTATGGTTTGCGCCCGAGCATCATTGACGGAAATAAAAGTGAACGTCAGAAAGGCGGCGGCAAGCGAGAGTAATAAATATCGTGAAAAAATTTTAAATTGTTTATTCATTGTAAATTCTCCGTTTTTTAAATTTTTGTAAATTAAGGTATTACGACTGTTTCCGGTTTCAAGTCGTCTGAGCGAACCGAACTGCGGGCGTCGAGGAATTGTTTAGATTAAACCGTGTGCTGCCGAAAATTCAAGTCTGAGGACGGATTTTCAGCTTTCGCGTTTTTAAAACACGCGTTCGCGAGCCTGTCGGGAAAATTCGCTTTCATCGCCGCGCCGTTATGACAGCGGCGCGGCATTTTATTTTTATTACCGGATTTTAATCTTCTTTTATCTTTTCGTATCTGACGCGTGTTTGCCGGCGTCCTTTAACTAAGCGGCTCGTCTCGATGCGCAGGCGATTGCCTTTCGCTTCGCGAAACTCCACTTCTTCATAAATCTCGAAAACTTTGACGAGGCGATTTTTCACCACGCGAAATTCTTCCGTCCGGTGCATACAGCAGCCGCCTTTGGAAGCGACGCGGACGACGCGTTTTTTCTTATCGACCTCGAACATTCCCAGGTATTCGCTCTGCGCGAGACGCGTGAAAGCCTCGCTGTGAACGAATTTTCCGCGCTGCGGCGAGTAGAGATAAATCTGGTACGAAGGTCCGCTGTAAGCGCCGTTGTTGCCGTCGCGGATGGATAAATCTTCGATGCCGTCGAAATTGTAGTCTTCAAAAAAAATGATTGATTGATAATCGTAACGCCGCTTGGCGTTGTTTAATTTTGCCTCTTCCATGTCAAATTCCGTGTCTTCGATATTTATAACCTGAAACGGTTTCGCGGCGGATTTTTTAAATAATTCGATTTTCAATTTGCCGCTGCAAGTGTCTTCCTCGCAGCGCTCGACTTCCATACGCGCGCTATAATTTTTCGAAGCGTTTCCCTTTTCAAATTTGACCTGCGCGCTCGCCGCCGCGCTCAATAATAAAACGAATAGAAATATTTTTTTCATAACTTAAAAAAAGCGGATTGCAGCACTCGAACCACAATCCGCAATCTAAAATCTAAAATCTAAAATCCTCAAGGATGCGTCATTTCTTCCGGCTTGACGAGACGGTCAAATTCCTCGCCCGTCAAAAGTCCGAGCTCGACGGCTGACTCCTTAAGTGTAAGACCTTTCTTGTGCGCGTTTTTTGCAATCTTTGCCGCATTATCGTAACCGATGTGCTGATTTAAGGCGGTAACCAGCATCAGCGAATCGTTCAGATATTCATCAATCTGCGCGCGATTCAGCTCGATTCCGTTAATGCAGAATTCGACAAAGCCGTGACACGCGTCGTGCAGAAGGCGCACGGAATGCAGAAAATTGTGAATCATCACGGGCTTGAAAACGTTCAGCTCAAAATTCCCCTGCGAGCCGGCGAACCCGATTGCCGCGTCGTTTCCCAAAACCTGCGCGGCAACCATCGTTATCGCCTCAGATTGAGTCGGATTGACTTTGCCCGGCATAATCGAGCTTCCCGGCTCGTTTTCCGGCAAAACCAATTCGCCGATGCCGCAGCGCGGACCCGAACCGAGCCAGCGCACGTCGTTGGCGATTTTCATCAAGCTTCCCGCCAGAGTTTTCAAAGCGCCCGAAGCGAAAACGATTTCGTCGTGCGCCGACAGCGCGGCGAATTTATTCGGATGCGCCTTAAACGGCAAGCCGGTCAATTCGGCGATTTTCGCCGCCGCTTTTTCGGCAAATTCAGGATGCGCGTTCAAGCCCGTGCCGACGGCGGTTCCGCCGATTGCCAAATCCAGCAAGCCCGACATCACCAATTTTAAACGTTCAATGTCTCTTTCAATCAGGCTTGCCCAGCCGCCGAATTCCTGCCCGACCGTCAGAGGCGTCGCGTCCTGAAGATGCGTTCTGCCGATTTTCACCACGTCCGAGAATTCCTTCGCTTTGGCGTCAATCGCCTCGTAAACTTCCCGCACGCGCGGAATCAAAGCGTTAAGGCGTTCGGCGGCGGCAATATACATCGCCGTCGGAAAAGTGTCGTTCGACGATTGCGACATATTCACGTCGTCATTCGGATGCACAGGCTTTTTGCTGCCCATCTCGCCGCCCGCGATTTCGATGGCGCGATTGGAAATCACTTCGTTCGCGTTCATATTCGTCTGCGTTCCCGAACCGGTCTGCCAAACGCGCAGCGGAAAATGCGCGTCCAATTTGCCGTCGATAACTTCGTCGGCGGCTTGAACGATTAAATCCAGCTTTTCCTTTGTCAATTTATCCGCTTTCAATTCGTGATTGACCAGCGCGGCGGCTTTCTTCAAAATCCCGAGCGCCCGAATCATCTCGCGCGGCATCGTATCGAAACCGATGTTAAAATGATGCAGACTTCTCTCGGTCTGCGCGCCCCAGTATTTATCCGCTTCGACTTCAATATTGCCCATCGAATCCGATTCGACGCGCGTTTTCAAATCCTTCCTGGTTGCTTCCGACATTTAATAAACGTTCCTCTAATAGATTTAAATAACAATCTTAACCGAAAAGGCTCCGAAAAAAAATATGCCGATAAATGGCGTGCAAAAGATGGAAGTCTCGAAGGTTAATTTTATTCGCCGCGTCGTAATCAAGCCGCGTAAAGTTTTGCAACGCCGCTATCCAGCCGGAAATTCTCAAAAACCGGATTTACAGGCAGGGAGTAATTTTTCTTGCAAACACATATAAATAGTGCTATCGTTTTTGCTCAAAACGCGAAATAAGCAGTAATCTAAGCGTTAATAAACGAATTTTATCGATTATTTCGCGTTTTCTCACGGGTTTTGATCCCGAAGATTAGCTGTTTGATAATTAAGTCTTAGCTTTTTACGCCTGAACAATAGATTCTTTCATTGAAACATCGCATTTTGTCAATCAAACAATTGCCTGCGTCAGTGAAACAATCGAATCTGTCAACGAAACAATTGAATCTGTCGGTCTAACAATTGATTTTAATCCTTAAACAATTGCACGCGTTATCGAAGCAATTGTCTTTATCTCCAAAGAAACCGCCGCCATTCCTTAATCAACCGTCGGAAGCGGCTTTGCATCAACCCAACTAATTAATTAACCACAAATAAAAAAGGAGAAGGCAATGAATAAAGAAACGAACGCAACACAAAAGGCTGAACTTAATATCTATCAAACAAACAAAAAACTCCTTGACGATCACAAATCAATCATTGTTGCACTTGAAGATTACGTCGTCAAACCCACGCAGCGCGAGAATCCGCAAACGGCGATTGACAATTATCCGGCAAAAACAATAAACTCGCGAGCCACTCCGAGTGAAGGCAAAACTACCATCGCAAACTTCGCCCTTTTTAACAAAACTCATACGATTCTTAAATATCAAACAGACAAATTAGTCAAACACTTCCGCGCAAACAACCCCGATTTCGTCCAAGCCTGCTTCTCAATTCGAGAAATCATTATCCCGTCGGCGAAACCGAAAAGGCTGAAGGATATAAAAGACAAAAAGAAGCTCCACCGTAATAGATTCAGCCTAAATTAAAATAATTTATTATGATCAGGCACAAACAGGTGAAAGATTAAAAACAAAGGCTTTCTTTGGAATTGGACGCGGCTAGGAGTGGTCTATGAATAAAACTAAGAAAACGAATAGAACTAAAAAAATAAATGAAATACCGGTAAATTTGAAGAATAGTAAAGTTAAAATCGCTTTTGCTCAAATGGCATCTCCTTTGCCGGACGGAAAAGTAGTCGGCGTATTACCGATGCGAGCCAGAGAAACCTATGTTTGGTCAAATTACGAAGAAATAAAAAAGAGAAAAGCAAAAGCTCTTAAAATACTTGAATTTCTTAATAAACATCATCCTGATACGGAATTAATTATTTTCCCGGAATATTCGCTTCCCGTCGTGCAGGAAGATGTGAGGGAAATGTTGCAGCACTTCTCTAATAAACACGAAGTAATAATAGTCGGAGGAGCAGATAATATACCGAGCGGCGCAAAAAATATTTACAATAAGTGTCCAATTTTTATACCGCAGACGGAAGAGCCTAAATGGGTCGTTAAACAAAATCTATCGCAATGGGAAAACCGTTATATTGATGAGCAAAAATCCGGTTTATATCAAAACCCTGTTTTCAGTTGGAAAGTAAACAATCAAAAGCATTATATAAGCATTCACGTTTGTCTGGATTTCACCTTCGTTATGCGAAGCCAGTTGTTTGACGATAATGCGCCGGTGATTCGTATCGTCCCGATGTGTTCTCCCGATATGAATCTTCTTCGCGGTTATGCCGATTTAACATTAACGGAAACCGGCGGCAGGGCAGTTATTCTTTGCAATTGTATCGGGAAAGGAAGCGTCGGAAAATCCAGCATCTTTCTCGTCAGTCCCGAAGGCGCGGCGCTCAAGCCGGCTTTTGAGTATGAGGAAAATCAAGAGGGAATCGTTTATTTCGAGATAGATTGCAGCCGCCTTATTCTTCCCCGAAAAAGCACCATTCATACGAGAAACGCTTTAGAAAAAGTTCATCCCTATAAAATTCTCACTGTTTCGGATAAGCCGGATGAAATCGAAATACATTCCTTGAGCCGCAAACCGCCGGCTACTTCAAGAGCTATCATCAATCCGGCAATCTTTAAACGCTATGACAAAAAGATGCGCGTTGCTTTTATCGGGGTTGATGCTTACGGCTCACTCAATGAGAGCGATATGGCAAAACCGGGTTTTGAATGTTACTCCATCTTAGGTCATAGCGATATGATGATAACGCATTTACACACTTCGTCAACGGCAATGCTTT
>DASVWG010000295.1:0-3774 GCA_036389695.1 Pyrinomonadaceae bacterium
TAATGGATACGGCGCGGAAACATCTGCTTACCTGTACTGTCAGGGAGCCTACCGCAGGAAAATGAAAATTTATGGCTGGCAGGTGTATTAATCTGGTAAAATCGTGGACTGTGTAATTACAAAACAATAAGCCCACGGGAAGTTTTTAAACTTCAGGTCGAAAATTTCGAGCAGGGGGCGGGAATGAAAATTGACAAACGTAAGGGCTGCAGTCTGGTTGTGCTGTTTTTGATTGGATTGTTCGGTGTAAGTTTTACGGCGGCGCAGACGTGCGACGTCACCTGGCGCAAGGCGGACAATCCGCGCGTCATTTCCGGCACGGTGACGATTCCCGCCGGGCAAACCGTCTGCGCCGAGCCGGGCGTGATTGTGCAATCCGCTTCGGGCGCGCAGCTGGATGTCTACGGAAACTTGCTGCTTCAGGGAACAGCCGCCGAGCCGGTTGTTTTTAGTCCTGTGACCAACACCGCCGCGCCGGGCGCCGCCATCCGTATTGCCGGAAAGCTCGACGCGCAGTTTGCCGACATTTCCATTAGCGTCACCGTCGGTTGGGGCGGTACGCTGCTGGTTCGCAACAGCCGTTTTCGGGAACGCGGTTTGATTAGTACTATTGATTTTCTGGTGGCGGGCTTTGCGTCGAGATTCATTTCGATTCAGGATACGGTTTTCGATTCGGACGCGCCTTTTCAAGCGAATGACGCCGGCATCTACGTCGACAAGACGACACTGGTTTTGCGGAATGTAACGTTTCGCAACGGCGCGAGCGCGGGCATCAGCGAATCGAATCTTTTTATCGACAATTTTATCGGGCAGAACCTCAAATATTCCGCGCTGAGATTAGGACAATTTTACGAACAGCCGCAATTTCTCGACACTTTGAATATCACCGGCTCGCTGAAGGAATGTATTTTCTTCAATTTCGGAAATTATGAAATCGGCGCGAACAACGTATTGCAGGGCTGTCAATATCCGGTCAAAGGCACCGGCGGAATTATGCCCGGCAGCGTCCTTCCGACGAGCGGAAATCAAAACAACTGGTTTGAAGGCTCGATTACTCCCCAGGGAATCTACGCGCCGATTGCCGTTCCATATGTGATGAACGGCGGTCGCGTGCGCGGCACCGAAATTCTGCCCGGCACGACCTTTAAATTAAAACCGAACACGGCGGTCGATTCGGCGGATAGCGTCGCCCGCGTCCTCGGTTTGCCGACTGCCCCGATTACCTTCGAGCCGTGGCTCGCCGGGCAGAAATGGGATTATTTCGCGCTCAACACCAACGGCGACAAAGTCGAATACGTCGTTTTCGACGGCATGAAGCGCGGAATTTCCAGCGACAATATCGGCGGCACGAATTACTACATTGACCAATCCGTTTTACGCAACAGCGACATCGCCGTTGACCAGCCCGACGGCGACCTTTTCTATATGGAAGGCAATCTGTTTGCCAACAACGCCGTCGCCGTCAACGCAACCAAAGCGAGCAGCGGTTTTCGTCTGAACGGCGTCACGAATCCGAATCTTTTTGAAAACAACACGATTGCCGTCCGTTCAACGAACGGCGCTAATCCGGACGTGCGAAACAACTGGTGGAACTCGCCGACCGGACCGACCACGCCGCAAAATCCGGGCGGCACGGGCGACCGCATCGAAGGCAATGCGCAGTTTCAGCCTTTCCGCACCGTTCGCCCCGACCGCACCGACCATCCGCCGGTCGTGCGCCTGACGCGCCGACCGTTTCAAATCACCGGCAGCAATTTCGACGGAGTTTTCGAGCCGGGACAGAAAATAATTCTGACGTGGAACGCGTTTGACAATGCTTCAATCGTCAAACAAAGAATTCAGATTCAGGCTACCAGAAACGACAAGGAAACGTTTACGATTGTCGCCGATAATATACCGGGCAATCAGCGTTCCTACGAATTTACCGTGCCCAATAATAACGGCTCAATCGTCTTTATCCGCATCGTCGCCACTGACAACATAGGTCAGGAAGGCTGGGACGAATGGCAGGTGCGCGTGCAGAATCCGAACGAAACGGGCGCGCTGCAATTTACCACGCCGCTCGCCGGACAAACGTTTCTGGGCGGAACCGATGTGCAGCTCAAATGGCAAATCACCGCGCCTTTCAACTCGAATATTTTCACCGTTTACCTGCTTTTGGACGGGCATCGCAAAGCCATCAACGAAGGCTCGGGCAACCAGACCGGCTCGCTCGGACCGATAAGATTTCCGTTCGTCAGCACCGATTCGGCGCGTTTCGCCGTCCACTCTTCAAATCACAAATGGTTTTACAGCGAGCCGTTTTCGATTCGCCCCGACCCGCGCTTTCCGGACGCGCCGCCGACGGTTTCGCTAACCTCGCCGCAGGCGGGACAGGTTTTTCCGGCGGGCGGCATCGTGCCGATTTCGTGGACGGCGGCGGACGACGAAGCATTGCGCGGTTTCAGTATTTTATATTCGACCGACGGCGGCAAAATGTGGATAACATTAACCGAAAATCTGCCGCCGAGCGCCAGAAGCTATAGCTGGCAACTGCCGCCGGGAACCGGATTTCAGGACACGCGCGTCCGCGTCGTCGCGTTTGACAAAAGATTTCAAAATTCTTCGGACGGCTATAATCGCTCGTTCCGCACCAACGGCGCGGCGACGATTGCCCGTCGCCCGTTGTTTGATTTTGACGGCGACGGGAAGGCGGACGTGTCGGTTTTCCGCCCGTCCGACGGCGTGTGGTATCTGAACCGTTCGCAACTGGGCTTTACGGCGGTTCAATTCGGTGTTTCGACCGATAAAATCGTGCCCGCCGATTTCGACGGCGACGGCAAAACGGACGTCGCCGTTTATCGCGGCGGAAACTGGTATTATCTGCAAAGCTCGGACAATCAATTTCGCGCCGTGCAGTTCGGCGCGGCAGGCGATGTTCCGCAGGCGGGCGATTTCGACGGCGACGGAAAAGCGGATTTTGTCGTATTTCGTCCGTCGGACGGAACGTGGTATTTGATGCAAAGCGCGGCTGGATTTACGGCGGCTCAATTCGGACAAAACGGCGATAAGCCCGTTGCCGATGATTTCGACGGCGACGGCAAATTCGATATTGCCGTTTATCGCGCGGGAACGTGGTATATGCAGCGAAGCCGCGACGGATTTGCGGCGGCTCAGTTCGGCATCTCCAGCGACCGTCCGACGCCCGCCGATTACGACGGCGACGGGAAAGCCGATTTGGCGGTTTATCGCGGCGGCAACTGGTATATCCAGCAAAGCCGCGACGGGTTTGTCGCCGCTCAATTCGGCATCGATTCCGATATTCCGACGCCCGCCGATTACGACGGCGACGGCAAAACCGATTTCGCCGTGTTTCGCGGCGGGACGTGGTATCTGTCGCGTTCGAGCGCGGGATTTGCCGGCGTCCAGTTCGGCGTCTCGACCGACGTTCCGGTTCCGGCTTCGCGTGTCCCTTAATTCGGGATAAATGTTTGCGGCGACGCAGGCAGGCGTTATTCAAGCTTCCAATGCGTTCGTTGGATAAAACACGCTGGACTGCTAAAAAGGCTTCGGCTGAATTTCAGTCGAAGCCTTTTTATTTATTGTCGCAGATATGACCGGACAAGGAAAAATGCTTTTAAATTTTCCTGCGCGGCGCTGTATACGGAATGTTAATTTTCCTTTTCATCATTTAACTGAATCGGAATGCGCACGTAAATGGTTGTTCCGTTTTCGATTGCCGATTCAATCTCGATGGTTCCTCCCATGAGCAGGACTCTTTCTTTCATTCCGAAC
>DASVWG010000296.1:0-25887 GCA_036389695.1 Pyrinomonadaceae bacterium
AAACACAAGCGCGGAAAATGCGTCAAGCAATTGCAGGCAAACACCGTTTCCGTAATTCTGGAAGACGACGAGCAAAAGCGCGTGGAAGTCGAAAACGATTTAAAATCCGCGCATATAATTCCCTGTCATCACGACGCGGCGGGCGATGAATTTGTTTTGAAGCCAATCGAAAAAGCCGTTCCTCAGAAAATAAAACCGGAAGCGAAAAAACCTGTTCCCGCGCCGCAAACGGAAATTCCGGCGCAGCCTTCGAAAAAGCCTGCCAAAAAACAGGCTGAAGAAAAACCGGAAGTGAAAATCGAAGCTTCAAAGCCAAAAAAAGCGAAAAAGACTTCCGCGCCGGTCAAAGCTAAAGCCGATTTCGAGAAGGTTATTCCGGCTCCGAAAAAAGAGAAAAAACCGGAAACGGTAAAGCCTAAAAAACTTGCGAAACAGAGCGATAAAACCGTCGGAAAGAAAGTTAAAGCAAAGACTCAAAAAGTAAAAACTCAAAAACCAGAGGTTTCGAAGGCGAAGAAAACTCCGGCAAATACCGGCAAAACAAAGATTGATAAAAAACCGGTTAATAAAAAAATTGAAATCTCAAAGCCGGAAAAGGTAAAACAGGCAAAGACTGAGAAAAAATCGCCGACGCCGAAAACCGTTCAGGCTTTGAAAAAATCGAGCGCAAGCCAAGTCAAGCCGAAAGCCAAAAGCAAAGCGGAAGCTTCTAAATTAAAGAGCGTCGCGCCCAAAATCAGTAAAGCGAAAGCTGAAAAAATAAAAGCCGAGAAAGTAAAAGCTAATAAAGCAAAAACTGTCGAACCGCCGAAGAAAACTGCGAAAAAACTTACGACGGCAAAATTATCGAAGACGGTTAAAGCTTTAAAACCGAAAGTCGATAATTCAACTAAAAGCTTAAAAACAAAGGTTGATAATAAAACTAAAGCTTTAAAAACGAACATCGCCGGCAAAGCTAAAACAAAGGTTTCAAACGAAGCGAAAACCAGACAAAAAACGGGCAAAGCGAAAGCGAATACAGTTTCTAAACAGGCGAAAACGGCGAAAATCAAAGAGCCGAAAGCATCCAAAATTACGAAATCGTCAAAAATTAATAAGCCGAAAACGTCTGAAATCACGAGAACGGCGAAAAATAATGCGACGAAAGCTTTGAAAACCGCAAAGCCCGTAAAGCTTAACCAAGCTAAAGCTAAAGAGACAAAGGCGAAAGGAAAAACGGCGGCGCCGAAATTAGCGAAACCGGCAGCGCCGAAAGTAAAAGCGAACACGAAGGCGAAAATCAGCATCAAAGAATCCGTAAAAGGCAAGATAAAACGTTTGCAGACCTCATCACGCAAGCGGCTTGCCTTTTAACGCATTCAAAAGTATTATTAAGGTTTGCGCTACGGCGCAGAATTTGAAGATACATAGACAGGCAGGGTAAAAAAAAGAAATGAAAGCTGAAATTCATCCGAAATACGAAGAAATTACAGTCGCTTGCGCGTGCGGCAATCAGTTTAAAACACGCTCGACGATGAAGGACGATCTGCACATCGAAATCTGCTCGGAATGCCATCCGTTTTTCACGGGCAAACAGAAATTGGTCGACACCGCCGGTCGCGTTGACCGCTTTAACAAACGCTACGCTCGCAAATAGATATTTGATGCGCGTTTTTGCGATACATTATTAGCCACACGAAAATCCGACGCCGACGCTCGATTCACGCGCCGTTCACTCCTGGTGTAAAATGCAGACAGAGAGGAAACGGAAAGCCGCTGAAAAAAGCGCGGCGTCTTTTCTTTCCATTTCCGATTTGCGATTCAGGGTTGATTAGACATCTTTAGTAGTAAGTTTCAAATCAAAGGAATGACTATGAAAAAGTTTTTATCGTTATTTTTATCAATCGAGCGCGACCTGATAGTCGGCGGGCAAGCCGTCATCGAAGGCGTGATGATGCGCACGCCGAGCGCCTACGCCATCGCCTGTCGCAAAGCGGACGGCACCATCGTGCACACGGCTGAAAAGCTGCCGAAATGGAGCGACAAATACAAATTTTTAAACATTCCCGTCATTCGCGGCGGCGCAACCTTGATTCAATCAATGGCGCTCGGCGTGAAAGCCCTGAATTTTTCGGCAAACGTCTTTGAAGAAGACGCCAATGCGGAGAAAGAAAAAGTCAAAGCGACGGAACTCGAAACAGAACCCGTTTTAGCCGAAGGCACGACGGACGAAAATTTTCTGAAAGCGCCCGCGAAAGTGACGATGCCGGAAAAATCGAAAGCTAAGCCGAAACAAGCGGCGGGCGCGGTCGGCTCGATAATCTTCGCGCTGCTTTTTAACATTCTGCTTTTCATCGTCGCGCCGCTGGTTTTGACGAATTTTCTTTTCATCGGGCTGGGCTGGGCTGAATCTCCGTTGATTGCCGCCGGCGCGGGCTGGTGGGAAATCGCCAAGGCTTACGTCTGGGAAATCAAACCGGCTTCGTGGATTGCGTTTAACCTGATTGACGGTCTGGTGAGAATGCTTTTCTTTGTGATAATGATTTTTTCGATGTCGTTTTTAAAAGACATCAACCGCGTTTTTCAATATCACGGCGCGGAGCACAAGACGGTTTTCACGTGGGAAAAAGGCTTGGATTTGACGGTCGAAAACGCCCAGCAACAGCGGCGCCAGCATCCGCGCTGCGGCACTTCGTTTTTGATGGTCGTGATGCTCGTCGCCATCGTTTTGTTTTCGGTGATTAAATTCGACGCGCTGTGGCTGAATCTTTTAGTCAGAATTTTGCTGATGCCGCTCGTCGCCGGACTTTCGTATGAAATCATTCGCTACGCGGCGAAAAAGGAATCGGGCGTTATCTTTAAATTTATGACGATGCCGGGACTCTGGCTGCAAAATATCACGACGCAGAATCCGGACGCCGACCAGTTGGAAGTCGCCATCGTATCCTTGAAAGAATCGCTGAAATTCGAGCCGATTGATACGGATGCGGTTCCGGCAGCGCATAGAGAATTGGAAGTAGTCGTATAAAGTTTCGAGGTGAAGGCGATGAGCGCAGTTTTGGAAAGAACAATTACCGGAAAAATGACGGCTGAGGAATTCGAAGTTTCGCCTTTTGCCGAAACGCACGAATTAATCAGGGGAGAATTATATCCGATTATGACCGCCGGAACTTTGCACGGAATTATAACTAACAGACTTAGCAGACGTATCGGTAATTTTGTCGAGGAAAATGATTTGGGCGAAGTTACCGCCGCCGAAACCGGCTTTAAGTTAGTAAATCAATCGACGGTCGGCGCGGATATCGGATTTATCGGCAAAGAAAATCTGGCGAAATTCGGCGTTCCCGATTCGTTTTTTCCGACTGCGCCCGACATTGCCGTCGAAGTTGTTTCGCCGAGTAATTCGAGCGAGGAAATTTCAACCAAGGTGGAAGATTATTTGAGTTCGGGAAGTCGTCTGGTCTGGATTGTCTATCCCAAAAAAAAGGTTGTGGTCGTTTATCGCACGAATAATACGGTTAGTTTTCTGCACGAAAACGACGAATTGGACGGCGAGGACGTTTTGCCGGATTTCCGCTTGCCGCTCGAAAAGATTTTCGGCAATTTACCGCAGATAGCAGAGTAATTTTATGTTGGAAAAACTTGAACAAATCGAAAAAAGCTATGAAGAGCTGACCGCGCAGATTTCCTCGCCCGAAATTATGTCGGATATGTCGACTTACGCCAAGACGATGAAACAGCATCGCAGCTTGGAAGAAATCGTCAATAAATATCGCGAAGTCAAGCGGATGCAGGAAGAACTCGCGGGCGCGCGTGAGCTTCTCGAAATGGCGGACGAAGATGATATGCGCGAGATGGCGCAGATGGAAATCAGCGATATTGAAGTGCGTCTGCCGAAAGCCGAAGAAGACTTGAGAGTTCTGCTTCTGCCGAAAGACCCGAACGACGAAAAGAACGTCATTCTCGAAATCCGCGCCGGAACCGGCGGCGACGAAGCGACGCTTTTCGCGGGCGAAATCCTGCGAATGTATGCGCGCTATGCCGAGCGGCAAGGCTGGAAATTCGACATTATGGACGCCTCGGAAACGGGCGTCGGCGGCGTCAAAGAAGCCGTCGTGATGATTGAAGGCGACAGAGTTTATTCGAAAATGCGTTATGAATCGGGCGTGCATCGCGTTCAGCGTGTTCCGCAGACGGAAACTTCCGGTCGCATTCACACGTCCGCGATTACGGTCGCGGTTCTGCCGGAAGCCGAAGAAGTCGACGTGCAAATCAATCAAAACGATTTGCGCATCGACACTTTCTGCTCGTCCGGTCCCGGCGGTCAATCGGTCAACACGACGTATTCGGCGGTGCGCCTGACGCACCTTCCGACGGGCGTCGTCGTCTCGATGCAGGACGAAAAATCGCAGATTAAAAACCGCGAAAAAGCGATGCGCGTTTTGCGCGCGCGCCTTCAGGAAATCGAAGAGCAGAAACAGCACGACGCACTGGCGTCGGAACGCAAATCGATGGTCGGCAGCGGCGACCGCTCGGAAAAAATCCGAACGTATAATTTCAAGGAAAATCGCGTCACAGACCATCGCATCGGCTTGACGATTTACCAGCTTCACCTTTTTATGGAAGGTATGATTGACGAAGTCATCGACGCGCTGGTTTCGCATTTCCAAGCCGAAAAACTGAAAGCCGAAACCGTCGCCGCGTAAAGAAAAAATCTATGTCAGCCGTTCCGAAAACTCTGTTAAGCGCAAAAGATTACCTTGATTTTGAACGCAGGGCGGAGTTTCGTCACGAGTTTTACAAGGGCGAGATTTTTCAAATGTCCGGCGCGAGCCGCGAGCATAATATTCTTGTGACCAATCTGGTGACGAGCGCAAATTCACAGCTTCGCGGCAAATCGTGCGAAACGTATTCAAACGATATGCGGGTTCACATTCCCGCGACGGGACTTTTCACTTACCCGGATGTCGTTATCGCTTGCGGCGAGCCTGAATTTCTGGACGACGAATTCGATACGCTTTTAAATCCAATCGTTTTGATTGAAGTTCTTTCGCCGTCAACTGCCGGTTACGACCGCGGCAAAAAATTCTGGCATTATCAAAGCATCGAGAGCCTGAGAGAATATCTTTTGATTGCACAGGACGAATTGCGCGTCGAGCATTTGATAAAACAGGCGGACGGGCGCTGGCAGGTTGCCGAATACACTTCGATTGAAAAGGAAATCGGGCTGCCGTCAGTTGAAATTACTTTAAAATTAAGCGAAATTTACGAACGAATTTTGAAAAGTTAGGAATGGAAGTCACGCGGCTTTATCTCATCAGACACGGGCAATCCGCCGGTAATGCCGAAGGGCGTTTCGGCGGTCATTCCGCCACGCCGCTTTCCAAGCTCGGCAGACAGCAAGCCGAGCTGACCGCCAAAGCCCTGGCGAAAGAACGCATCACGGCAATTTATTCCAGCGATTTGCTGCGCGCCGTTCAAACCGCCGAACCTTTAGCAAAGCTTTTAAATTTGCAAATTAACGCCGCCGACACGTTTCGGGAGCGGCACGTCGGCGTGCTCGAAGGCTTGACTTTCGACGAGGCGAAAAAAGAATTTCCAGAAGATTATTACGCGCTGGTCAACCGCGAACTCGCGCACGTCATCACGCGCGGCGAAAGCTATCACCAGCTGCTCGACCGCACGACCGGCGTTTTGCACGAAATCCTCGAAAAACACAAAGGCGGGCGCATCGCGATTTTCGCGCACACGGGCACGATTTGTTTTCTAACTCTATATATTATCGGCGCGATTCATCCGGACACAATCACGACGCCGTGGCTGATTACTTCCAATTGCGGCATCAATCGTTTCGAGTTTCGCAGTCAGAATAACATCCGCATCGTCGCGCTCAACGACACGCGCCATTTGATGCAAATCACCGGCAACGACGCCTTCGCCGCGCGATAAACTGAGGGATGAAGGATGAGGGAGGAATAAAAGAAAGTTTTGAGTTTTGAGTGTTGAATTTTGAATGATTATTTTAATTACAAATTCAAAATTTAAAATTCAAAACTCAAAATTCAAAACTTTTTCATCCCTCATCCCTCATCCTTCATCCCTCTAATTTATCGAGAATCACTTTCGCCGCCGTCGCGCCCATTCCGACGGCGCTGCTGATGGTCGGCGCGAGCGGATTTGCCACGTCGCCGACGGCGAAAACTTTATCGACGCTGGTTTCGCAGCGGCTGTCGATTTCAATATAGCCGTTTACGTCCAGCTTCAATTTTTCGCGAAAAAGCTTTGTATTCGGCTCGACTCCGATGCGAATTAAAACGGCTTCGACGGGCAAAATAAAAACTTTATTATTGTTCTTAATTTCCGCGCCTTCGACTTTTTCGCGACCGGTAATTTTCGTGACCGTCGCTTCGTTCAGAAATTCAATCGAAGGATTTTTTCGGGCTTTTTCGAGAAATTCCGCGCGCGCGCGAAAATTCTTCCGGCGATGAACGAGCGTTACTTTCCGCGCCGTCTCAGCCAAAATCAAAACATTTTCCAGCGCCGCGTCGCCGCCGCCGATGACGCAGACGTTTTTGTCCCTGACTTTTTCCGCGTCGCGTTTGCCCGATTCCAGAATGCCTTTTCCTTTCAGTTCCGCCTCGCCCGCGACATTCAGTTTCCGGCGTTTGATGCCGGTGGCGATGATTAGAGCTTGCGCCGAAAAAGTCTCGCCGTTTTCGAGCGTAATGATTTTTTTCTCCAAATCGACAGCGGAAGCTTCCGCGTTTGTGCGAAGCGAAAAATTATAGTTTTCCGCCTGTCTGACGAAAATATCGCGCATCTCGCGCCCGTTTTCCGCTTCGACGCCGAGATGATTTTTGACCGGATTGTGCGTCCAGAGAAGCTGCCCGCCGAGTTCGGAATGCGATTCCAGAAGCAAGGTTTTCAACCCCAGCTCGTCGCACCAGCAAGCCGACGAAATGCCCGCCGCGCCGCCGCCGATGATGATAACGTCATAATTCATAAAAAAATCTAAAATCTAAAATCTAAAATCTAAAATTCCTCTGGTCTGATTTTTGCTTTATTTTACGCGCGCTCACAACATTTCATCTCTTTTATCTCAAATTCTCGCGGATTTGGCTAAAAAAATACCATTTTTTGTCAATTTCCTCTCACGCTTTTTGTCACTTTGGAAATTTTCTGCCTTCCAACTTCGGCGCCAGACTCAACTTTAAAACCAGTCAAAGCCTGATTTTTCGGAAAAAACTTCGTCTTGCTCGCCAAAGACGGAGTTTTTTCCGCTATGGCATTTATCTTGCTGTTAAAGGGTCGATTTGGTCGTTTCCCGACTTCTCAAATCATGGCTCGAAATCATTTTCACCAATCCGGATTTTCTGAAAACTATGAAATTAGAACTTGAATCAACCGCTGCGACTTTGCAAAGTCCATTTGCTGCCAACGATTTATCGGCTCACGGTTTTGACGCCGCAAAGATAAACGAAATGCTGAAAGCCGGCATCGATGCCGCCAAACAAGGAAATCGCGCCGAAGCGCGCATGCTGCTTTTGCGCGTGACCGAAAGCCAGCCCGATAACGAAACGGCGTGGCTGTGGCTCGCTTCAATCAGCGAATACCCCGAAGAACTGCTCGTTTTTCTGAGCAATGTTCTGAACATTAACCCGCACAACGAACGCGCGCTGGAATGGGCGAAAGCGACCAAATCGCTGCTTGCCAAAACCTTCGTTCAGCGCGGCATTACGGCTTCGCGCGAAAATCAGAAGGATTTCGCCAGCCAGTGTTTTCAGCAGGCTCTGGCGCACGACGAGACGAACGAGCTGGCGTGGATGTGGCTGGCTTCGGTCGCCGATTCGCCGGAAGAAAAAACGGCGCGGCTGGAAAAAGTTCTGGCGCTGAACCCGGAAAACGAGACGGCGCAGGCGTCGCTCAAAGCGGTCAGGCAGCAGATGTCGCAGGCGCTTTTGAAAAAGGCGAATGTGGCGGCGATTTCCGGCGAGCACGAAGCGGCGCGCCGGATGCTCGACGAATTGATGAATCTGTCGCCCGAAATGGAAGAAGCGTGGAGTTTAAAAGCTTATCTCTCGGAAGGGCACGAAGAAAAAATCGCCTGTTTCGAAAAAGTTCTGACGCTGAATCCCGAAAATGAAACGGCGCAGGCGGGCATCGATTCGCTGAACGCCATCCGCCAGAGAGAGCTTGAGCGGGCAGAGCAAAATGCGAAGCTGCTTGAAAGACTCCAAACCGAAGCGCAGGCGAAAGCGCAGACCGCTTTTACCGAAGAAGTTCCCGAATTGTATTTCGATTTCAACTCAGCCGCGCAGGAACAATCGGCGGAGGAAGAATATCCCGATTTTACTCACGCGGAAGAAGCCGAAGAAGAAGACGATATTCACAAAACTTCGACCGCCAATCAATCGGACGAAAACTTTGTGCAGGACGGTCCGACGCAGGAGCTCGAAGAAGAATTCGTGCAAAATCTGGAAGCTCAGTCTTCATTTATGCGCGAACCCGAATCTGAGCCGGATGACGAAAACCCGCAGGAATCTCAAGAATTCTTCGCCGCAGAAAACGCGGAAGAAAATCATTCCGCGCCGGAATTTTCCGGGTTGGCGGCGGAAACTGAAGAATTCGCAACTGAAACGGCGCAGGATGTTCAATCCGAGCCGGTTTCCGCATCGCAGGCGGAAACTAACGCTTACGAATCGAAGGATTTTGAAATAATGACGCCGGAAAACTCTTATACTCAATTTGAAGAAAGCTCGCCTGCTGGCGGCTTTGAATCGCTCGAAGAGGAAACCGTTATGCAGCAATCTTTTGCATCAAACAACGGGCATTACGCTGAAAACGACTTTCAGGAAAATAATGCCGACCGATACGAACAGGAAAACGAACCAAATTCCGAAGCTTTTCCGCAGACGCAGTTTCTTGCCCCGGAAATTGAAAATTCGGTTGACGGCGATTTTGAAACCGAAGACGAGATTGAGGAAATCTGCGTCGCCGAAGACGAAACGCTCGACAATTATTTTCACGTCGAAGACGAATCGGACGACAAGCATTTTGACGAAACCGCCGCGTCCGAGCCTTACGAAGAAGACGAAAATCCGGTCGCCGCCAAATCCGTGTCGCAGGCTGCCGCTTCGTTCGAATGCCCGTTCTGCAATTTTGCCAACGAGCCGCAGTCGTTCGTCTGCCCGTCGTGCCAGGCGGTTTTGACGCTTTCGGATTTGGAGATGCTGCTCTCGAACAGCCAAGCCAATCGCGAGACGCTTACCGAAGCAATCGAAAGAATGGAAAGCGAGATGGAGCAGCGTTCTTTCAACTCCGACGAGCTGACGTCGCTCGGCATCGCTCATCTGAACGCGAAAAATCTGCGGCAGGGCTACAGCTATTTGCAGCAGGCTTCGCAGATGAATCAAAACAACGTCGTGCTGGGCGGTCAGGTCAACGCGCTGGCGATTCGCCTGGACGAAATCGAGCAGCACGAAAGCAAAACGCAGGAAGCGAAAAGCTGCACGATTCTGGTCGTCGACGACAGCCCGACCGTGCGCAAACTGATTTCGGGCAAGCTCGAAAAAAGCGGTCACACGGTCGTGCTGGCGGTCGACGGAATGGACGCGCTGGCGAAAATCAACGAGGTTGTTCCCGATTTGGTTCTGCTCGACATCACGATGCCGCGCATGGACGGTTATCAGGTCTGCAAGCTCATCCGCAACAACAATTTAACGAAAGACATTCCGGTCGTGATGATTTCCGGCAAAGACGGCTTTTTCGATAAAGTTCGCGGTCGCATGGCTGGCTCGACCGGCTACATCACCAAGCCTTTCGGACCCGACACGCTGATGCGGACGATTGACGCTTATTTAAACTAAACAAAGTCAGTGTCAGTAGCCCAAGCGTCAGCGCGGGCTTTTCTTTAATAAGCACAAGCTTTTGTTTGAAATGAAGCCCGCCCTGACGGTCGGGCTACTGACACTAACTTACTCTCCTGTTTCTATGCCGGATTTCACGCCCGAAAATTTGAATGACATTGATTTTTCCTCGCTTCTGGATTTGCCGGAAGCTTCTTCTATTTTTTTCGAAGGAAAACCGGCGCAGGTCTACGGCGAGAAATACGTCGTTTTTGCGCTTGACGAAGAACTCTACGCCGTTCACTCAAACCTCGTTGCCGAAGTTTTAAGCCCTCTGCCCATTACGCCGATGCCCGGCGTTCCCGAATGGCTTTCGGGCGTCGCCAATTTGCGCGGCGAGATAATCTCGGTCGTCGATTTGCGAAAATTCTGGGAAAAGAAATCCGCCGGCGCGCCGCAAAAAACCAAGCTCATCGTCCTGCGCTCCGCTAAAGACGACACGAAAATCGCGTTTGTCATCGACCGCCTCAGCGAAATCGTCACGCTCGCGCCGCAGGACATAAAATTTTCCGCCGCCGATTTTGAAAACTCTTTCCCGACGCTCTACGGGAAAGCGGAACACGAATCCAGCACTCTGCTTTTATTCGACGCGGAAAATCTCCTCTCATCGCTCAGCCTCAGCGAGCTTCAATCCTTTTAAAACCTAAAAGAAAAATATGGCAAAAACTTCCGCAAATTCCCTGCTCAATTCCTTGAAAGGGAAAATCTGGCTCGCCAGTGTCGGGCTGGCTTTTTTTATTTGCATCTTCGGCTTGATTTCGTATCTGATCATCTCGTTTTTGACGAACGACACGCTTTACGCCGTCTTTATCCCGTTTGTTTTCGTCGCTTTTTCGGTCGTCATTTTCGGCTGGTGGCTGGCGGGCGAAGTGGTCAGCCCGGTTGAAAAAGTTTCGCTGCTGGCGAAAAGTCTGGAGCGCGGAGTTTCCGCCGGTCTGCCGAAAACTTCCGGCTCGACCGAAACCGACGAGCTTTTGGAAACGCTCCAGCGCATCAGCCAGCAGGTGCAGAAACTCGTCACGTCGATGGACGAAGCCGCCAGCGGAAAGCTTGAAATCGCGCTTGCCTCGAACCCGAGCCCCGACCGCATCAGCCAGACTTTTCAAAAGCTTCTCGCCAAAGTCGCCGAATCGATTCACGCCAAACAGGATTTGGAAAAACTCGAAACCGCCGTGCGCCAGCTTTCCGGCGAAGTCGCGGGCATTAAATCCGGCAATCTCGACGCCGAAATAAATTCTGATTTCAAAGAAACGAAAGAGCTTTCCGCGACGATAAAATTCCTGCTCGAAAATTTAAGCGAAATCGCCGCGCTGGTGAAAAACAATTCTTCCGGCGCGCATTACGCCGTCGTCGAATTGCAGAAAATGATTCAGGAATTGATTCAGCAGGACGAAACCCGGGCGCAGGAAATGAATCAGGCTTCGGTTTCGCTGAAAAAAGTTCCGCAGATTGTCCAGAAAATTTCCGAAGAGCTTTCCGGCTCGGCGCAAACCGCCAATCATTCAATCGAAAAAGCGCGTCACGGAACGCTGGCGGCGCAGCAAAACCTGGACGCCGTCAGCGGCTTGCGCAAACAAATTCAAGAGGCAATCAACCGCATTCAGCGGCTCAACGAGCGCTCGCAGGAAATCAACAAAATCGCGAAAACGGTTGAAGATTTGGCGCAGCGAACGAGTCTTGTCGCCTTAAACGCTTCGATTCAGGCGACGGAGCTGGGCGAAAAAGGTCACGGTTTCGCCGTCGTCGCCGCCGAAGTCGAGCAGCTCGCGGAACGCGCCGGAAATACCAATAAACACATTTCGACATTGAATCAGGCGATTCAGACCGAAATCGGCGAGGTCGGGCGCGCGCTGGAAACGACCGTCGGCGAAACGGCGAATCTTTCCAAATACGCGATTGAAACCGGCAACGCGCTCGGCGAGATGGAACGCTACATCGCCACGGTTTTGAATTTGCAGAACAAAGTAATGTCGTACACGCGCGAGCAGACCAGCGAAACCGAGAAAGCGTTTGAAGTGTTCATCGCGGGAATTTCGGAAACGGAAACCTCGGCGGCGAACCTGAAAGAATCTGCCGGAAAGCTCGCGAAACTGGCTGACGCGATGGAAGAACTGCAGCAAGCGGTCGCGCCGCTGAAATTGCCGAGCGGCGCGGGCGAAGAACGCGCTGCCGCGCCGAATTCGTTTACCAATTCCGACTTTTCCGCCGCTTACGAAGAAGAAATTTCCGCGTAAAAATTACACGGAGCAAACAAAAAAATGACGCAAAAATCCATCGTCCAAAATCTTTTAATCCGAATCTCTTCGGTTCTTTCGGTCGTCTTTCTGCTGCTCGGTCTGGTTTTTATGATTGCCGATTATTTCGGCGCGGAATCAAGCGCTTCCGTCAGCCTGCTGGTGATGTCGCTCGCCGTCGCGCTCGCGATTTTTTCGATTGCGGCGACGAATTTTTCGATGTTTAAGCTCGGCGGCGAGATTAAAGAATCGGCTTTTATCGCCAGCCAGCTCGCGCAGGGCGAAATTTCCTTCGAGCTCGAAGAACACGAAGAATCGAGCGAGATGAAAACCGCGCTCAAACAAATCGCCGACAATCTGCTGGAAAAAACCGCCGTCGCCAATCGTATGGCGACAGGCGATTTATCGGCGAATATCGTGCCGCATTCGGAAGCCGACATTTTCGGCAACGCTTTCCAGAATATGATTGACAAGCTGCGCGTGCTCGTCCAGACCGAAGACGAGCGCAACCGCCTGCACAAATCAATCACGAAATTACTGAACGAAGTTTCCGAAGTCGCCGCCGGAGATTTGACCGTGCAGGCGGAAGTTTCGCCCGAAATGACCGGCGCGATTGCCAAAGCTTTCAATTCGATGACGAAAGAACTGCGCTCGCTCATCAAACAGGTCAAAGACGTCACTTTTCAGGTCAGCAATTCGGCGAACGCGATTAACGACACGACCGAACAATTAGCGCGCGGCTCCGAGGCGCAAGGCTCGCAGATTTCGCGCACGACGGCGGCGATTTCCAGTATGGCTGTGCAGATTCAGGAAGTTTCCGACAACGCTCTGCTTTCGGCGCAGGTCGCGGGCGACTCCTTAGATAACGCGCGCTACGGCACGAAAGCCGTGCAGGACAACATCAACGCGATGAACTCGATTCGCAACCAGGTGCAGGAAACCGCCAAACGCATCAAAAAACTCGGCGAGCGCTCGCAGGAAATCAGCCAGATTGTCAATCTGCTGGACGACCTTTCCGACCGCACCGGGCTGCTGGCTTTAAACGCGAGCTTGCAGGCGGCAGCCGCAGGCGAATCGGGACGCGGTTTCGCCGTCGTCGCCGAAGAAGTCGAACGCCTCGCCGAACGCTCGAACAGCCTGACGCAGCAAATCGCCAATCTCGCGCAGACGATTCAGACGGAAACCAAAGACGTCGTCGCTTCGATGGAAGAAACGATTCACGAGGTCGTCGTCGGCTCGACCTTAGCCGACAAAGCCGGACACGCGCTCGTCGAAATCGAACAGGTTTCCAATCGTCTCGCCGGTTTAATCCAGTCGATTTCCGAATCCGCCAAACAGCAGGCGAACAGCTCGGAAGACATCTCGAAAGCGATGGCGAACATTTCAAAAGTCACCGAGCTCGTCCAAATCGGCTCAAAACGCGCCGCCGACTCGGTAAAAATGCTCGTCGTTCTATCGGACGAGCTGCGCGGCTCGGTCGCGCCTTTCAAATTGCCCGACGAGAAAATCTTACGGCGAAAAGCGACGACGGAAACGAACGGAATTTACGTTAACTAAAGTAACGCAGGCATCCTGCCTGCTGTCGCGAAAGCGTCTCGCTTTCGTATTCTCAAATTAATCTGAGCGCGAGACGCACTCAGGACAGCCGGCAACGGCGCTACAAATATGGACGCTGAACTCTTACAGGGATTTATCGAAGAAGCGCAGAGTTATCTGCCGACGATTCGCGAGGGCATCGAGCTTTACGCGGCGGACCCGGCGCGGATTGAAGATTTAAAAACCGCTTATCGCCAGGTGCATACGATAAAAGGCGCGGCGCTGATGGTCGGGCTGGCGGAAATCGGCGCGTTTGCCAAAACGTTTCAGGACGAATTGGACGAGATTGTTTCCGCCAAAGCCGTTTTGCCGAAATGGCAAGCCGCCGAATTTTTTAATAAAACGGCGCTGCTCGAAGAAATGTTCGCCAACATCGACTTAAACGTCGAAGCGGATGAGCCGGAGAATTTCGAGTTGGGAAAGTCTGAAAATTTTCCGTTTGAAGAAAATTCGCCGGAAAATCAGCCGCCGCCGTTTGAGGCTTTCGCCGAGTTTGAAATCGACAAGGAAATGCTCGAAGTTTTCGCGCTCGAAGCCGAAGAACACCTGCGCGCCATCACCGCCAATCTCAATCTGCTGGAACAAAATCCGAACAATCGCGAGGCACTGCTGGAAATCCGCCGCAGCTCGCACACCTTGAAAGGCTCTGCCGGAATCGTCGGTTTTCAGAAGCTTTCGGCGCTGGCGCACGTGCAGGAAGATTTGCTCGATTACCTGGCGGAAAACGAAACCGCGGGCGCCGTCGATAACAAAGCGGTCGTCAAAATCCTGATGGCTTCGACCGATTGTCTGGAAGCTTTGAGCGCGGGCAAAGATTCGCCTGAACTCGAACAAAAAATCGCGGAAATAATCGCCGGTTTCCAACAGGTTTTAGCGCAGTTGAAAGCTTCCGAACTTCCCGCCGCCGTGGCGGCGACGGAAATTCCGTCGCCAGCGGCTTTGAATGAAATTCAAGCGCCAATCGCCGCGCCTGTCAGCGAGCCGAAAGTTGAAGTCGTTGAAGCGAAGAAAACTCAACCGCAAGTCGAAAGCCAGCCGCAAAACCAACCTGGAGCGGAAAGTCAGCCGCCAAATCAGCCGCCGCCGGAAAGCCAGCCGCAAAGCCAATCGCAAGCGGAAAATCAATCGCAGAGCGCGGGGCAAAATCGCGCGGTCATTCGCGTTTCGCTCGAAAGATTTGACGATTTGGTCAAGCTCGTCAGCGAGATGGTCGTCAGCCGTTCGGCTTTCGAGCAGCGTTTGTCGAATCTGAAACGACAGGTCGAAGAGCTTCATCACAGCACGCGCCGCCTGCAGCGCCTGAGCGGAAAAATCGAAACCGATTTCGGGGCGAACGCAAACGGAAACGCGCATCTGCCGCCGTCGTCTTTCAGTTTTGCGAAAGAGCCGGTTTACCCGTTTGACTCGCCCGGCGAAGAATTCGATTTGCTCGAATTCGACCGCTACACCGAGTTTAATCAAACGACGCGCGAGCTGGTCGAAACGACTTCCGACACGTCCGCCATCAACAGCGAGATGGATAATCTGGTCGCCAATCTCAGCCTGCTTTTCGACACGCAGCGCAGCCTTTTTGACGAGATGCAGGACAAGCTTATCAGGCTCAGAATGGTTCCGCTCATGACTTTGGAATCGCGCCTGCAGCGCACGGTTCGCGTGGCGGCTGACGAGGAAGGAAAATCAGTCGATTTCGCGATGGAATGCGACAATCTGGAGATTGATTCGGAAATTCTGCACGTCATTGTCGAGCCGCTTTTGCATCTTTTGCGCAATGCCGTCGCGCACGGCATCGAATCCGCCGAAACGCGCCGGCTTTTGGGAAAACCGGAAAAAGGTCTGGTCACGCTGCGCGCTTACAGCGAAGGCACGCACATTATTTTAAACGTCGCGGACGACGGGCGCGGAATCGCCGGCGCCGCGCTGAAGAAAAAAGCCTGCGGTCTCGGCTTTATCTCGCCCGCCGAAGCCGATGCGATGAAGGAAGAAGACGCTTTTTCGCTGATTTTTCTGCCCGGACTTTCCACCTCGAGCGCAGTCAATCAGGTATCGGGACGCGGCGTCGGGATGAACGTCGTGAAATCCAGCATTATGCGCCAGCAAGGCTCGATTTCCGTCAAAAGCGTGCCGCAGAAAGGCACGAGCTTTACGCTTCGCGTCCCGACGACCATCGCCATCACGCGCGTTCTGCTGGTCAAATCCGCCGGTCAGACGTTTGCTTTCCCGCTCAAAATCGTGCGCCGCGTCAGCGAAATTTCGCAGAAAGATTTTGAAACGGCGAAGCGCGAAAACTCGCTGCACATCAACGGCAAAAATTACGCGCTCGCGCATCTGAACGAGCTTTTGGGCTTGCCGCTTCAGCCGCTTCAGGAAACGGCGCGGGTTTTGCTTCTGCTGATTGAAAGCTCGGAAAATCATTACGCGCTGGCAGTCGAGCAGATTTTAAACCCGGAGGAAATCGTCATCAAACCGCTCGGCAATCCTTTAAAAAGCGTGCCCGAATTTCTCGGCGCGTCGATTTTAGGCGACGGCTCGGTCGTTCCGGTTCTGGATTTGATTCCGCTTTTGCAGAAGAGCGCCGCGCGCGTGAGAATACAGAAACCGATGGTCGAAACGCGAACACCCAAAACCGAGTTTTCCGTTCTGATTGTCGACGACAGCCCGAGCGTCCGTAAAATAAACTCGAAGATTGTCGAAAACGCAGGCTGGCAGGTTCTGGTGGCGAAAGACGGGCTGGAAGCTCTGGAAACGCTGCAAGCCGCCAGCGAGCTGCCCGACGTGATTTTAACCGACGTGGAAATGCCGCGCATGGACGGCTACGAATTGCTCGCCACGCTCCAGCGCCAGGAGCGCCTGCGCCGGATTCCGGTCGTTATGATTACCTCTCGCGCGGGCGAAAAACATCGCCGCAAGGCTTTCGATTTGGGCGTCTCGGAATATCTGACCAAGCCCTACGAAGATTATATTTTGCTGGATAAAATAAAAACGCTGGCTAATTTTAAATAAATTAGCCGGTCAGGTGTTGATTTCGCTAAGCTAACCGCGACGAAAGTTATACGTCAGCGTGCCTAATACTCTGACCGGCTTTCCGTCCAAAATAGTCGGCGCGAATTTCGCTTGCGACGCGGCAATCTCCGAAGCTTCGTTCAAAGCAAAATGGTCGGATTTGACGGCGCAGGCGTAAATTACATTTCCCTGTTCGTCGATTATCACCTGCACCTGGACAGTTCCTTCCGCGCCGAGTCGCTTGGCTTCTACCGGGTAAGCGGGTTTCGGCAGGCTGACGGCGCGCCCGTTAACGACGCCTTTCTCTATAATCTGCGCGGCGCTGTCGCCGCCGGTTTTCGTCGAATTGTCCTTTGTTTTAAGATTTATTTCCGCCGCATATTTTTGTTTGAACGGCTCTAACTCGTCTTGCATTTCGGCTTTTCGAAACGCGCATTCGGTGCGGTAATAAACCAGCGTGGCTTCTTCCGTGCGATTCGCTTTATTTTTAATCAGAATGTCGAGCACGCGCTGAAAAAGCCGCGTGGATTTTTTATATTCTTTTTTCCAATAGCTGATATTGGCTAAAGCGGACAACGAGCGGGCGGTTTTAATCGAATCGACGCCGTCCGATTTCTCGCGCCACGCGAGAGCCGTTTCGTAAGTGCTTTCGGCTAAATCGACGCGCTTTTGAAATTTGATAAAACCGAGCGTTTCCAGCATTTCGGCAAAGGTCGAGCCGTTTTGTTTATCCAAATCGGGAATTTTTTTGTAAATGTCCGCCGCCGCTTCCAAAGCGGCTTCCGCCGCGCGCGTGTCGTTTCTGGCGTTTTGAATAAAGCCCAGATTTCTCAAGGCGCGCGCCATTTCAAGACTGCTTTTGCCGAATACCTGCTCGGTCAGCGCGACCGCCTTTTGCGCCGGCGCTAAAGCTTCGTCATATTTTTTTTGTTGAAAAAGCGTGATGACTTCACTGTTTGTTTTCTGCAAGTCAGCTTTGGCGGAATCGCTCGACGGAGTTTGCGCGCGCGCCGCCGCAACCATCAAACAGACGATTAACAGAATGAGAGTTTTCTTCATAAATTTATTTTTATTTTGGCGATTTCGACTTTATTTTTTGGGCGGCTTGCTCGGGCGAAGCTCGATTTTGCTCGGCAGGCTGCGCGCGTCGTGACGGAGCAAATCCAGAACCGTCCGGGCAATGTCGGCGGGCTGCAATTGCCATGCGTTTTCCGTTGAGACTTCGCCGCCGCCAAACTCGGTGTTGACCGAACCGGGACAAATCAGGCTGACTTTTATATTATCGTGGCGCACTTCCTGCATCATCGCTTCGGTAAAACCGTTGAGGGCGAATTTCGAAGCGTTGTAAGCCGCCATCTTCGGATGCGCATTTTGTCCGGCGAGCGACGAAATATTTATAATATAACCGCCGCCGCGCTCGCGCATCAGCGGAATCGCGTGATGACAACTGTAGAAAACGCCGAACAGATTCGTCTCCAGAACCCGACGGAATTCGTCCGGCTCGATTTCGTCAACCGTTTTGCCGAACACGCCGACGCCCGCGTTATTTATCAAAATATCGACGCCGCCGAATACGCGAAGGCATTCGTCGAGCATCATTTTCACCTGCGCTTCCGAGCGCACGTCGCAAACTTCGCCGTCCACCTTGCCGAGCGCGGAAAGCTGTTCGAGCGTTCTTTTTAAAACGAATTTATCGCGCGCGCAGATGAAAACGCTCGCGCCCGCCTTTAACAAACTTTCGGCAATGGCGCGCCCGATGCCTTTCGTGCCGCCGGTGACGACGGCGATTTTATCTTTTAAATCCATTAAATTTTTCGCCGGATGACTTTATTGCGACGGTTGCGTTGTCAGCTGAAACTTAGCGACGTTTTTATCCAGCATTTTCGGCGCTTCTTTTCTTTGCAGCTCTTTCCACAAAATGCTGACGCTGCCGTCCGTGTGCGTGCGGACAATGCGGAAAACGACGATGACGTCGAGCCGCCTGGTTTTGACGGGCAAGCCCGGATTATCGGTGCGATAAGTAATGGCGCGCAGCGAGTAGGTGGAATTTTCCTTTAAGGGGCGCGACGTTTTGTAGACGTATTTTCCGACCTGAAAGCCGCGCAGGGCGATGCGGTGCTGCGCCACGACTTCTTTTCTCTCCGCCGAAGGCGCGAATTCCGCCATCTGGCGAATGCCGTCGGCGGCGAGCGTTAAATTTTCTATCGGCACGTCGCCGAGATTCGTCAGAAAGCTTAAAGTCTCGACTTTCTGAATCTCCAGGCTGGACTTTTGCAGCCGGATGTCCGCCAGGAGGCGGTAATCGTAATCGCGTTCGAGAAAAGAATAAGCGCTGGCTTTATCGATGATGTGCGCCGGGCAAGGTTCTGCGACGTTATAAACTTTCGCGCTTTCCTCGCAGTTTTCAATATCGTGCAGGCGGAAGATTCCGGTGCGCGGCTGTTTTAAAAACTCCGCGAATTTAGTCTTGTCGGCGTCGTCTATCTTCACGGCTTCGAGGTCTTTCGGCGTCGCTTTAGCTTTTAACGCCCGTCTTTGAGCGGCGTTTTGCTTCTCTCTGGCGGCAATGGGGCTGCTCATCCATCGAACATCCGGCTCGCGCCAGCGTTTATTTTCCGGTTCGGCGGCGGTCTTCGGTCTGGGAATCGTCGTCGGCTGTGCCATCACTGCCGCGCCGAAAATGACAAGATTCATTAAACTTAAAAACGACACGATTCGAAGGATTTTCATCCGTTTTACCTCTTTCCCTTCGCCTCTTCTTCTTTCGCTGAAAGAATCTAAAGCTTGTTTTTTAAAATTTCGTTGACGATTTTCCGGTTCGTCTCTGCCAGTCAAAACCTTATTTGCCTAAACGGCAAAACGCCTGAAAAGTTTTTCGCCGCCGTCGATAAATGCCGTCCGGGTTATTCGGACTTCATTATGATTTTGTTTTTCGTCCTTAATCAATATCGAGTTCGGGCGCGTCTTTCCGGCTCAACTCTTTCCAGACGAGGGTGACGTTTCCCTCCGCATCCCGTTTAATTACCCGAAAAGCGATTATAACATCAGCGCGCGTGTCGCCTTTTGTCATATCTCTTTTTAACCACCCGTTGATGCTTCTGATAAATTTGCCGCGATAGGCAACGCTTCTTAGAACATAAGTGGTGTTTTCGTTAACCGGCAGAAATTTTCGATAAACCAGCTTGTTTTCTTCAATGCCCTCGACGCTTTGCTCAAATTGATTTTCGGCTAAAATTAAATCACTCGCCGGAGTCAATAAAGACAGAAAATCCGCGCCTTTCGAGGTCAGCGATAAATTTTCGATTTCCACATCGCCGAGCGCCACCAGCCACCCCTGACCATACAGCACATCAGAAACGAAAAAATTATTATTCAACCACAAGTCCGCCCAACTATGCAGTTGATATTCATTACGCCGAAAAGAATAGGCGCTTCCCAAAGCCGTTATTCCGTTTCCTTTACAGTCTTTTCCGTTTTCGTCTCCGGAACAGGAAAACGCCAAAAGCCGCAGTAAGCCGGTTTTGGGCTGCTTCAGAAACTCCTGGTATTTAGCGCTGAACTCGGCTTCGGGAGCGACTAATTTTTTATCGCTTTTGGAAAGCTTTACGGTGCCCGGAAAAGCCGTAATCGTGAGAACCTCGCGCCCGCCGGGCGTTGACGGCAAGCTTCCTAAACGATTCGACAGCTCTTCTCTGGCGCGTCTTTGGCGTATTTCGGTCATTTCCTGAGACGTTCTAAACCCACCTTCTCTTCGCCACTGGTCCTGAGGGAAACTCTGCCCGAAAACGCCGGACGCCAGGATTAAAAACAAACCGGTAAGACAAAAAATTTTCATAACTTTTCGTGTCTTAACTTCAGACAAATTCAAGCGCTTAATTTAGCTTTCAGGATTTCGTTGACGATTTTCGGGTTCGCTTTGCCCTGCGAAGCCCGCATCACCTGCCCGACAAAAAAGCCGAAAAGCTTTTCGTTGCCCGCGCGATAAGCCGTCACCTGATTTTGATTGTTTTCGATAATTTCGTCAACAATTTTTTCGATTGCCGAGGCGTCCGAAATCTGCTCGAAGCCTTTTTCGCGGATAACTTCGGCGGCGGCTTTTCCGCTGCCGAACATCTCGACCAGAACTTCCTTCGCCTGATTGTTGTTAATCTTTCCGGCGTCCAGAATCTTGATTAATTCCGCCAGATTTTCCGCCGCGACCGGCGAATCGCCCGCCGACCGACCCGAATTCTTCAGTTCTCGCAAAAGCTCTGATAATATGAAGTTTGCCGACACGCGCGGGTTGCCTGAGGCGCGCGCCGCCCGTTCGTAAAACTCCGCCAAATCCTTTTCCGAGACCAGCTGCGAAGCGTCCGCGTAAGACAATTCGTATTCGCGCATAAAACGGTCGCGCATCACGTCCGGCAATTCCGGCATTTCCGCTTTCGTTTTCTCGATAAAGTCTGACGAAACCTTCAAAGGCTGCAAATCCGGCTCGGGAAAATACCGGTAATCGTGCGCGTCTTCTTTCGAGCGCATCACGCGCGTCTGATTATTTTTCTCGTCCCACAGACGCGTCTCCTGATTGACGCCCTCGCCCGCTTCGTGCGCCGCAATCTGCCGCTCAATCTCATACTCAATCGCCTTCTGCATAAAGCGCACCGAGTTCAAATTCTTCAATTCGACCTTATTATTAAAAGAAGTATCGCCGACTTTCCTGACCGAAACGTTCGCCTCGCACCGCAGATTTCCCTTCTCCATATCCGCGTCCGAAGCGCCGACCCACTGAAGGACGCGCCGCACGTGATTCACGTAATCATAAGCCTGCCACGACGTGCGAAAATCCGGCGCCGTCACAATCTCCGCCAGCGGCGTCCCCGCGCGATTCAAATCGATGTAAGAATATTTATCGACTTCCGGCAAGCCTTCGTGCACGTTCTTCCCCGCGTCTTCCTCCAGATGCATCCGCTCGATATGAATCGTCATCGGCTTCCACTCGACCGTCCTTCCCGATTCATCTCTTTCGGAAGTCATAATCACCAGCTCGCCGTCCGCCGAAAAAGGCTTGTCATACTGCGAAATCTGATACCCTTTCGGCAAATCCGGATAAAAATAATTCTTCCGCGCAAAAATCGAAGTCTCCTGAATCTCCAACCCCAAAGCCAGCGCCGCCCGCGCCCCCAAATCGACGACACGCCGGTTCAAAACCGGCAAAGCCCCCGGCAAACCCAGACAAACCGGACAAGTATTCGAATTCGGCTCCTCCCCGAAACTCGTCGCACACGCGCAAAAAATCTTCGTCTCCGTCGCCAGCTGCGCGTGAATCTCCATCCCAATCACTGCTTCCCAACCGTTTTTCATAATTTTTCAGATAAAATAAAATGCGGATTATGCATTTATCATAATCCGCGTTACGCATAAATTCAAAGGTTTGCAAATTGTCTGTAATTACGCAAAGAGTATTTTTTAATTTTGATGATTCTTCCAACAAGAGAGTGCGTTTTTACTCCTTTAAATCATCTTCGAAATAGTCATTGACATTCTTTAGAATGTCGTGGCTGTTAATTATCAAATGCAGGTAATAATGCAGTTTCCTTTTTCTTATAAAATCAAATGTAAAATACAGGAAAAAGATCTTTCCAAACAGACAGATAAAAAAGACATAATTTGCAAAGGCGCGCGAATCACCGAAAGCATTTATTTCAAATGCGCCGAAAAGCGGTTGCGCTAAAGCGTATATCGGTAAAAGAAACACGGTAAACGTCGAAAACCAATCATAAAAGGTTCTATCTTTCACATTGTTAATCATGTGCTCCATTGATATATATCTGCCGAAAAGAAGAGACATAGCCAACCCGTTAAAACTCCCGATAATAAGTCCGAATATATTCGCCCATTTATCATTCGTGCTTGATTCATACGCTCTGATTACGTCTTTCATCTCTGTTGCTGCCATAAGATTGACGTCTTTTTCGTATTTATCGGTAATTTGTTTGATTTCTTTTATAGAATCGGCGGGAAGTCTTTTCGCATCAAGACCTGCATTTAAAACGTCTACGACTGACTTAGGCGCAGTATTATTAACTTTATTCACATAGTCGTCTCTGATATTTCCGATTTTAATAATCGTATCGTAGGGCAGATTGTTATTTTGCGGAGCATAAATTACTGAATGCATATAAGCCAGATACAGGACGATAATAATGAGAGAAACAAAGGTCGCGTCGAAAAAATATATATTCGGTTTGTTTTTTTTATCGAGCGTTTGATTGTATAAAACTTTAAAGCCTAAATATAAACAGGCAGCACTAATTAAATTAAAAACATCTTGGAATATTTTAAGATAATAATGCTGTCTGCCGGATGAAAGCTCTATTTCGGACAAGCTGTCGCAGGCTTTTCGCAGACATTCATTATCAAATAAAAACGCACCGTATACTATCATTAAACAGACGACGTAACCCGTAATCCAGAGCTTTAGCTGACCCACAAGCTTATTCACCCTTTCATTTTTATCATCAACGCTTTCAGTATCTTTAACTTTAAAGAATTTACGATATTCCGCTTTGTTTTTATCGTCTATAAATTTAAGCTCGTGAAATTTAAATTTGCGAAATCGGAACAGAACAAACCATAACGTAACAGCGATTAGATTGCCAATAACCAGATATAATTGAACTTGTCTCGGTGTCTCATGATACACTCTGCCTATCAGCCAAAACCCGAAGCCAATCGGCGCAAATAAAACACTACCAATTGTTAATATATTGACCAGTTCGCCTACAATACTCTTATTTTCCTTAAATTCCGTTGCTCCGAAAAAATTTGTCAGCGAATTTTTTATTGTAGAATAGGTCTTTACAACCCAGTTATTATTGTCTTTTTCCATAATTATTTATTCAAAAAAAATAATAATTACTTAACTGTCGAACAGGTTTGCCGACAGTTTCGAAACTACGAATTTTTTGAATCGATTGATGGTTTAATTACTCACCAATTCCACATCTACATGATTAACCGCGCCTAATTTCACTTCGACTTCATCGTCTTCAAAATCCTGAAAGCCTGCTGCCTTGACCTGCATTGTGTATTTGCCGTTGATAATCGGTTTGAAGGAGTATTCGCCTGCCGAGTCGGTTGTGGTGGTTTGCGGGATTTCGATGATTGTTACCGACGCGCCTTTGATTGGCGTGCCGTCGGTTTTGTTTGTTACCACGCCTTTTAACTGGGTCGTGGTGGTGTTCGGGTCGACGATTTGGCGGGCGTTTTCGTAGATGTCGGCGAAATCGGGGTTGGTTTCGCGGATGAGATTGATGAACGAATCCATGCGGTCGATTAAAATCGCGTCGGCTTCTTTGAAAAGGTCGGAGAGGCTGCCGGTCAGGGCTTTGCGCTGGCTGCGGGCGGTGCGCGGTTTCGGGGCGGCGGCGGCGTATTCGTCGATGGCGGTTTGCAAGGCGCTCAATAATCCGGGCTTGATGCCGTAATCTCCCAGCGCGTCGATATTGGCGACGCCCGCGTCGTGGATGTTTTGACAGCGCGCGATTAATTGGTTGTCGCTCAGCTTTTGCAGTTTGGAGAGCGAAACGTTGACCTGCTGCTTCAATTCGTTATTTGAAGTCGTCGCGGCAAAGGCGTAAAGCGCGCCCGCGATTTTTGCTGTCTGCTGACAGAGCGCTTGTTTGCGCTGGTTTTTATCCGCCGTGATGCCGGTCAGGTCGGCGCTTTTTTGCTGCGCGGCGGCGACGATTTCGGCGATTTTCGCTTTAAAATCATTAAAAGCGGTTTGAAAGGCTGGAATTGACGCGACGACTGTCGCGTTTCCGTCGCAATGTGTTTTGACCGTCTGATACATATTCAGCTTGGCTTCCTGTAGGCTGCGCATTTTTTTGATTTCCTCTCTTATTTCGATTAATTGATAAAGCTTTTCTTCCGACGACGACATTTTTTCGCCGCCTGCAATAAAAAAAACCGGCAACTGTCGAATCCGTCCGTTTAGAAACAATTCCGCGTTGAAACTCAAACGCAGTTTTCTCGAAGCTTTTCGGGCATTTCACCCGGACGAATTGGATTGTTGTCGGTTTTTTTTAAACTAAAATTTCTAACTTGGCGAGAATTAAAATCTATTTTGAAAATTTTGTCAATACTTTTTGAGTCCGGCTCATGTCCTCATAGTGTGTGGCTGGAAAAAATAGCCACGTCCTTCAGGACGTGGTCGGAAAAAACGAATCAATAAAAGGGCGTTTCAACGTCCTTTTTCTTTGGCTTGAGCCAATTCATTGTCTGGGAAGGACGTTGAAACGCCCTTTCGATATTTATCCATCATTTGACCACGCCCTGAAGGAAGTGGCTATCAGCATCACTTTATCAGGACACTACCTGAGTCTGGGTAGTGTCCTGATAGTGTGATGCTGAGGAAATTTATAACCACGTCGTTTACGGCGTGGTCGGGACGAAGGATAAAATAAAAGGGCGTTTTAACGTCCTTCTTCTGCGGCTTAAGCCTTGAAATCACCTGCTTAAGCTACAAGCGTAAGGACGTTAAAACGCCCTTTTTATCTTCTTTATTGCTTGACCACGCCGTGAACGACGTGGTTATAAACTTTCAGCACCACATTATCAGGACACTGCCTGAGTCCGGCTCATGTCCTGATAGTGTGTGGCTGGAAATAAAATAACCACGTCGTTTACGGCGTGGTTTGAATAAACGAACCAAAGAAAGGGCGTTTCAACGTCCTTTTTCTTCGGCTCAAGCCAAAGCGTTGTTTGGGAAGGACGTTGAGACGCCCTTTTCAGGTTCTCAATCTTCGTTACCACGCCGTAAACGACGTGGCTATCAGCAACACACTTTTAGCACACTACCTGAGTCTGACCGCTTATCGGTTCTTAATCGCGGCGCGATTTAGCAGAACTATTTTGAGACAGCTTCTAATTTCTTTCGATGACCTGTTAATTTCTTTTGACGACCCGTTAATTTCTTCGGCTTAATTGTCGAATTCTTTCGACGACTTGTTAATTTCTTTTAACAACTTGTTAATTTCTTTTGATGAACTATAAGCCGCGTTAATTTACTTGTTTATTTCTTCACCGAATTATAAGTCGCATTAATCGACGCGTCGTTTTCTTTGTTGAACTTCTCGTTTTCTTTGTTGAACTTCTCGTTTTCTTTGTTGAACTTCTCGTTTTCGACGTTT
>DASVWG010000297.1:0-2255 GCA_036389695.1 Pyrinomonadaceae bacterium
GTGCGAATCCGAGATTTAATTTATGCTGATACATATTGTTTGCTGGAAGTATAAGCCCGAAACGACCGAAGCCGAGCGCGAAGAACATCGCGCAAAGCTGAAAAATCTGCCGGATATAATTCCCGATATTTTGAGCTTCAAGGTCGGCGCTGACGTTCTGCATCTCGAACGCTCGTTCGATACGGGCTTGGTCGCCGCTTATCCCGACCGCGCGGCGTTGGACGCATACACCGTCCATCCGCTTCATCAGGAAGCCGCCGCGCTAGGCAAACAGATTGCGGAAAAAGTTGTTTCGGTTGATTTCTTTGAAAGTTGACTGTGGAAGTTGACTGAAGTTGACTAAGTTGACTGGAAGTTGACTGAGTTTGTCGAGCTCACCAAGCTCATAATAACTCAGTCAACTCAGTCAACTCAGTCAACTTATAAAATATGAAGCGTTGGAAAAAAATTCTGCTTATTTTGCTCGCCGTCATTTTGCTGGCGCAGATTCCGTTTTGCTACCGGCGTTATCAAATCGGACAATTGGCGGGAAAAATCGACGCGCTTCAGAGCGAGAGAAATCAAGCGGAAAATCCGCAATATAATGATTACAAAGGCATTATTCACGCGCACACGAACATCGGCGGGCACAGCACCGGCAGCTTTGAAGAGCTTATCGAAGCGGCGCGCGCGAACCAACTGGATTACGTCGTGATGACCGAGCACGTCGCCGAGCTTTTCGACACTTCGGCTTTGACCTTAAACGGCGATTACAACGGCACTTTGTTTGTCAACGGGCAGGAAGTCAATACGACGACCGATAGATTTTTATTGATTCCGGGCAGCAGTGAAAGCTTCGGCGACGCGAAGCTGGAAACGCCGCCGTTTCTGGAAAAATACAAAGCGCAAAACAAGCTCGTTTTTGTCACGTATCCCGAAAAATTAAAATCCTGGGACGCCGAGTTTGACGGCATCGAGGTTTTCAGCCTGCACACAAACGCCAAGCGAATGAATCCCGCGCTGTTTGCCGAAGACGCGCTCTGGTCTTATCACGGCTATCCGGCGCTGCTTTTAACAAAATATTTCTCGCGCCCCGACGAAAATCTGCGCCGCTTTGACGAATTAACCCGAACCAGAAAATTAACGCTTTTCGCCGGAGCGGACGCCCATTCGAACATCGGTTTTCACCTGTTCGGCGACGACGCGCAGAATAAAATCATCAATCTGAAATTCGACGATTACGCGACGATTTTCCGGCTTGCCCGCAATCACGTTCTGCTCGAAAAAGACAAGCCGCTGACGCGCGAAAATCTTTTGCAGGCTTTAAAAAACGGTCATTCGTTCGTCGGCTTCGACACGCTCGCCGATTCTCGCGGCTTCCGCTTCACCGCGGGCGATAAAATTATGGGCGACGAAATCACGCTCGCCGATAAAGTTGATTTAAAAGCCGCCGCGCCGCTCGCCGCGCGTTTCGTCATCTTCCGCAACGGCGAGAAAATTTTCGAACAAACCGCGACGGAAATTAATTTCGAAGCCCGCGAAAAAGGCGCGTATCGCGTCGAAGCTTATCTCGACTCAATCGGCTTTAGCCAGATGCCGTGGATTATCTCAAACCCGATTTACCTTCGCTAAACGCTGAAGCAGAAGCCCGCGCGTCAGCAAGGGCGGATTTCCGACACTATGAATGAAAATCTCGAAGGAAATTATCCGCTCGCATATTTAATTACAATTCGCTCTTATGGCAGTTGGCTGCACGGCGACGAAAAAGGCTCGATTGACCGTCACGGCTTTAATATTTACGGGACACCGCGAATGTTTCAAAGTGAAAAACTGAAAAACTTTATGCGGCAGCAAATGAGAGAAGAGCCTGTTTGTTTAGATAAAACTGAGAGAATTTGCATCCTTGCCGCAATTAAAGAGGTTTGCGATTTTCGCGGTTATGACCTTTATGCAGCAAATATCAGAACAAACCATCTGCATACCGTTGTTTCCGCAAATACGAATCCGGAAAAAATCATCAATGAATTTAAGGCTTATGCTACCCGCCGATTAAGGGAATCGAAATTAATTGAAAGAGATAAAACAGTTTGGGCGCGCGGTAAAAGCTGACGCTATCTTTGGAAACCGCGTCATGTCGAGATTGCAATCGATTACGTTTTGTTTGGACAGGGCGATGAAATTCCTGAATTTGATTAGACGTTTCCTCGAAGCAGAAGCCCGCGCGTGAGCAAGGGCGGATAAAGATTGATGATTTTAGATTTTAGATTTGCGATTGG
>DASVWG010000298.1:0-20453 GCA_036389695.1 Pyrinomonadaceae bacterium
AAATCCGCAATCCGCATTCCGCAATTCCAAATCTTCAGCCGCCCTTGCTCACGCGCGGGCTTCTGCTTATTTATAAATTGTTCTTATCAAGTATTTTTCTTGAATTTATGAGGACTACTCTTTATTAAGCCGGACTTTTCGATATAATGAAGTTTGTATATCCGAAAATTTAAGCTTACGAATCTTGCGAACAAGAGGTTTTAGAAAAATTCACTTGGAAATGAATGCCGACCAGCAAATGCTGTTTGCTTTTGGTCTCAATCACAAAACAGCGCCGATAGAAGTCAGGGAAAAGCTCTACATTCAAGAGTCGGAAATTCCCGCGCTGCTCGCGCGTCTGAAGGAAACGCTGTCGGAATGCGTGATTTTATCGACCTGCAACCGCACGGAAATTTACGGCGTCTGCGCGGCTGACGCGGATTTGGATTTTTACAAAGACCTCCTTATCGAATTCAAACAGGTCGAAGGCATCGTTAAAAAAGAACATTTTTTCACCTTCATTTCCTGCGCCGCGTGCCAGCAGCTTTTCAAAGTGGCGACCAGTATCGACTCGAAAATCATCGGCGACACGCAGATTTTGCAGCAGTTAAGAAACGCTTACACGCTCGCCAAAGACCACGCTTCGACCGGAAAAATTCTCAATCAATTGTCGCAGCGAGCCTTTAAAATCGGCAAAAAAACTTACACCGAAACCTCGATTCACAAAGGCGCGATTTCCATCAGCCTCGCCGCAGTCGAATTAGCGCTCGAAACTTTTCATTCGCTGAAAGACAAATCGGTTTTGATAATCGGCGCGGGCGAAACCGCCAGATTGACCGCCGAATGCCTGATAAAAAGACAGGTCGGCAAAATTTTTATCACCAACCGCACGCGCGCCCACGCCGCCGAGCTTTTGGCGAATCTGCATAAAAATCATCATTTCGACAGCGAAATTATCGACTTCGACGATTTTAAAAATTATCTGAACCGCGCGGACATCGTCATCAGTTCAACGAGCTCGCCCGCGCCGGTTCTGGGCGCGGAAGATTTCAGCCGTCAAATCAATAAAATTCTGCTGATTGACATCGCCGTGCCGCGCGACATCGCGCCGGAAGCGGGCGAAAACGCCAACGTCGTTTTGAAAAACATCGACGATTTGCACGCCGTCGTCGACCGCAATTTTGAAAAACGGATGCGCGATTTGCCGCACGTTAAAAAGCTGATTTCAAAGGAAATGAGCGATTTTCTGATGTGGTATTACGCGCTGCCGCTGTTGCCGGTTTTTCAAAAAACGCGCACCAAGCCGGATAAGCGGGCGGTCGCGGAAATTCTCGAAATCAAACAGTTTCTCATCAAAAACGTTTCCGAGCTGCACAAACTGGCGATGCGCGAGAACGGCAATTTCAAGGACGATTTGAAAAATCACGTCGCATTAATCCAAAAGCTGCAAGCGATGAAAAACGCATCTTTCGAGGTTTCAGATGCGTAAAAACAATCTGATTATCGGCTCGCGCGGCAGCGAGCTGGCGCTCTGGCAGACGAATTTCGTCAGGGCGCGGCTCGAAGAATTTTTTCCTTCGCTCAACCTCGAAATCAAAATCATCAAAACCACGGGCGACCAATTGCTGGATGTCGCGCTCGCGAAAATCGGCGACAAAGGTTTATTCACGCGGCAGATTGAAACCGCGCTTTTAAACGGCGAAATCGACCTCGCGGTGCACAGCCTGAAAGATTTGCAAACCGTTCAGCCCGCAGGCTTAACCATCGGCGCGGTGTCGGCGCGAGAAACGCCGAACGATGTTTTGATTGCCAAACGTTTCGCGTCGATTGACGATTTGCCGCGAGGCGCGCGCGTTGCGACGGGAAGCCTGCGGCGAAAAAGCCAGCTTTTAAATTATCGTCCCGATTTGCGGATTTTTGAAATTCGCGGCAACGTTCCGACGCGTCTGAAAAAATTTGCAGAATCCGGTTTGGACGCGATGATTCTCGCCTTTGCGGGCGTTCACCGGCTCGGCTTGGACGCGCATATCAAGCAGGTTATTCCGTTTGAAATTATGCTTCCGGCGGTCAGCCAGGGCGCGCTGGGCGTCGAAGTAAGAAGCGACGACGCGCAGGTTTTGGAGCTGCTCGAAAAGCTGAATGACGAAAACACGCAAATTTGCGTGACGGCGGAAAGAGCTTTTTTGCGCGCGCTCGAAGGCGGTTGCCAGGTTCCCGTCGGCGCGTATGCTTTTTTAAAAGATGATAAAATCTATCTTGAAGGAATGGCGGGAAGCCTCGACGGAAGCGTAATTTTGCGCGATTCCGCGTCAGGCGAAAAAGAAAATGCCCGTGAATTAGGCGAACGACTGGCGCAAAATTTAATCGCCAAAGGCGCGAATAAGTTGCTGGAACAAACGCGGGCATCGGTTGAAACCGAAGAGGAAACGGTAATTTGAAAAGCGCGCCGCAGGTTTTAGTCGTCCGTGAATTTGATAAATTCAGCTCGCGGCTGAAAGAAGCGGGCTTTGAAATTATAAATTTTCCGTCGATTAAAACTCTGCCCGTTGAAAACTTAAACGAGCTGGACGAAAAGCTGAAATCTTTGGAAAAATACGACGGTTTATTTTTCACCAGTCCGAAAGCGGCGGAAGTTTTTTTGCAGAGAAAAACGAAAAACGAATTTCGCGGAAAAATTTACGCGCTGGGAAACAGAACGAAATTATTATTTGAAAACACGAATTTTGAAACGGTTTTTCGCGAAAGCGCGAACACGGCGGAAGAATTTATAAATTCTTTCGAAAAGAGCGAATTTGCCGGTAAAAAATTTCTTTTCCCGCGCGGCGACAAAAGTCTGCGGGCGATTCCGTCGCTTTTGAAAAAGGTCGCGGAGATTGACGAAATCGTTGTCTATCGAACGATTGAAAACACGGTCGACGAAGCGTTGATTGATAAAATCCGCGAAAACCTGCGGCGCGGCGAAATCGATTGGATTTGCTTTTTCAGCCCGTCGGGAATTGAAAGTTTTCTGAAAACGTTTGGCGAAAAATCGCTGAACGAAATAAAAATCGCGGCAATCGGCTCAACGACGGCGAAAAAAGCCGCCGCGAAAAATTTGAAAGTCGAATTCGTTTCTCCGAAAGCGAGCGCCGAAGATTTCGCTTTCGGATTGATTGAATATTTAAAAAACGAGGCGTAATAAATGCAAAACGCAAAATGCAAAGTGCAAAATGGAAGAACTCTTTTAATTTTTAATCTTGAATTCTTCTTCCAAATATTTTGCATTTTGCATTTTGCATTTTGCATTAATAAACGTTTTGCATTTAAAAACTTATTTTGAGCGAAAATTCCATATTTATCAGAGCCTGCAAGCGGCAGGCGACCGAGCGAACGCCGGTTTGGATTATGCGCCAAGCCGGTCGTTATCTGCCCGAATATCGGGCAATTCGCGAAAAAAGCGATTTTTTAACGCTTTGCAAAACGCCGGAGCTGGCGAGCGAAGTCACCGTTCAACCCGTCGATATTATCGGCGTCGACGCGGCGATTTTGTTTTCCGATATTCTCGTCATTCCCGAAGCGATGGGAATGAAACTGGAAATCATCGAATCGAAAGGTCCGGTTTTTGACAATCCGATTAGAAATGCGGAACAGATAAATTCGCTGCAAACGGAAGGCGTCACCGAACGGCTGAATTACGTTCTGGAAGCGATAAAAATGACGAAGGAAAAATTCGCGGGTCGCGTTCCTTTAATCGGTTTTTCCGGCGCGCCGTGGACGCTGGCGACTTATATGGTCGAAGGCAAAGGCTCGAAAAATTTCGACGTCGTCAAGAGCTTTATTTACAACGAGCCGGAAGCCGCGCACGCGCTTTTGCAAAAGCTCGCCGATGCGGTCGTCGATTATCTGAACGCCAAAATTCGCGCCGGCTGCGACGCCGTGCAGATTTTCGACACGTGGGCGGGAATTTTATCGCCGTCGGATTTCGAGGAATTTTCGCTTCGTTATATTCAATACATCTGCGAGCGGCTGGAAACGAACGGCGCGCCCGTGATTGTTTTCGCCAAAGGCGTCGCTTCCGTAAGGAAATTAGCCGGTTTGAAATGCGACGTTTTGGGCATCGACTGGACAAAAGACATCGGCGAAGCTCGCGCCGAAGTCGGTGACGGAAAAGCGATTCAGGGAAATCTCGACCCGTGCGTTTTGTTCGCGTCGAAGGAAAAAATTAAAGCCGAAACCGCGAAAATTTTGCGTAAATTCGGGCGCGGCGCGGGACACGTTTTCAATCTCGGACACGGAATTTTGCCGCAGACTCCGGTCGAAAACGCGCGCTATTTTGTGAACTGCGTCAAGGAATTGAGCATCGAATATCACGAACAAGGAATCGCGCAAAGTTGAAGTAAAGAAAATGAAACCACAGATGGACGCGGATAAACGCAGATTTTAACAGGATGGACAGGATACACAGGATAAAAAAGAAAGTTCAACGTTTTAAGCTTTAAGTTATCCTGTCTATCCTGTCCATCCTGTTTGAATTTTCTCTAAGTCATCTGTGGCTAAAGAAAATGAGTAATTTTAAAGAAATTGACATTGATGTCCTCAAAAAGTTTAACCAGCCGGGACCGCGTTACACCTCGTATCCGACCGCGCCGGTTTTTTCGCCCGGGTTTACGGCGGAAGATTTCAGAAATGAGATAATCGACACTAATTCGGCGGCGAACGCGAGCGAGATTTCGCTTTATTTTCACTTTCCTTTCTGCGAATCGCTCTGTTATTTCTGCGGCTGCAATATGATGGTTTCGCGCGACCGGCGGCTGATTCGCGAATATAACGAATATCTGAAAAAGGAAATCGAGCAAATCGCGCCGCTTGTTTCCCCGAAACGAAAAATCGCGCAGATGCACTGGGGCGGCGGCACGCCTTCGTATCTTTTTCCCGAAGAAATCCGCGACGTCGGCGGCTTTATCAAAAGCAAATTCGATTTTGCCGAGGACATCGAAGCGAGCGTCGAGATTGACCCGCGCGGGCTTTCGTTTGAACACGTTCGAGCCTTTCGCGAATCCGGTTTTAATCGCCTGAGTATGGGCGTGCAGGATTTTAATCCGCAAGTGCAAGAGGCGATTAACCGCATTCAGTCCGAAGAAATTACGCGCGAAGCGATTAATTGGGCACGCGAGCTTGGATTTGAAAGCATCAATCTCGATTTGATTTACGGCTTGCCTTTTCAAACGCTCGCGTCTTTCAGCGAAACGGTTGAAAAGATTATCGATATTTCGCCAAACCGCATCGCCGTTTTCAATTACGCGCATGTTCCGTGGCTCAAAAAACATCAAAACGTCATTCCGTCGGAAGCTATCCCGAAGCCTGACGAGCGGCTCAATATTTTCAAAATGACGATTGAGAAACTGCTCGGCGCGGGTTACGAATACATCGGTTTAGACCATTTCGCCAAGCCGTCGGACGAGCTGGCAATCGCGCAGAAAAACAACACTTTGTATCGCAATTTTCAAGGCTATTCGACCAAAGCCGGTTGCGACGTTTACGCTTTCGGGCTGTCGGCAATCAGCCAGTTTCAGAACATCTACGCGCAGAATTTAAAGAACTTAAAGGATTATTACCGGCGCGTCGAATCGGGCGAAGCGGCAACAAACGTCGGTTATCGAATGACGCCGGACGACCACATTCGCAAGGAAACGATTATGCAGTTGATGTGTCATCTGGAAATCGACAAGCGCGACATCGAAGCGAAATTCAACATCGATTTTGAAGATTATTTCGCCGCCGACATCCGTAAATTAGACGTATTTTTGCGCGACGGATTATTGGAAAACAACGTGGACAAAATCAAAATCGTCGGTTCGGGAATTTTGATTATCCGCAACGTGGCGATGTGTTTCGACGCTTATTTAGAGAAAATGATGAAGGAAAAACCCGTTTTCTCGAAGACGGTTTAAGCTGGTGATAAGTGATAAGTGATAGGTGATAGGGCAGAAACTTCTTCGCCTTATCACCTATCACTTATCACTTATCACCTTAAAAAATATGCAGGAAAAAATCGGTGTAGTTTTATTAAATCTCGGCGGACCTGACTCGCTCGAAGCGGTCGAGCCGTTTTTGTTCAATCTTTTCAACGACCCGGACATTATTGATTTTCCGCTCAGTTTTTTGTTCCGAAAAAGACTCGCGCGGCTTATTTCGTCAAAGCGACATCCGCGCATTCAGGAGCAATATAAACAAATCGGCGGCAAATCTCCGCTCAAGGATTTTACGCTCGGTCAGGCGCGGCTTCTGGAGCGGAAATTAAACGAAAGATTGCCCGTAAAGGTTTACGTGGCAATGCGTTACTGGCATCCGCTGACGGAAGAAGCCCTGGACGAAATCGAAAAAGACGGCGTTAAAAAAGTCGTCCTGCTGCCGCTTTACCCGCAATATTCCAAAGCGACGACCGAATCGAGCGTGAAAGAATGGGAAAAGCAAATCGGCTTAAGAGAAGACTCGCCGAAATTGGATTGGAGCTTAATCGAATCTTATTACGATTTCCCGCCGTATATCGACGCTTTTGTCGAGCGCGTCAATCAAGGCTTGGAAAAATTTCCGCCCGCCAAAAGAAACGACGTGCACATTCTTTTCAGCGCGCACGGAACGCCGATGAAGCTTGTCCGCGCGGGCGACCCGTATTCGGGACACATCAAAAAAACCGTCCAGACAGTCGTCGAGCAAGGCGAGTTTTCGCAAGCGCACAGTCTTTGTTATCAATCGAAAGTCGGACCGCAGAAATGGCTCAAGCCTTCGACGCCGGAAACGATTGCGGAGCTTGCCGCGCGCGGCGTCAAAAATATGCTCGTCGTCCCGATTGCCTTTGCTTCCGACCATCTCGAAACGCTTTTTGAAGTCGGCATCGAGTTTCGCCATCTAGCGAAAAACGCGGGCGTCGAGCAGTTTGAAGTGACTGAAGGCTTGAATTATTCGGAAAAATTTATCGACGCGCTCGCGCGGTTGGTTTTTGATAAATTGGGAATTTCCGCGCCGGAAAATTCCGTTTCGGTCGGAAATAAAGGTTAAATGAACAAACGAGTTTGCATCATCGGCGGCGGAATTTCCGGACTTTCGACGGCTTATCGTTTAAAAAAACAAGGCGTCGAAGTCGTGCTGCTCGAAAAAAATTCGGCGGTCGGCGGAAATATCAAAACCGAAACTGCGGAAGGTTTTTTGATTGAACACGGACCGAACAGCACGCTCGCCGGCGAACATTTATTCGAGTTTGTCGCCGAACTCGGCTTGACTTCGGAAATCGCTTACGCCAATCGAAGCGCGAAAAAAAGATATATTTTAAAAAACAACGAATTACAGGCTTTGCCGATGAAAATAGCCAGTCTTATCGGTAACAAAAGCTTTTCGGCGAAAGCAAAACTGCGGCTTCTGAAAGAGCCTTTTATCAATTCGAAAGCGGCGGACGACGAATCGATTTCCGATTTTTTCGCGCGTCGTCTGGGGCGCGAGATTGTCGATTACGCCGTTGACCCGTTCGTTTCGGGAATTTTCGCGGGAAATCCCGATAATTTGAGTCTCAAATCCGCTTTTCCGAAACTGTTCGAGCTGGAAAAAAATTACGGGAGCCTGCTGAAAGGCGCGATTTTTTCGCCGAAAGAAAAAAAATCGAAATTGGCGAAAAACGCTTCGCGCACCGTTTCTTTCAAAAACGGAATGCAGACTTTGACGGATAAGCTTTTCGATAATCTGGGCGAAAGCGTCAGATTAAAAACGGAAGCTTTCGAGATAAAACGGGCGGAAAACGGGAAATACAGTCTGCGCGCGAACGACGAAAAAATAAACGCCGCAATCTTTGATTCGATTGTAATTTCAACGCCGTCAACAGTCGCCGCGAATTTGATAAAAAATTTCGATGTCGAATTAGCTGAACAACTTGCAGGCATTTATCATCCGCCTGTGGCGGTCGTTTTCACGGCTTTTAAAAAAGAAAATATAAAATTCGATTTGGACGGCTTCGGTTTTCTGATTCCGAAAGTCGAGCAGCGAAAAATTTTGGGAAGTCTCTGGAATTCGGTCATTTTCGGGAATCGCGCGCCGGACGACTTTCATCTGCTGACGACTTTTATCGGCGGCGCGAGAAATGCCGAAATCGTCGAAACCGGCGACGAAGAAGCGTTGATAAAAATCGCGCTCGAAGAATTGAATTCGATTTTAGGCACCAGCGGCGCGCCCGTTTTCGCCCGCCTGAAAAAATGGGAAAAGGCGATTCCGCAATACAACATCGGTTATGAGAAAATTATCGATTCAATCGAAGATTTTAAAAAGCGAAACGCCGGAATTTTCTTTTGCAGCAATTTTTATCGCGGAATTTCCGTCAGCGACTGCATTAAAAACAGCCGTTTAGCCGCCGCCGAAATATTTGATTATTTGAACTGAATGTCGAAGCAGAAGCCCGCACGTGAGTAAGGGCGGATTATTTTCTTTTTGACATCCAGGTTTTTTATGTTTGTCCGCCCTTGCTCACACGCGGGCTTCCGCTGCTTTAAAATTATTAAGATGAACAGAAATCACATTTACCCGAATTTTCCCGTCACGCGCCTGCGGCGTTTGCGCAAAACCGCTCAGCTTCGCGATATGTTTCGGGAAACTTCGCTCTCGAAAAAAGATTTTATTTATCCTTTGTTTGTCGTCGAAGGCGAAAAGGTCAAAAAAGAAATTTCCTCGATGCCCGACAATTTTCAAATGTCGATTGATAATATTTTGCGCGAAGGCGAAACGCTCTCGAAGCTCGGCATCGATTCGATTCTGCTTTTCGGCATTCCCGACGCGAAAGACGAAATCGGCTCGGGCGCGTATGCGGCGGACGGAATCATTCAAAAAGCCGTCCGCGCCGTGAAAAAAGAATTTCCCGAAATGCTGGTCGTCACGGACGTCTGCCTTTGCGAATACACTTCGCACGGGCATTGCGGCGTGATTGAAAACGAATACGTCGAAAACGACAAAACGCTGGAACTCCTTGCAAAGGAAGCGCTTTCGCACGCCGAATCGGGCGCGGACATTATCGCGCCGTCGGATATGATGGATGGTCGCGTCGGCGCAATCCGAAAAATTCTGGACGAAAACGGTTTTGCGGAAACGCCCGTGATGGCTTATTCGGCAAAATTTTCGTCCGCTTTTTACGGTCCGTTTCGCGAAGCCGCCGAATCCGCGCCGCAGTTCGGCGACCGCAAATCCTACCAGATGGACGCGGGAAATTCCGACGAAGCGATGCGCGAAATCGCGCTCGACATACAGGAAGGCGCGGACATCGTGATGGTCAAACCGGCGCTTTCTTACCTGGATTTGATTCGCCGCGCGAAAGATAATTTTAATATTCCAATCGCGGCGTATAACGTCAGCGGCGAATATTCGATGATAAAAGCGGCGGCAGAACGTGGCTGGCTCGACGGCGAAAAAGTGATGCTCGAAGTTTTGACTTCAATCAAACGCGCCGGAGCGGACGTGATAATTACATATTTCGCGAAAGAAGCGGCGAAAATAATCTAAAAACTGAGAAAATAACGAAGAATTCAAACAGGATGGACAGGATGAACAGGATATTTTTTAAACAATAAGTTTCCGTTAATTATTTATCGCATCTTTATTTATGCGAATTATCCTGTGTATCCTGTCTATCCTGTTTGAGTTTACCTTTACAAAATTCAATTAAAAATGAACACATCAACCAGCAGTAAATTATTCGCAGAAGCGCAGAAACATATGCCGGGCGGCGTTAATTCGCCGGTTCGCGCGTTTAAATCGGTCGGGCGCGAGCCGCTTTATATCAAAAAAGCGAAGGGCGCGAAAATGTTTGACGTGGACGGCAACGAGTTTATCGATTACGTCGGTTCGTGGGGACCGATGATTCTCGGACACGCGCCGGAAAACGTTATCGCTGCTATCAGAGAAGCCGCCGAAGACGGCACGAGCTTCGGCGCCAGCTCGGAAAAGGAAATAGAGCTTGCCGTGCTCATCAAAAAATTTGTGCCGTCCGTTGAAGTGGTGCGCATGGTCAATTCCGGCACCGAAGCGACGATGAGCGCGATGCGGCTGGCGCGCGGGTTTACCGGACGCGAAAAAATCATCAAGTTTGAAGGCTGTTATCACGGTCACGGCGATTCGTTTTTAAGCAAAGCCGGTTCGGGCGTCGTGACGCTCGGCTTGCCCGACAGTCCCGGCGTCACGAAATCGACGGCGAAAGATACGCTGAACGCCAAATACAACGACATCAAATCGGTCGAGGATTTGGTCGAGCAGAATAAAAACGAAATCGCCGCCGTTTTTATCGAGCCGGTCGCGGGAAATATGGGCTGCGTCGCGGCGGATAAGGAATTTTTGAACGCTTTGCGCGAGCTCTGCACGGCGGAAAATATTCTGCTCGTTTTCGACGAAGTAATGACCGGATTTCGTCTGGCGAAAGGCGGCGCGCAGGAAATTTACGGCATCAAGCCGGATTTGACGACGTTCGGAAAAATCATCGGCGGCGGTCTGCCGGTCGGCGCATACGGCGGGCGGCGCGAGATTATGCAGCTTATCGCGCCCGCCGGACCTGTCTATCAAGCCGGAACTTTGTCGGGAAATCCGCTGGCGATGACCGCCGGAATCGAAACTTTAAAAGCGATTGATGCCGACGCGGGATTTTATCGGAATCTCGCCGCGTCGTGCGAATATTTATACGAAGGAATCGAGAATAATCTGCGTGAATTAAAGCTCGGATACACTTTTAACCGCGTCGGCTCGATGTTCACTCTATTTTTCACGGGCGAAAAAGTGTCGGATTTCGATTCGGCGAAAACGTCGGAGACAAAACGCTTCGCCGCGTATTTTAACCGGATGCTCGAAAGCGGCGTTTATCTTCCGCCCTCGCAATTCGAGGCGTGTTTCGTCTCCGCCGCGCACAGTAAAGAAGATTTCGACGCGACAATCAAAGCGAGTTATATGGCTTTGAAAAACGGTTAAAGCTTGAGCAGATTTTCATAATCTTCCCGCGTATCCACGTCAAAAGCCGCTTCCGGCACGGAGATTTTTCCGGCGGAAGCGGCGTATTTTTTGATTATCCGTTTCGCGCCCGCGTCCGCCGACAAATTCATCAATTCATCAAACATCGAACGCGCGAAAATCGCCGGAACGCCGACGGTTTCCGCGTATTCGGCGGCGACAATCAGAGCCTGCGTTTCTAAAAAAGCTTCGATTAAACGATTGATAATTATCGAATCGATTAACGGCTGGTCGCCGAGCGTCACGACTGCGGCGGAAAGATTCGGCGCAAGCTCAAGCAGTTTTTCAAGCCCGCATTTGAGAGACGCGCTCATACCTGTTTGCCAGTTTTCGTTAACGACGATTTCAATTGGCAAATCGCCGATTTCCCTTTTTATTTTCTCCGCGCCTGCGCCCAAAACAACGCAAATTTTCTCGCATTCCGAAGCAAGCGCGTTTTCGGCGGCGCGGCGAATCAAAGTTTTTCCGCGAAATTCAAGCAGTTGTTTCGGAAAATTTTCCAGACGATTTGACGCGCCCGCCGCCAGCAAAACCAAGCCGATTCGCGAGGGATGAGGGATGAGAGATGAGGGATGAAATTCAGATTTCGATTTCATTTTTTCTTTATTCATCCCTCATCTCTCATCCTTCATCCCTCAATGAATTCCGCCGTCGCGCGCGCGCAGAAAACCGCCGCCGCGATTCGATAAAACGCTTTGGATTTCGGCGACGACGGCGAGCGCGATTTCTTCGGGCGTTTCCGCGCCGATGTCCAGACCGACCGGCGCGTAAAGCCGTTCGAGCCTTGATTCGTCGAAAATTTTCCCCGTTTCGTGCAGCTCGGCGATTAAGTTTTCGGTTCGTTTTTTTGGACCTAAAGCGCCGATGTAACGGCAGGAAGAATTAAGCAGGCGATATAAAAGCTCGCGGTCGGCTTCGTAATTGTGCGTCATCAGGACGGCGACGCTCGCCTCGTCCCGGAAAAGATTTTCGTCCAAATTTTCGGCGCGCGAAACGATGATTCGGTCGGCGCGCGGAAATCTTTCGGCGTTTGCCCACGCCGCGCGATGGTCGATGAGCGTCACGCGCCAGCCCAAATCGACGGCGAAAGCGGCAAGCGGAAGCGCATCGTAGCCCGCGCCGAAAAGCAGGAGATTGACCGGCGGCGAAATCGATTCGACAAAAAATTCGGCGGTTTCCGCACCGGCTTCATAGATTTTTGAAAATTTGCGGTTATTTGCCAGAGCGCTCACCGCATCCGACAGGACGTTTCGAATTATCGGGTTGGTTTCGTCGCTTGTATCGGTTTCGGCGCGGGCAAGAAATTTCGCGCCGACCGGCAGCGCGAAGCTTTCGGATTTGGCAATCAAGGTGGCGACGGCGCACGCTTTTCTTTGCTCGACGCACTTCTGTAAAAATTCGAAAATCGCGTTGTCGCGAGCCGGTTCGAGCAAAATACGAATCACGCCGCGACAGCCCATATTGAGGCTGAAAACCGAATCTTCCGCCTGCGAAGTGTCGTAAGTAAAAACTTCCGCCGCGCCCGCGCGCAGAACTTTTTTCGCTCTTTCCAAAACGTCCGCTTCGAGACAGCCGCCCGAAATCGTGCCGGTTGTTTCGCCGTTCGCGCCAATCAGCATCCGCGCTCCGGCGCGGCGATAGCTTGAGCCTCTGACATCGACGACCGTCGCTAAAACGGCTTTTTCGTCGGGCTTCAAAGCGGAGATTTTTTTGAGAATTTCCTGAAGCTCTTTCATAGAATTCAACACAAAGGAAGGAAGGCAAAAGGCAAAAGGTAAAAGGCAAAATTAGGAAACAATTTTTTACTTTTACCTTTTGCCTTTTGCCTTCTAATTCTTTATGTCTAAAAAATCTTACTGCAAATTTTCTTCAATTAATTTCTACGAAAACGCGTGTTTATCGAGATTATTTTTGCGGCTTCTGAAATTCGCGGACGCGGTCGTCGCCGCGTTTGTGCGTTACTTTCAGAGTCATGCCCGAAACTTTCCAGCCGTCCGCCGTTCGCTCCAGAGTGTGCGCGTATTCGCCCCAGACTTCCCAAAAACCGGCGGCTTCGCCGCTTTCGAGCAGATTGAAAGCGTAGCCTTTGGAGTAAACTTCGGCGCTGTTTTCCTGAATCTCGATGCAATGATTCGAGCGCAGATGAAAAGTTTTCTTTTCGGCGAAAAGATTCGTTTCCCACGCGCCGATTAAATCGTCGGCTTTCATCCGCAAAGGCTCGCCGCCCGCCAGACTCGTAAAATCGACTTCGACTTCGTCCGCGAAAAACGAGCGGCATTTCGCCCAATCTTTCGCGTCGCAAGCGTTGTCGATTTCGTCAACGACGCGGCGAATCTCCAATTCGTCGGCAATTCTTTCCCGCGCCGTCTGCGCCTGCATTTCCTCGTCGTGTTCGACGACCGAAAGCTGTGTTCGTCCAATCATAATTTTTTCACGCTGCCTTTATAACTCGTTTCCTTTCCGTCGCAAAAAGCCTTTTATTTCTTCGCTTTCGGGCAGTTCGGAAACGGAAATTTTAATTCTATTCCGGTTAAATCCCGGTCGGCTTCGATTAGAATAAACGGAGTTTCCGTTGTTCGAAAGCTTTCGCGCTTTGCCCGAATCAGGCTGTCTAATTTAGGGCACTTTTCATATTTATCGAAATACAGCGAGCCGAACAGGATTCCCTTTTCTCCCTTCAGAATTCTAAGCGAAAATCGCCCGTTTTCGTCGGTGGTTACTCTGGAATCGGCGAATTCGTTTTCTTTTATTTTTGTTATGTCGTCAATATTATTAAAAAATGCGACGGCTTCATCAGAAACCGGTTTTCCGTCTTCAAAACGCAGAACGCCGCTGACGGTAACCGTTTCCGCCGTCGTCGGCGCGGTAATCGTCAGATTTTTCAGATGAACGCCCGCGTCGATAGTTATTTCGGCGGCTTCTTCGCGGATGGTTTTATTCGGGTAATAAAAAGTTCCGAAAGGCTGGCGCGCGCTGATTTCATTTTCTTTGTTGACGACAATCAGATATGTTCCGATAGGAATTTTCTTGAATTCAAACGCGCCGTCTTCGTCCGTGACTTTGCCGTGATAAAAATACGGCGGCGCATTTCCGCGCGCCGGAATTAAATCCAGATGGACGCCTTTCAGCGGTTTTCCCGAAGAATCGAAAAACCTGCCGCCGATGGAATTATCAATCGTAAATTCAAAATCCTGTTCGGTCACGCTTTTAGCCTTTATTTCAACTTCCGCCGAATCTTTATCGTCGGCGTCTTCTGATTTGTAGCCGGTGACTTTTTCCGGCGTGACCGTGTATTTTCCCGGCGGCAAATCATAAATTTCATAAACGCCGTTTTCGTCCGTTTTTAATTTAATATTTTTGCCGTTGCCGCTAATGGTTACGGTTTTTCCCGCCAGACGATGGTAGGAACGCGTTTCGCCTTCGACGGCGGGCTCGTCTCTCCGCGCGAGCGTGCCCGAAAGACGAGTTTTCCCGTTGACTTTCGACAGCGCCTCAAGATATTTCAAATCGGCGGCAGCGCCCGCCAGAGAATTTGAACGCGAGCAAATATAACCTTCCCAGAGATTTTTTTTGTCGGGCTTGGCGTCTAAAAAAAACAGATATTCCGTGCCGATTCCTTTTTCGTAAAAAGTCCAGACGCAGTCTCCGCCGCCGCCTTGCTTAAAGCTGAGCGACTGCCCGATTTTAAAATTTCCCTTGAAAACTTTTTCAACCGTCAGCCTCGACTGCCTGACGCCGCCCACGCCATAGCCGTTTTCGCCTTCCTGATACTTTTCGACCGCCTGCAGCTTGAGAATCACGATATTTGCAGATTCTTCAACCGCTTCTTTCAGCGAAGGGCTGAAACAACTGCACGCATCGGCATTGTTTGCCGAAAACAATAACGCCAAAGTCAACAGTAAAATTATTGAAATTTGTTGCGAGTGGAAAATCTTTTTCAAATTTATTTCACCTCGAATTTTAATTCGCGTCGCCCGGAATCAGATTAATTTGTCGGGCGTAATCGGCAGCTCGCGCACGCGTTTGCCGGTCGCGTTGAAAATCGCGTTGGCGACCGCCGCCGCGACGCCCACGATGCCGACCTCGCCGATGCCTTTGACGCCGAGTTTATTCACGATTTTATCTTCTTCGTCCAGAAAAACGGTTTCGATTTCGCCGATGTCCAGGTTTGCCGGAACGTGATAATCGGCAAACGAGCGCGTGACGAAATTTCCCCAGCGCGGGTCGAGAATCGATTCTTCGTGCAGCGCCATCCCGATGCCCCAGATGACGCCGCCGACAATCTGCGAGCGCGACGTCTTTAAATTCAAAATTCGTCCCGCGCCCGTCACGGCGACAAAACGCGGAATTCTGACCATTCCCGTTTCGGCATTGACGCGCACTTCGCAGAAATTCGCGTTAAAGCTGTGCGCCGAATAATTATTCGCGTCCGTCGGCGGTTTGGCGTCAACTCTCGTTTGAAATTCGCTCAGGTTTGCGGCTTCCATCAACTGCGCGACGCTCAGCGGCGCGAACCATTGACGATTCGTTTTCGCCTGCAATTCGGTAACGGCTTTGATGCAGGCGTCGTTGACGGCGTTGGCAAAGCTCGCCGCGCCGACCGAACCGACCGAACCGGCGGCGGGCGGCAATGCGGAATCGCCGATTTTCACGCCGATTTTTTCGAGCGGCAGACCGAGCGCGTCGGCGGCGGTCTGCGCGAGAATCGTGTGCGTTCCCGTTCCCAAATCGCTGGCGGCAAGCTCCAGACTCGCGCTCACGTCATTTCCGTTTCGCACTAATTTGACAATCGCGGAAGTGTCGCGCTGGCGTGCCGGATAAGTTCCGCAGGCGACGCCGTAACCGATTAAATCGTCGCCTTCGCGAACGGAGCGCGGCTCCATTTTGCGTTTCGACCAGCCGAAAATTTCCGCGCCTTTTCGCAAACATTCGACGGTTTTGCGCGACGACCACGGCTTGCCGCTCGAAAGGTCTTTCGCCGGTTCATTTTTAACGCGAAACTCAATCGGGTCGATTTTCAGCTCAAACGCCAGCTCGTCAATCGCCGATTCGAGCGCGAAGCTGCCCGTCGATTTTCCGGGACCTCTCTGATAAGTCGGAATAATAACGTTCATCGGCACGACGCGGTAGGAAATCAGCGAATTCGGCGTGTCATACATCAGCTTCGAGCAGTCGCCGCACGGCTCGACAAATTCGGCGTTTATCGCGCAGTGCGTCGTCGTTTCGTGCGCGAGCGCCGTCAGTTTTCCGTCTTTCGTCGCGCCGAGCCGCAGGCGCTGGCGATTACGCTGGCGCAAGCCGACGGAATTGAACATCTGCTGGCGCGTCAGCGCGAGCTTGACGGGACGATTCACGGCTTTCGCGGCGATGGCGGCGAGAATCAGATTGCCCCACATTCCGCCTTTCGAGCCGAAACCGCCGCCGATGTGCGGCGTGATGATGCGGACGTTTTCCGGTTTCAGATTCAGCGTCTGCGCCGCCGCGTTCTGCGCGCCGTTCACGACCTGCGAGCCGTTATAAAGCGTCAGCTTATCGTCGCCGTCCCAGACGGCAATCGTCGCGTGCGGCTCCATCGGCTGGTGATGCTCGATCGGCGTTTCGTAAACCGCGTCGATTTTATATTCCGCCGCCGCAAAAGCCTTTTCCGCGTCGCCGCGCGCGGCGTCGTCCAGATTTTTATCTTTCGGCTTGGCGGCTTCTTTTTCGAGCTTGGCGAAATCGACTTTCGGCTCCGTTCGTTCGTAACGGACTTTGATTAAACGCGCCGCGAAACGCGCCTGTTCAAAAGTTTCGGCGACGACGACGCCGATGTGCTGACCGTGAAATTCGACGCTCGCGCTTTGCAGCATTCCGCCGCCGCGAATCGGCGTTTGCGGATTCAGCTTCGGCGCGTTTTTGTGCGTGATGACGGCGAGCACGCCTTTGGATTTTTCCGCTTCTGCCGTGTCGATTTCCAGAATTTTTCCGGCGGCAATCGTGCTTTTGAAGATAAAGCCATACGCCGGATTTTTTATCGCGTAATCGGTCGCGTATCGCGCCGCGCCGGTGACTTTTAAAATCCCGTCGATGCGGCTGATTGAATCGCCTACAAATTTTAATTTGTTTTTCATAAACCCCTTGACTTTGTTTTTAGCTATATTTTCAGCCTATTTTATGGGCAAAGTCTCATCTTTTCACATAGCTTTTCGATTATCTTTTCGATTGGGAATCCTATTAGGCTATTAATGAATTCCAGTACCAGTTCTGGTATTAACTTTAAGTAAATTCCAAGTTTAGCTATTAACCACGCCGGAGCCGCGCCTTTGGCTAAAGCTATAAAGATTGCAATGGCAAGAGCCTTTACCGATATTTTACAAACATCGCATCTTCCCGGCATATAATCCCTGATTTTTGAAATGAATCCGACATTAATGAATCCGACATTTACGGAAAAAGCGGCAATTCCTTCTGATTCAACTTGTATGCGCCAAACTCCTGGTATCGGATTTTCGTTGATGTAAAATAATTCTTCCGCTCCAAATTCTTTGTTCCCAGCCTCTAATTCATAAACAGTTTGTTCACTCGGGTCGAGTAACTTAACAGACAGATTTTTAGGATCAACATTTTCTTCATTTCCGATTACAGATGCTATCAGGATAAATTCATCATTAGAATTTAAGCTTCCCGGTTCAAAGTTAATTTGCTCTGAAACTGTACCTTCATCACCAACATCACCGGTAATTTCGATTGTTTGCCCTAGTTCGGTTAATTCGTTTTGGATATCAAATGGCATTTGAGTAGTCTCCTTATCTTTAATTTAAAAAGCCGTTCTTTCATATAAATCCGAAGTCAGGCAGTCACAAATTAAACCTTGTCGCCGTTCATCGCCCGTTTCAGCGCGCGGACAATCGCGCGGCGTCCCATCTCGACTTTAAATTTGTTGTGTTCCAGCGGTTTTGCATGACGCATTTCCGCTTCGGCGGCGAGACGAAAATTTTCTTCCGTCGCGGTTTTGCCCGCCAGAAACTTTTCCGCTTCCATTGCGCGCCAGGGCTTATGCGCGACGCCGCCCAGAGCAAGCCGCGCTTCTTTGATTTTATTGCCCGCGCCGACGTCCAGCGCGGCGGCGACCGAAACGAGCGCGAAGGCGTAACTCGCACGGTCGCGCACTTTCAGATAATAAGATTTCGCGGCGAAATTCGATTTCGGCAGCTCGATTGACGTAATCAATTCGCCGTGCTGCAAATTATTGTCTTTTTCCGGATTTTCGCCGGGCAGACGATGAAAATCGTTGAACGGAATCGAGCGCTCCCTGCCGTCAGCGCCGCGCACTTTCACGACGGCGTCGAGCGCGGCGAGCGCGACCGACATATCCGATGGATAGACGGCGACGCATTTCTCCGACCAGCCGAAAATCGCGTGCATCCGGTTGATGCCTTCGAGCGCGCCGCAGCCCGTGCCCGGCTCGCGTTTATTGCACGGCATCGCGACATCGTAAAAATAGGCGCAGCGCGTTCGCTGCATCAGATTTCCGCCGTTCGTCGCCATATTCCGAATCTGCGCCGACGCGCCCGCTAAGATAGCCTGCGCCAGAAGCGGGTAGTTCTGACGAATCAAAAGATGATTTGCCGTGTCGGTGTTTTTCGCCAGCGCGCCGATTGAAACGCCGCTTCCGTTGGCGCGAATCTGCGCGAGCGCAAGGCGCGAAACGTCAACGAGTTCCGAAGGATTCTCCACGCCTTCCTTCATCAAATCCAGAATGTTCGTGCCGCCCGCGATAAATTTCGCCTCGCTGTTTGCCGAGACAGCCTGCGCCGCACCTGCCGCATCCGTTGCGCGTGAAAATTTAAACGGTCTCATCTCGTTTCTCCTTTCCGCTTAAATTCCAGGCTTCATCGCTGATTGCCTTGCCGCCGTGAACTTCCTTTATCGCCGTCACGATATTCGGATAAGCGCCGCAGCGACAGATATTTCCCGACATTCGCTCGCGGATTTCCTCGTCGCTCAGCTTCAGATTTTTCGCGCTCGCCCGCAAATTTGCGGTCACGTAACTGGCTTCGCCGTTTTTCGCTTCATTCAGTAAAGCGACGGCTGAACAGATTTGTCCCGGCGTGCAGTAACCGCATTGAAAGCCGTCGTGTTTGATAAACGCCGCCTGCACCGGGTGCAGCGCTTCGCCTTTCGCCAAGCCTTCAATCGTCGTCACTTCCCTGCCTTCGCACATCGCCGCCAGCGTCAGGCACGACAAAACGCGCCGCCCGTCGACAATCACCGTGCACGCGCCGCATTGCCCGTGGTCGCAGCCTTTTTTCGAGCCGGTCAGACCGAGTTTTTCGCGCAAGGCGTCGAGCAGAGTCACGCGCGAATCGAGCGTCAGAGTCTGCGCCGCGCCGTTGACATTCAATTTAACGGTCAGCGCGTTTTCGTCCGCGACGGCGGCTTCGGCAATCGAATCAATCAAAACTTCGTCGAAGCCGAACGCCTGCTGCTCGCTGATTAAATTGGCGGCGAGCAAGGCGGCGGTCGTCGTCGAAACCTGTCCTAAAAATTTGCGCCGCGCCGCGCCGAGTTCCGATAAATCGGCGGTCGGTTCGGCGTTTTCAAAATCTTTTTCCTGTTCTTTCATAGAATTACCCAAAGCGTCCGGCATAATCCGAAAAAGGAAGAGTCGAAAGCCTTTCTAAAAATTTCCTGTTGTTCAAACGGAAACCGTCGAGTCGTATTTGGAGAACTGATAATATTTTATCATCCGGTAAATTTTTCTGTCATTTATTTTTTGTTTTGAGGACGTTAATCAGGATAAGCGGTAAATAGTAAGCGGTAAGCGGCAAACGGTCGTGTGATAGAAAAAAACATCGTCAAAACGAATGTAGGGGCACGCCCGCGTGCCTGCCCAATGAGCGTAGCGAATAAAGGTTTGATTAAATTCAATCTTGAATTTATTTGAAACGATGGTTCGCGCTTTGCGCTCATTGGGCAGGCACGCGGGCGTGCCCCTACAATCCTCGTCACGCAGCATTTTCTATTGCGCGACCCAAATATTCTCGTAACCTTTGTGGTCAAAAAGGCGTCTGACAGTTTATACTTTTTCCGACAACTACAAACTATTTTTCGAAATACGCGTAACAATCAGGAAAGCCATAGTAAAGTTTCGAGTTTTGAATTTTGAGTTTTGAATGAAAAACGCCGAACTCAAAATTCAAAACTTAAATAAAATTTCTGCCGACAGAGGAAAAATGAAAAAATTAATGAACTTAAAAGCGACGACGCTTCTCTTGCTGTTTTGTATGCTGCTGCAAACGCCGGTTTTCGCGCAGCAAGCGACGACGAAACCGGCGACGACCAACGACATCAACGCGCAAATCCGCAAGGAAGGAATGGACAACTCGCAGGCGATGCGAACGCTCCACTTTTTTACGGACGTTTACGGTCCGCGCCTGACCGGCTCGCCGAATCTGAAAGCGGCGGGCGATTGGGCGGTCAGACAGATG
>DASVWG010000299.1:0-14302 GCA_036389695.1 Pyrinomonadaceae bacterium
GCGAAAAATGTGTCGGGCGCTGTTCAGGCTTGAGCGTGTCATTAATGACATTCTTACAGTGTCAGAACTGACACTAAGCTAATTCGGCTTTGTCGAGAGATTTATTTATTTAACCCGATTAAGCCAAACTGTGTTAAATTACTCGCGTCACCTAATAAAATTTTCAAGTGAGACGGCTCATTATGAATCCAAGATTGCTCGCTGTTTCGGGTTTTTCCGAGGGCGCTTCGTTCGCTCTCGACGGCGATGAAATTTCCATCGGACGCGAGGAAACCAACGACATTCATCTGCCGGACAGGTCTCTTTCGCGCCGCCATTGTTTAATCAAAAAGGAAGACGAGGTTTTCAGAATCATCGATTTTGAAAGCTTTAACGGAACTCTGGTGAACGGCGTTCCGGTTAAGGAACAGGCGCTCAATCACGGAGACCAGATTACTCTCGGCAATGTGCTGTTTTTATTTCTTCTTCACGAAACGCAAAGCGAGTCGAGCGTGAATTCGATAGAGCTGGAAGACGATTTAAGCGGCGGCTCGACGATTCGCCTGCACCGCCAAAATGCGCTTTATTTAAATCCCAAACAATTTTTAGCGTCGCTTTCGTCGTCCGACCGCGCCGCCCGCGATTTGAGCGCGTTGTTAAAATTTAATATTCGCCTGAACAAGCTGCGCGATTTGGAATCGCTTCAACGGCACACGCTGGAAGCAATCTTCGAGGTTCTTCCCGCCGAGCGCGGCGTCATTCTCTTTACCGGCGAAAGCCTGCAAGACGTAACCGCCGTTTTCAGCCGAAACAGAAAATCCGAAATCAAGCAACCGGCAAAAATAAGTCAAACGATTGCCGAACAGGTTATCCGCGAAGCAGCGGCGATTTTGTGGCAAAACGCCGAAGCGAATTCAGCTTTCAAACAAGCCGAGAGCTTGATGACTTCGCAGGTTAAATCATTACTTTGCGCGCCGCTCATTGTCGCGGAACGGGTAACGGGAGTTATTTATCTGGATTCCGATAATTCGACCGAATCGTTTGACGAAAATCACCTTCAGTTTTTGACGGCTGTCGCGGGCATTTTCTCCGTCGCGCTGGAGAATATCAGACATCTGGAATGGCTGAATAACGAAAACCGGCGTCTGCGGCGCGAAATCAATCTGGAACACGATATGATAGGCGAAAGCCCGCGTATGCAGAGCGTTTATCGCTTTATCGAAAAAGCCGCGCCGACCGACGCCACCATTCTGATTCGCGGCGAAAGCGGAACCGGAAAGGAGCTGGTCGCCCGCGCCGTTCACGTCAACAGCAAGCGTTTAGCCAAGCCTTTTATCGCCGTCAACTGCGCGGTGCTGAGCGAAAATTTGCTCGAAAGCGAGCTTTTCGGTCACGAAAAAGGCGCTTTCACGGGAGCCGTCGCGCAAAGGCAGGGCAAATTTGAAATGGCTGACGGCGGCACGCTTTTTCTCGACGAAATCGGCGAGATGCTGCCCGCCTTGCAGGCTAAGCTGCTGCGCGTTTTACAGGAGCGAAAGTTTGAGCGGGTCGGCGGGACGCGCACGCTCGGCGTCGATGTGCGAATCATCGCCGCGACCAACCGGAATCTGGAAAGCGAAATCAAAAACGGGAATTTCCGCGAGGACTTGTATTATCGCCTGAATGTAGTCACGGTCACGATGCCGCCGCTGCGCGAAAGACCGGAAGATATTTTACTGCTGGCAGATTATTTCGCTTTAAAATACGGAAGGAAATGCAAACGACCGATTTCGGGTATTGCAAAGCAGGCGCGGGCTTTTTTATTAGCCTACGATTTTCCCGGTAATGTTCGGGAACTCGAAAACGCCATCGAGCGAGCGGTAGTTTTGGGCGGCTCCGACATCATTATGCCGGAAGATTTACCGGAATCGATGCTTGAATCGAACAATTCTCAACTGCCTGTCGCGGAATATCACCGGGCGGTTAACGAGATGAAGAAAAACTTAATCCTGAAAACTCTTGAACAGGCAAACGGCAACTATACCGAAGCGGCGGGATTGCTCGGTATTCATCCCGCCAATCTGCATCGGATAATCCGGACGCTGAATTTAAAACATCTTTTCAATAAAAAATAATCCGAATAAAAGTCCGGCGCAGGCTTTTTAAATAATAGCTCTCGAATTCAGATAGAGACTTTGATTGTTTTTACAAAATTGTCAAAAGCCGCAAGTTGCTTAATAATACTAAATTTGAAAACCGTTAAAGTCTCATTTAGTTAACAACTTTAATGGTTTTTATAAAAGTTTCCCTAAATTGTTTTCGGCATTTCAGGAAACAACTTTAATGGTTTTCGCGATTTTAGCCATATCCTAAATAAAGGACTTAACTCATTTTCAGGTAAGAGCTTTATTGATTACAATCATTTCTTGATTGTCGCTTTCGGCAAGATAAGACGGACGGCAGTCGAGCACAGCGCTGAACCGGATTAACCGCATCCCCGTAATTAAATTGCCGGGCACAAAGATTTTACTTGTAAAATAGGCTATTTCTTATATATTAGTATTCACTCCGCCGACAAAACGCAAAATATTGAAAATCCTTTCGGATTACAGTTATTTATAAACGCGGTCGAAAGCCGGTTAATGAAATTAGCTCTGTGAGTTAAATATTTGAAGAGCAAATATAAATGAGTTAGCATACACTCTGCCTCAGGATTGTTTATCCTTTCCGCCCGCGCGAGCTGAGTCATATTTCGCCTAAGCTTAATAAGCCGTTTCAAGCCTACAACCAGAAAAACTATGAAGGCTAAAAAGATTGTTTCGAGCGGTATACGCCTAATCGCCGCCGTCGTCATTTCATCATTTTTGTTCACCGTCCAAAGCGCGGGACAATCCGATCTTTCGTCGGTCAAAGGAATTATCACGGATGCCCGAAATCGGGTCGTCTCCGGCGCAATTGTTCGGCTTTTGAATAACGAAAAAAAGTTCGCTCGCACGTCCGTCACAAACGATTCCGGCGTTTACAATTTTGCGTCTATTCCGCCGGGGATTTACCGGCTTGAAATCGAAGCCGACGGCTTCAAAAAGAAATTTCAGGAAAAGGTAATCGCCTCAATCGGCACGCCTACGGAAATTAACGTCGAGCTTGAGGTCGGCAGCATTACGGAAACGGTTGAGATTAACGGTAACGAAATTCTGATAAACACGCTGGACGGCAGTAAAGGGTTTTCCATGCAATCGGCAATCCCGCAGCTGCCGACCGACTCGCGCAACGTTTCGACGTTATTGAGCTTGCAGGGAGGCGTCGCGCCCGGCGGAGAGGTTTTCGGGAGCCGGAGCGATCAGGGCAACTTTACGATGGACGGCATCGACGTCAACGACCAGGAGTCCGGCGTCGACCTGGTCGGAGACAACGGCGCTTTTAATACGGTGCTGCGTATTTCAGCCGAAGCCGTCGAAGAATTCCGCGTCACGACTTTTAATCCTAACGCCAATCAGGGTCGCTCGTCGGGCGCGCAGATTTCGCTTTTGACCAAAGGCGGAACAAACAGCGTTCACGGCGTCGTCTTTGAATTTTTCCGACCGACCAAAGGCTCGGCAAACACGTTTATCAATAATCGCGCCGGAGTCGCGCGCGAAAACATCACGCGTCACGTTTTCGGCGGCACATTCGGCGCGCCGATTGTTAAAGACAAAATGTTTGTCTTTTATTCATTCGAGGGAATACGACAGCCGAAGACGCAGCGCTCCGTCGTGCAAACGGTTCCGCTGGCAAATCTGGGACAGGGAATAATAAATCTTCGCCGGACAAACGGCGAAGTCCTGACGCTGAGCCGGGCGCAGCTGAATACCATTTATGCGCAAGCCGGACTGAATCCGCTGGCGCTGGCGGTTTTTGCCGACGCGGCGCGACGCTATCCGGCAAACGATTTTTCCAGCGGCGCGGGCGACAATTTAAATACGGCGGGCTATCGCTTTAACGCGTTAACCAAAAAAGCATATAACACGCATATTTTGCGGCTCGATTATCGCATCGGCAAAAATCAGGATATTTTCTTTCGCGGAAATAAACAGCACGACGTCGTGACGAATCCTTCGGCGTTTCCCGACACGCCCGCGCCGCAAACCTGGCAGCACAATACCGGACTGGTTTTCGGGCATAATCAAATAATCGGAAAGAACAAGGTCAATAGCTTCAGAGCCGGCTTAACGCGCCAGTCATTTACCGTCGGCGGCGATGCAAAGCAAAACGCCGTCGCCTTCAGCCTTGTCTTTTCGCCGCTTAACTATACTTATTCTCTGAGCCGCGTCACTCCGGTTATTAACCTGACGGACGACTTGACGTGGACTGTCGGAAATTACACGCTGGTCTTTGGCGGCAACGTCAGAATCATTCGTAATAAGCGGCAGGATTTAGGGCAGTCTTTTGATAACGGATTCGTAAATGCCTCTTTCTACGAAGGCAGCGGAACCTCGCTGCTCGCGCCGATTGGCGACGCGGGGTTTAGCGGCATCAACACGTCCGATGTATTCAATCAGGCGATAGTCGCCGCCGTAATCGGTCGTCTGTCGCAATACACAGCCAGATATAATTATGGTCTGGACGGAAATATTCTGCCGACCGGAACACCGATTCGACGCACCTTTGCCGCCGAGGAATACGACGTCTATGCTCAGGATTCCTGGAAAATAAAACCGAATTTAACGCTGAATCTCGGTTTGCGATACGCTTTAAGCCGTCCGGTTTATGAAACCGAAGGTTTCCAGATTCGCCCGTCGCTGCCGTTAGGAGAATTTTTCAAACGCCGTCTGGCGGGCATGCAAAGCGGGCAGCCTTATAACGAAACGCTTCAATTTCAGCTGGCAGGTCCGAAAAACAACGCGCCCGGATACTACAGCCTGGATAAAAACAACTTCCAGCCGCGCATCTCAGCCGCCTGGTCGCCGGGCTTTAAGTCGGGATTCTGGAGCAAGGTGTTCGGGGCGAAACACGAATCCGTTTTGCGCGGCGGTTTCGCCGTTACCAACGATTATTTCGGACAGCAATTGGCGGTCACCTTCGATAAATTAAGCACGCTCGGCTTCACGACGTCTTCGTCAATCGGCGCGGACGCTTACAATGCGACCGGCAATCCGGCTCCGCTCTTTACCGGCTTCGGACAACAGATTAATAATCTGCCGGGCGTTCCGCCGCTGATAAACCGTTTCCAGACTCCGGCTGACGGCACTCCGCGAATCGAATCATCACTCGATTCGTCGCTGGTTTCTCCGATTCACTATAACTGGAGCGTCAGCTACGGAAGAAAGCTGCGGAAAGGGCTTTACATCGAAGCTTCATATGTCGGACGCGCGGCGCGTAATTTACTGGCGGAGCGCGACGTCGCGGCTTTCAATAATCTGCGCGACCCGCGCTCCGGTATGGATTGGTACACTGCCGCCGGAAAAATTTATGATTGGTATTATTCCGGAGCAAACGATGTCAGCTCTGTCGCGCCGATTCCGTATTTTGAAAATCTTTTTCCTAACCTTCAAGCTTCGATACCGACTTACGCGCATGCTTTTGAGATTCCGCCCGAAACTATTCCGACCATAAACAATTCGACTCAGGCAGTTTATTTTTTAGCTCATCGCATCGCTGCCGGAGACTGGACATTTTTGCAAAGGCTCATCAACAATGATTACAGTCCCCAACAACGCTGGAGCAATTTGTTTATACACCCGCAATATGCGGCATTTTCGGCTTACAGCACGGTCGGCAAATCTGATTATCACGGCGCTAATCTGTCGATTCACCAGCGTCTCGGCAGCAGGCTGATTTTTGATTTGAATTACACGTTCTCCAAATCGATGGACGATGCTTCGGGCATTCAAGCCAGCGGCGGTTATGGCGCGGCGTTTATTCTGAATCCGATTCTCCGGCAGGACAGCTATGCGGTTTCCGATTTCGATGTGCGCCATGTCGTCACCGCCAGCGGTATCTGGCAGATTCCCTTTAAGAAGAAACACAAGCTTTTCGGCAATTGGGAGCGAGGCGCGGACGCGCTTTTCGGCGGATGGCAGCTGGGCGGCATTTTCCGCTGGAACACCGGCTTGCCGTTCAGCGCTCCTTTGGATTTGGGCGGCTGGGCGACAAACTGGCAGCTCAGGTCGAGATTTGTCAGAACGAAACCGATTTCCACATCTTATTTTCGCGGCGGCGACGGGCAAAACGCGAATATTTTTAAAAATATCGAAGAGCTTACCGCCGCGCTTCGCCCGCCGCGTCCCGGCGAAACGGGCGACCGCAATGTCTTCCGCTCGTCCGGCTTCTCGGTCGTGGATTTAAATCTGGGCAAAACATTTACCTGGCACGAAAGGCATCGACTTCAATTCCGTTATGAAGTTTTTAACGTTTTCAATTATCAATATCTAAGCGGAATCAGCATCATCGGGATTACTCCCGCCAGACCTGTAACAGTCGAAAACCCTGACGGCTCCGCTCCGAGCATCAACGCGGGCGCGGGAGAATTTACGAGTATCCGGGGAAACGCGCGCCGGATGCAGTTCGGATTGCGATATTCATTCTAAAGCCGAGCCGGATTTTTAAGTTTTTCCGGAAAAAGCTTGACAGTCAAAATTACGCGGGGCGAAGGAAATTCCTTCGCTCTTTTTGCCGGCGCCAATCTAATTAAATTTTTCAAAAAATATTGACCTGTTTTTTATCCTGTGGTAGTTTATTATCAATCATTACCGACGACATAAAATAATTTGATAGATGTTCCGACGGGGAAAATTAAAGCGGATTTCCTCTCAAGTCAGCGCCGAATTGATGACAAAAGTTGCTTTATAAAATTTATAATTCAACTATTACGAGCATATCAAGGTTTACGGGAATTTTACGCCTGCGGCGAAATTCCAAAAGGGTGGGAAGTTTTATGTTAGCCCCGGCTTCAGCAGTCTGCCGACAAGCTGTCAGAAATTTTTGTCGAGAGTTGTTCTTAATTCCCAGCCTCGCGCAGAGCGGCGAGCATAAAAAAAACAGTTTAGTAAATTCAGAAAAGTTTTCGTCGAGCCGTTTATCTACAGCGATAGACGGCTTTTGTTATTTAACCGGAAGGTTAGTTTTAGGTTGAGCCGAAAATAAAAACCTGATTGATAAAGGCAATTATCAATCAGGCGAGTCAGCTCATCGATAGAAACGCGAATGTTTCAGGATGCTCTGTTACTTTCCCGCATCTTAAGTCATTCCGTTTCTAAAAATCAAGTAAATACAAGTATTAAAAACCTTTGTCGGATGACAGCGGCGTGGGTGCGCGTGTTTACTTTCCGCAGATAATTCGTTTTCGAAAGACAGTCGCCGGCTGTCAGTCTTTCGATTTCAGATGACCGGTTTTGGTCGCTAATTCCGGTTTTTTACTCGTCAAAACAGGAATCTCCTAGCGTGTAAACGGGAAACGCTATCAGAAAAATTCTTCAGGCACACAGGATAAACGGGCGCCCCGGTAAAAACAGCCCGTTTTAAGATTAACGAGGAGGCTTCAAGCAATGAGCAAACACAAACCAGCGCAAATCAAAAATGAAAAAACCGACCCCGCGCCAAATGCAATTCAAGGACAGGATTTGATTCAATCAAACGCCAAAAGCAAAGAGAGACAAAACGCGGCGCTCGACCGGCGCGCATTTCTCGGTCGCGCCGCCGCTTTCGGAGCAATAACCGCCGGTTTTCTCGCCCTGCCGAACTGGCTGGGCAAAGAAGGAGCAGTTTTGGCGCAGACCGAGCCTTTTCCCAGCTGCGCCGGATGCGAATTAGTTCCGCTGTCCGGCGCGGCGCGCGCCAATAAAGCCTATGACATAAGGGTGAAAGCGGCTTCGTTTGAACGAAATATGGATATTCCGACGCATCCGTGCAACGGCGACGAAGCTCTCTATCAAACGCGCAATTATTTCGCCAGCTACACCAAAGCACTCAAACGCGCAAGCGGCATAGACGGAACGTATTTCGGCGAAGTCGACGCGGCGGAATATTGTAAATTGCTGGGCGCAATCGCCAGCGGCGAGCCGGAAAAATTCGAGGCGGTTTTGCTCGGCTTCAGCAACAGCTGCAGCGACGTGACCTTGAGCGACGCGGAAGCCGCTCTGGCTCCGAACGCGCTCGAACCGAACCGGCAGCGCCGTCTGGAATCGCCGCAAGCCGGTTATAATTTCGACCTCGAAGGCAAGGATTATTACCAGTTAATCAATCGCCCGTCGCCGAGTCTCACGCCCGTCGCCTTTCCGCCCGCGTATAAATTTGCCAGTATCGACGAAGCGGTCGAGATTATCGAAAATTACTGGCAGGCGATAACGCGCGACGTGCCTTTTATCAATTACGCGACGGACGACGCGGTCGATAAAGCGTCGTATGATTTAACCAATTACGTCTCGGCGTATCACGGACCGACGCAGGGCGGCGCGGTGACGCCTGCCGTCTACAGTCGCGGAATTTTGCCCGGCGATACGAAAGGACCGTTTCTCTCGCAATTTTTCCTGCGCGATATTCCCTACGGCGCGCAGACCATTCCGGCTAAAATCCGTTCGCCGCACGCTTCGCACGTGAATGACTTTATGACCGACCAGTCCGAATGGCAAATGATTCAAACCGGGCGGACGCCCGACCGCAAGACGGTTTTCGACGGAACGCGCTTTATCCGCAGCGGGCGCGATCTAGCCGAATACGTCCATAACGACGCGATTTATCAGGCGTATCTGAACGCGGCGCTGATCCTGATGACGCCGGCGAGCATGGGCGGCTTGGGCGTTCCGATTAATCCGAACAACCCTTATAACCAGCGCACCGGCGGATACTGCAAACAATTAAATTTCGTCGAGTTTGGTCCGTCGCAGCTGCTCAGCCTGCTCGGCGAAGTCTCGGTTCGCGCGCACAAAGCCGTCTGGTATCAAAAATGGCAGGTGCATCGCCGCCTGCGACCGGAAGAATTCGGCGCGCGCGTGCATTTTACATATACCGGCGAGCGCAATTATCCGGTGCATCCGAAATTCTTCTCTTCCGGCGTTATCGAGCCTTTAAGGGAAAATTTCGGCTCGCTCTTTCTGCCGCAGGCGTTTCCCGAAGGCTCGCCGACGCATCCGGCTTACGGCGCGGGACACGCGACGCTTGCCGGGGCTTGCGTCACGATTCTCAAAGCGTGGTTCGACAGCGAACGGCTCTACAGCGATTTCGCCCCGCTTTATCAACCGAACGCCGACGGCACGGCTTTGGTCGGACTTCCCTACGATATTGCGATAACCGTCGCCGAAGAGTTGAATAAACTCGCCTCGAACGTCGCCATCGGGCGCAACATCGGCGGCGTTCACTGGCGCTCGGATTATACCGAATCCGTTTTTCTGGGCGAACAGGTGGCGATTTGGCTTTTGGAAGATTACGGTTTTACCTACAACGAAAAATTTGCCGGTTTCAGATTCCGAAACTTCGCCGGAAATTTAATTACCGTCGGCGGCACGAGATAAACGACAGCTTTGTTTATTTGAAAGACAGCCTGCAAAAAGGCAGAAACGCGACAGTTATGGAGCGTGTCTCTTATCGTTAAAGAACACGCTCCATCACCGCCCGCGTTTCTGCCTTTTACATCAAACTAAAATTTTAACCGTCGGCGGTGCTTTTATCCAGAAAAATCCGGTAAGCCGCCGAGAGCGCAATCGCGCCTAAGATAGCGCAGAGCAGATTGAGAAGGAAGCTGGGCAGCGTAAAATCTTCGGGCGAGTTTCCGGTGCGAAAGCCGAAGCCGAAAATAAAACGTCCGATGATGCCGCCGATAATCGCGCCGCCGACGCCGAGCAGAAGCGTCATCCACGCGCCGCCCGTATGCCGCGAAGACATTAAAAATCTGGCAATCCAGCCGACAATCAAGCCGAAAATTATCCAGGAAACTACCGTCCACAATATTTCGCTCGTTCCAAACATAATCCTTCTGCGGTTCTCCTCTTAAAGTCTTTATTTTGTAACCAACGGGAAAATGCACGTTTACCCGATTGCTCTTTTCAAGTGTCTCTTATTGTCCAACTTTTTCTCCTCGTTGGCAATATTTTTCAGCTCGTAAAGCTTCATCAAAGCCTCGACCGGCGAAAGACTGTCGGTGTCGATTTCCGACAATTTTTTTCGCAGTTCGTCGTCAAATTGACTCTCTGGCTTCGACTCCTGACTCTCGGCTCCGCCCTCGTATTCCTTTAAAAGTTCTTCGGCGCGGCGAATGACCGGATTCGGCAGACCGGCAAGCTTGGCGGCGTAAACGCCGTAGCTTTTCAGCGCGACGCCGCGCGAGATTTTGTATTTAAAAGTCAATTCGCCCGCGCTTTCCTCAATCTCGACGTGCAGATTTTCCAGATGCGGCAAAACGCCTTCGAGTTCCGCCAATTCGTGATAATGCGTGGCAAAAAGCGTCCGCGTTTTCAGTTTCGGATGATTGTGGACGAATTCCAGAACGGCGCGGGCGACCGCCAAACCGTCGAAAGTCGAAGTTCCGCGTCCAAGCTCGTCGAGCAAAATCAGAGAGCGCGGCGTGGCGTGATGCAGGATTTCCGCCGTCTCAATCATCTCGGTCATAAACGTCGATTCGCCCGCGCCTATACGGTCATACAAGCCGATGCGCGTAAAAATGCGGTCGCACAAGCCGATGACCGCATCGTCAGCCGGAACGAAGCTGCCGATTTGCGCCAGAAGAACGATTAAAGCGATTTGCCTGAGGTAAGTCGATTTGCCCGAAGCGTTCGGTCCCGTAATCAGCGCGATATTCGGCGCGCCGTTGCCGCCGAGCGCGGAATCGTTGGCGACGAATTCGACGTTTTGCTCGCGCAGAATTTTTTCGACGACGGCGTGACGACCGTTTTTGATGCGCAAAAGCGAAGTTTCGTTGACGGTCGGGCGCGCGTAATTCATCTCGTCGGCGGCGTCCGCCAAACCGATTATCGCGTCCAGATAAGCAACGGTCGAAGCCGCGAGCAAAATCTGCGGGCGCGCTTTGCCGATTTCCCCACATATCTGCCGGAAAAGCGAATTTTCCAATTCCGTGATTCTTTCTTTCGCGTGGACGACTAAAGATTCGTGTTCTTTAAGCTCTAAGGTGACGAATCTTTCCGCCGGAACGAGCGTCTGCTTGCGCACGTAATCGCTCGGCACGAGATGCAGATTCGATTTCGTGACCTCGATGTAATAGCCGAAAACCTTGTTGTAGCCGACGCGCAAACTTTTGATTCCGGTGCGCTCGCGCTCGCGTTTTTCCATCTCGGCGAGAAAGCCTTTGCCGTCGTAGAGCGTCGCGCGAAGCTTGTCCAATTCTTCGGAAAAGCCTTCGCGGATAATCCCGATTTGCTCGGCGTAGCGATTGGGCAATTCCTCGCTGATTGCCGAATCAATCAGCTTTGCCGTGATGCCGCAATCCGGCAGATGCGCGAGCAATTGATTGAAGCGAACGGTATCGCCCTGCAAAATCCGCTTAATTCGCGGAATCAATTCCAGACTTTTGCCAAACGCTCGAAGCTCGTAAGCGGAAATGAAATTCGCGCGGGCGCGGCTCGAAAGCCGTTCCAAATCTTTCATTTCCGAGAAAATATGCGCGAGCTCCCTGCGTTCGTTTGAATTATCTTTAAACCACGCGATATGTTCCTGACGTTTATAAATTTCCGCCGTATCGAGCAAAGGCTGCCGCAGCCAGCGCCGCAAAAGTCTGCCGCCCATCGCGGTTTTCGTGCGGTCGATAACGGATAAAAGGCTCGCGCCCGCCGCGCTTTCAAAAATTTCCAGACTCCGCAAAGTCTGCGCGTCAATCAGCATATAATCGCGGCTGTCGTAGCTCGTCAAACGCGTCAACTGCTCCGCCGCGCCGGTCTGCGAATCGTTTAAGTAAGCAACTAAAGCGCCCGCTGCCGTCGTCGCGAGCGGCGATTTTTCCAGTCCGAAAGGCTGCAAAGTTTTTGTATTGAAATGCTTGAAAAGAGTTTTCCGCGCGTTTTCCGGAGAGAAAATTTCGGCGTCCAGACGCGTCACAAACGTCGGCAGATTTTGATTGCTGAAAGTTTCTTCCGTTTCGGCTAAAAGAATCTCGGCGGGCGCTAACCGCTGAAGTTCGGTTATCGCGTCGGCGTTTTCGATTTCGGTGGCGGCAAAATCGCCGGTCGTCACGTCGGCGTAAGCGATTCCGGCGCGCAAGCCGTCGCTGACGAAAGCGCACAGGTAATTGTTCGTTTTGCTTTGCAAAAGGCTCGGCTCGATGACCGTTCCGGCGGTGACGATGCGCACGACTTCGCGCTGAATCAATTTTTTGCCGTCTTTTCCTTTAATCGGCGCGCTGCTCGTCTGCTCGCAAATCGCTACGCGATGACCGCGTGAAATCAGCGTCGCCAGGTGACGTTCAAGAACAAAATGCGGCACGCCCGCCAGCGGCACGCGCTCATCTTTTCCCATCGACCTTGAGGTTAAAACAATATCGAGTTCTTTCGCCAGCAGCACGGCGTCTTCGTCAAAGGCTTCGTAAAAATCGCCGAGCCGGAAAAGCAAAATCGCGTCTTGATGCTTGGCTTTGATTTCAAGATACTGCCGCCGAATCGGCGTTTCTGCTTTCATATAAATATTTTAACTGAAAGAATTTTAACGCAAAGCCGTGAAGAAATGAAACCATAGATGAACACAGATAAACGTGGATTCAAACAGGATGGACAGGATGAACAGGATAATTTAAAAATAAAAACGTTGAGCTTTGTTCTTTTATCCTGCCCATCCTGTCCATCCTGTTTGAATTTCCCTGTGACCTCTGTGTTCTCTGTGGTTAAATTACCTTTCCAGAAACTTCGGCAAAATTTCGGCAATCGCGCGTAGATTACGGTGAATGCGTTCGAGTTCGGCGAAGCTCAGAATCGTTAAAACATCGGATAATTCGTGAAATTCGCGTTCGAGCGATTGTTTGGCGCGGTTCGTGTCGCGCTCCGAGGCAAGAACGAGAAAAGGCTTCGTGCGCTGCGCGTCGTGAGCGCGTTTTAATTTGGCGAAAGCGGAATCGATATTGCCTTTGCTCTGCACTTCGAAAATGTGCGAAAGCCTCTGCGCCGAACGCTTTTCGCGCCAGACGACATCGTAATATTCAAACTCGGTTTCGGCGTCGTAGCCCAACGACAAGCCGATTTCGACGAGCATTTCCTGAATCTCTTTATGATTCAGCTCCTTTTGTTCCGGCTTGGAAATCAGAAAGCCTTCCGTCTCGCTGGCGACGGTGCGTTTTCCTTTCTCGGTCAGATTCCAAAAGCCTCGATTGCGCGTCAAAAGTCCTTTTTCGTCTAATTCTTTGCCCGCTTTTTGAATCAGCTTGCGCCAGTTCGCTTTCGTCCCGTTGCGGATTCCGCGAAGCTCGTTTTCGTCCAACTGCGGAAAATACGCGGTCAGTCTTTCATATAAAAAACGCACGTCTTCCGCGCCGCCGATGGCGTATAACTCTTGCAGAATCGGCATTTCAATTGTCGGAGACTTCGGGAAAGGCATTTTTGGAATTTTCGATTTTTGATTTTCGATTTTCGATTTGTTTTATTTTTAAACGATTTTCTCGTAATCATCAAATCGCTTTGTCAAAACATCCGTTTTTAAATCGTCCAAAGTTTCGGTCAATTGTCGTTCGAATTGTTTCGTTAAAACTTTTGCGTCGAAATTTTTATCGACCTGAATCAATTGCGGCGCGTCGATTTTCACAAAAATTTCCGGCTTGAATTCGCCGCGAAATTCATATCGCATCGCCAGCGGAACGGCAGCGGCTCGACCGGCTTTTTCAATTACGCGCGCAGCGCCGCGATAAAAATTCAAAGGTCTTTTATCGTTCGGCAAAATCTCGCCCTGCGGAAAAATCCAGAGCGTTCGGTTCTGATTTTCTTTCAGCAGATTTGCCGCGTAATTCAGGCTTTTCGCGGCTTCGCGCGAGTTTTCGCGGACGACGGAAAACGCGCCGAGACGACGAAAGAGAAACAGTCTTTTCAGATGCTTTTCTTCCATCATTATAAAACTATTTAATTTAATTTCGCGCGAAATCCGGAAAGCAATCAAACCGTCCCACCAGCTCGAATGATTCGCATAGATTAAAAAAGGCGCGTCGGCGCTTTGTTTTTTCAAAAAATCCAAGCCGGAAACACTCAGCGAATGAAAGCGACGCCTGAGCAAATTGCGGCTGTAGACGGCAAAAATTTCTTCAAACCATCGACTTTTTTTCGCTTCCAGCATAAGAGAATCGTAAATCGTGAATCGTGAATCGTAAATCGTAAATCGTGAATTGTGAATTGTGAATCGTGAATGGCGAATAGCTTGGATTTTCTATTTTCGATGCATTATTCGCTTT
>DASVWG010000300.1:0-2827 GCA_036389695.1 Pyrinomonadaceae bacterium
TTTAAAGGAAATTTGTTACGCGGCTTGGACGACCGAGCCGGTGAAAGCGCAAAAGGCGGCGCTGGGTCTAAAAACTCTGGTGAAAATCAATCCGCGCGAGGAAATTTCGGCGCTTTCCTACTGGGTTTCGGGCATCGCCGAGCTGACGCGCGGCAGGCTCGAATCAGCCGTTAAAAATCTCGACCGCGCGGCGGAACTTTTTTTTCAAATCGGCAGGGAACACGACGCGGCGCAGACGCAGGTTTCCAAGCTCATCGCGCTGGCGATGCTCGGGCGCTACGACGAAGCGATTGCAACGAGCAAAAAGACTCTGAAAATTTTTGAAAAATACGGCGATGAGCTGGCGGCGGGCAAAATCGAGATGAACCTGAGCAACATCGTCTCGCGACGCGAGCAGCACCGCGAAGCCGAAAAATATTGTCTCTCGGCTCGAAAACGTTTTTTGAAAACCGGCGAAAAAACGTGGCTCACGATGGCGGAAAACGGTCTTGCCAACACTTACACCGAATTAAACGATTTTCAAAAAGCCGAAAAATTTTACGCTTCGGCTCTGGAAAACGCGCGCGAATCGAAAATGCTCGTCACCGAAGCGGAAATCGAAGCGAGCCGGGGCAATCTCGCGCTTTTTCGCGGTCGTTTCAACGAAGCTTTAAAGTCTCTGGAGCTTTCGCGGCAAACTTACGAAACGCTGGAAATGCCGCATCAAACCGCGATTGCCGAACTGGAAATCGCCGACATTTATCTGGAATTGAATCTCGCCAAAGAAGCTTTTTCGATTTACGAAAAAATCACCGAAGAGCTGCGCAAATTGAAATTGCAGGGCGAAGAGGCGCGGGCGCGGGCAAATTTCGGACGCGCGGCGGTCGTTCTGAACGAGACGCGGGCGGCGCGACGCCAATTGAAAAAATCCGCGCAGCTTTACCATCGCGAAAAAAACAAGGTCGGCGCGGCGGTCGTCAAATTAACCGAAGCCAATCTGGAGCTCGAACAGGAAAATTTTAAAAAGGCTCTCGGTTTGGCGGACGAAGCCGCGAATCTGCTTGCCGCGAGCGAAAATCTGCGGCATCGTCTGATGACCAAATGGATTCAAGCCGAAGCGTCGGCAAATCTGAACGATTTCAAAAAAGCGGAAACTCTTTTAAACGAAGTGTTTGCGGACGCGACTAAAGCCCAACAGCCGCAGCTTGTCCATCTGGCGCTGAACTCGCTCGGAAAGTTATTCCGGCAAAAAGGCGAGCTGCGGGCGGCGGAAAAGTTTTTCAAAAAAGCGATTAAATTGATTGAAACCCTGCGCTCGCCGCTTCCGGCGGAAGAATTCCGGATGGCGTTTCTGGCAAACAAGCTCGCGCCGTTTGAAAATCTGGCGCGGATTTATCTGGCGGAAAATAAAATCAAAGACGCGTTTCTGATGATTGAAAAAGCGCGCTCTCGCTCGCTGGCGGAATCAATCGCGAACGGGAATCTGCAACTGTCGAAAAACAACGCTTCGACGAAATTAACGAAAAAATTGGAGACTTTGCGCGAGGAATTAAACTGGTTTTACAGCCGCCTCAGCCGCGCCGAAAACGCGGAAACCGCCAATCTGCAACGGGAAGCGCAAAAGCGCGAAAAGCAAATCGCCGACGTTTTGCGGCAAATCGAAAGCACCGGCGAAAACGCGGACGCGAAAGGCGAATCTTTCAATTTTGCCGCGCTGCAAAAACAAATCGGCGGCGAAAAGGCGCTCATCGAATTCGTCAGTTTTGACAATTGTTTTTCGGCGTTTGTCGTCACGAATAAAAAAATTCATTTCGTGAAAGATTTGGTGAAGGAAACGCAGGTTTTCGCCTTTCTGGAAGGCTTGCAGTTTCAGTTCGGCGCGCTGCGCTACGGCGCGAAAAGTCTGGGAAAATTCGTCGACGAATTGAAAAAACGCGCCGATTTTTATCTCGCGAAGCTTTACGCCTGTCTCGTCAAGCCGCTCGAAAAATTTCTGGACGGGCGCGATTTAACGATTGTGCCGGTCGGCGTTTTGCATTACGTTCCGTTTCACGCGCTGCGGCGGGCGCGCGACGAAAAATATCTGGTTGAAACGCGAAAAATCTCTTACGCGCCGAGCGCGACCGTCTGGCAATTTTTGGAGAAAAAGCCCGCGCGAAAAATCAAAAACGCGCTGCTGATCGGCTTTGCCGACGAGAAAATTCCGCTCGTCACACGCGAAATCGAAACGCTCGGAAAAATTTTCCCGAAGGCGAAAACTTTTTCCGGCAAAGCGGCGACTTTCGGCGCTTACACCCGAAACGCGCCGCAGTTTGACGCCCTTCATCTCGCCTGTCACGGGCAGTTTCGACCGGAAAATCCACTGTTTTCGAGCCTGCATCTCGCCGACGGCTGGATAACCGTGCGCGACATCTGCGCGCAGCGCTTAAACGCCGAGCTCGTCACCTTAAGCGCCTGCGAAACCGGCTTGAACGAAATTTTCGCGGGCGACGAAATTTTGGGCTTGGCGCGCGGCTTTCTGACGGCGGGCGCGCGTTCTCTGGTTTTGAGCCTCTGGACGGTCAACGACGAGGCGACAACCGCCTTGATGCATGAATTTTACACGCAACTCGCAGCCGGAAAAGAAACATCTAAAGCTTTACAAATCGCACAATGCAGCTTTATCAGGCAAAACGCTCACCCGTATTTCTGGTCGCCGTTCGCGCTGATAGGCAAATAAACACCCACATTCAGGCGAAAAATTATTTAACGAAAAATTTCCTGAGCAAAATGTCTTTTTGATAGAAATTGACGCACTGTGTAATCGGCGATAAGTCTAAAAGCGATTTGATTTTGTGAGGCAGTAATG
>DASVWG010000301.1:0-8820 GCA_036389695.1 Pyrinomonadaceae bacterium
TAAATTCCCCCAAACGATTTCGTCTTTCTACACTATTCTCGTCATTTTCGTCGGAATTTTCGTCATTTTCGTCGGAATTTTCGTTATTTTTGTCGGATGCCACAAGCGAATTTATTACTTGCCCAGTTTTCAAAGAAGCAAGGATTAAAAGAATTCCAAATATGAGGAACCAGAAAGGAAAATATAAACTGGAGTTTATTAAAATCAAACTTGTAATCACTATAAGAATACTCACTACCCAACTGCGTATCGAAACTTCAGTTCCGTATAAATGTGTTATTGCTAGGTAACGGATAAGAAATTGAATGAAAATTAGAACACAAGCGGAATAAGCAAAAATAAATTCAATTTGTGTCCATTTTTGAGACTCGAATCCGACTTTAAGAAGCAATCCTATATGAGCAAATACGGTCGCAAAAATGAATGTCCGTTCATGATGATTCATATCGGTCGGACTTTCAGTTTTGGTTTCCATTGAAGGATTATTTACAACTCCAATGTTATCTTTACTTTTAATTTCACTTTCTGGCATTAGGCTTATTTTTTATCGTTTCTATTAATCAAAATTTCTTTAACGAAAACGGCGCTATATTAACACAGGGTGAAAGTTGAAGGAAGAATTTTTTATTTGGTGACTACACATCAAGATTAATTGCATCACCAACTAAGAATTAGCACTTCTCAACTCAATCCTTCCTTGCCTTTTACCCACCCTTTCGTGTATGATATTCGTTTGCTGAAAGGCGTTGAGACGTTCTCGGTGGGTTCGCGCCCACTTTTTATTTTGGTGATAGAGTTTGGGAAATGAATAAGCTGGTGATTGCGGAACGGGTTCAGGCGATTGCCGCCGAAGCGGCGGGGAAGAATAATCTTGAGCTGGTTCACGTGGATGTGGTCGGGACGGTGAAGAGTCCGACGGTGAGGGTTTTTATTGACAAGCCGGGCGGCGTTTCGGTCGAGGATTGCACGACGGTGAGCCGGCAGATGGAAGCGGTTCTGGACGCGGAGGATTTTATCTCTTCGGCTTATGTGCTGGAGGTTTCTTCGCCGGGTTTGGAGCGCGAGCTTTACAACCTGAAAGACTTTGAAAAATTCAGCGGAAATCTGGCGCGGGTTCGGACGCATGAGCCAATTAACGGGCAACGAAATTTTCGCGGGCGAATCAAAACTATTGACGGCGAAAACATCATCTTCGAAGACAAAACCAACGGCGAAGTTAGTTTCCCTTACAACCAGGTAGCAAAAGCTAATTTAGAGATTGATTTAAACGAAGAATTCAAGCGAACGAAATAGTCCTTCGTTATTAGTCCTTCGTCCTTCGCAGGTTTTATCGCAAAGGACAAAGGACAAAGGACAAAGGACGAAAAGACGAATATGACATCAAGCATCGGGCAAAGCATTGACGCATTGTGCACGGAACACGGTTTAGACCGTGACATGATTATCGAAGCGATGAAGGACGCCGTTCGCGCGGCGGCGCGAAAGCAGTTTAAGGCGCAGGACAAAACCGGCGAAAGCATCCAGGTCGATTGGAACAACGAAGAAGGAATGATTGAGATTTCCGCGCAGAAGGAAGTCGTCGAGGAAGTCGAAAATCCGCAGACCGAGCTTTCTTTAGTGGAAGCGCAGGAGATGGCGGGCGACGAAATCGAAATCGGCGATATGCTGCTTTTGCCTCTGCCGACCGAAGATTTGGGACGCATCGCGGCGCAGACGGCGAAACAGATTCTCGTCCAGAAAGTGCGCGAAGCCGTGCGCGAAAAAGTTTACGACGAATATATCGACCGCAAAGGCGAGCTGATAAACGGCACGGTGAAAAGATTTGAGCGCGGCGATATGATTATCGACCTCGGCAACAATCTGGAAGCGGTTCTGCCGCGCCGCGAGCAGGTCAGAAGCGAAAACTGGAATCAGGGCGAGCGCATCCGCGTCGTCATCGCCGAAGTCACGAAAGACCCGAAAGGTCAGCAGATTATCGTCTCGCGCGCTTCGGCTGAGCTTTTGAAACGGCTGTTTGAAATGGAAGTGCCGGAGATTTACGACGATACGGTCGTGATTAAATCCGCCGTCCGCGAGCCGGGCGACCGCGCGAAAATCGCCGTCGCGTCGAACGAAAAAGACGTCGACCCGGTCGGCGCGTGCGTCGGGATGAAAGGCTCGCGCGTGCAGTCGATTATTAAAGAGCTGCGCGGCGAGAAAATCGACATTATCGAATGGTCGGAAGAGCCGTCCGTGTTTGCGGCAAACGCTCTTTCACCGGCGAAAGTCAGCCAGGTGCGCATCGTCGACATCAACAAGCGCAAGATGGCGGTCATCGTCGTCGAAGACCAGCTTTCACTGGCAATCGGTAAAAAAGGTCAGAACGTCCGTCTGGCGACGCGTCTGGTCGGCTGGGACATAGATATTGTCAGCGAAGAAGTTATCAAGAAAGAAATCGCCCAGCAGATGGGCAAGATGATGGCTTCGGGCGAAGCCGTTCCGGTTTCCGCGCTCGAAGGCGTGACGCCGGCGCAAGCCAACGATTTGAAAGAAGCGGGTGTCAACGACGTCGAAACGCTGGCGGCAATGTCTGTTGACGATTTGGTCGATATGCTCGATACGAGTCTCGACCAGGCGGAGAAGATTCTGAACGCGGCGAAAGCGGTGGTCAAGGCGAAGGAAGACGCCGCCAGCGCTCCGGCTGATGAATCGGGCGACGAAGCGGAAACGATTGAAACAGAGGAAGAAACAATTGAAGCCGGGGCGGAAGAAACTCCGGAAACGGAAGAATCATCAAATGTAGAAGAGGCTTCGGCGGAAACGGAAGAATCTTCGGATACTGAGGAAGCTTCCGCGCCCGAAGAATCGAACGCCGAAGAATCTTCGGAAACGGAAGAATCGCCGGATGTCGAAGAACAAGCTTCGGAAACGGAAGAATCTTCGGAAACGGAAGAGGCTTCGGAAACTGAAGAATCGCAGACCGAAGAATCAAATACTGAAGAAACCGAAAACGATAAAGTTTCGGCGGAAGAAGCGCAGCAATGACGGCGAAGATAAGGGAACGCGGTGCGGTGAAAAGTTAGATAATTTTCCGCTTTCTCTTTGGTCAAACTCACCGCGTTCAGGAACTACAGAGAAAGCAACCATTATGACGCTAATAGGCAATAAAGTTCGTATTTACGACTTAGCCAAAGAATTAAAACAGGATACGAAGCGCATCATCGAAGAGCTGCGGCGCGAAGGTGCCGATATCAGTGTGCCTTCAAATTCGGTGAGCAAAGAGCTGGCGGAAAAAATCCGCAACCGCTACTTTCCGAAAAAAGAAGTCGCGCCCGTGCGGACTATCAAGGTCATCAAGAAAGAAAAATCCGCCGCTCCGGCAGTCGAAGAAGCGCCTGTAGTCGAAGCGGAAATTCCCGCCGTCGAAACCGCCGCCGACACTGCTGCTGCTGCTGCTCCGCCGGTCGAAGAAAAGAAGGAAGAAAAAACTATCACAGCGCCAGTATTAGTCGAAGAAGCCAAGCCGAAAGTCGCCAATCGCACCTTCAAGCTTGCCAAAAGAGTGCAGCCGCCTTCGGCTGAAACCGAAACGGCAGCAATAGCCCCTGAGCCGGTCGAAGAAGAAATCGAGCCGGTCATCGAAGCTGCGCCCGTCGAGGAAATTGTCGAAGCCGCGCCGGTCGAAGAAACGATTGAAGCGCCGCCGGTCGAAGCCGACGTCGAAGAAACGCCGCCCGCCGATACGACCGTGACGACGCCGCAGGCTGTGCGTCCGACCGGAACGCAGGTCAAAAAACTCGTTCTGAACAAAAAAGCGCTCGACGCCGGTATGAAACAGGGCGAGCGCGTCGTCGCGCCGACACCGCCGCCGGTGCAAAAGGTCGAAAAAGTTCAGACGCCGGTCGGCAGAACGAACGACCGCGACCGTCGAAATTTACGCGACGGCGGCAGAAAACCCGAATTTCGCGGCACGCCCGGCGAAACCGCCACGCCGCAAACCGTCTATACGCCGCCGCCCGACACGCGCAAGCAGGGACGCCGCGGCAATGTGAAAAAAGGCGGCGACCGCCGCAACGACGTGAAAGGCGGCGGACGCTTTGAGGAAAGAGAAATTGACTTTCAGCGCCCGCGCTCGATTGAGGAACGCATTCTCGACCAGGTCGGCAAATCAGACCAGACCGATTTGAAAACGGCTCGTCTCGTGGAAGGCGCGACCGTCCGCGATTTTGCCGAAAAGCTCGGCATCGTGCCGAAAGACGTCGTCCAGCTGCTGATTAAACGCGGCGTTTTCGCCACGCTCAACCAGCCCATCGGCGAAAAGCTCGCCCACGAGCTCGGCGAAAAATTCGGCTACAGCGTCAGCTTCGTGCCGTTTGAAGAGATGGTCGTCGAGCAGGAATTTGAAGAGCTCATCGCGGCTGATTCCGATGATGTGATGCTGGCGCGCGCTCCGGTCGTGACCGTTATGGGACACGTCGACCACGGTAAAACCAGCTTGCTCGACGCGATTCGCTCGGCGAACGTCGCGGAAGGCGAAGCGGGCGGAATCACGCAGCACATCGGCGCATACAGCGTTTTCGTGCCGAATCCGGATAATCCCACGGAACAGCGACGCGTCGTCTTTTTAGACACGCCCGGTCACGAAGCGTTTACGATGATGCGCGCGCGCGGCGCGAAAGCGACCGACATTGTCATTCTGGTCGTCGCGGCTGACGACGGCGTGATGCCGCAGACGGTCGAAGCCGTCGAGCACTCGAAAGCCGCCGGCGTGCCGATTATCGTCGCGATTAACAAGATTGATAAACCGGACGCGAATCCCGACAAAGTGAAACAGGGACTTGCGACGCTCGGGCTTCAGCCGCAGGATTGGGGCGGCGATACGGAAATGATTCCCGTCTCGGCGAAAAAGCACGAAAATCTCGATACTCTGCTCGAAACGGTTCTGCTGCAAGCCGACATCATGGATTTGAAAGCCAGCCCGACGCGTCGCGCGTCAGGCGTCGTGCTCGAAGCCAAGCTCGATAAAGGGCGCGGCTCGGTGGCGACGGTGCTGGTTCAGCAGGGAACTCTGCGCGTCGGCGACCCGTTCATCGTCGGACAGGTCAACGGCAAAGTGCGCGCGATGTTCAGCGACCGCGGCGAAATTATTACCGAAGCGCCGCCCGCCACGCCGGTCGAAGTTCTCGGTCTGCAGGGAATGCCGGGCGCGGGCGACACTTTTCAGGTCGTCGCTAATCTCGACCAGGCGGTTTCCATCGCCGGTCAGCGCCAGATGAAAGCGCGTCAGGCGGCGATGCTGAAAACGACGAAACGCGGCATCGAATCGCTCGGTCAGGCGGAAGTCAAAGAGCTGCTGGTTATTCTCAAAGCCGACGTGCAGGGCTCGGTCGAAGTCTTGCGCGGCACGCTCGAAAAGCTTTCGACCGAGAAAGTCAAAGTCCGCGTCATACGCTCCGGCGTCGGCGCGATTACCGAATCCGACGTCCTTCTCGCTTCGGCGACGCAAGCCGACAACACGCAGACAGCCGTGGTCATCATCGGTTTCAACGTCCGACCGGAATCGAGAGCGGCGGAAGTAGCGAAACAGGAAGACGTCGATATTCGCCTGCATTCAATCATTTACAAGATTGAAGAAGAAATCAAAGCGGCGCAAATCGGCATGCTCGACGCGATTGAAAAAGAAGTCATCCTCGGCAAAGCGCTGGTTCAGGAAGTCTTCAAAATCACGCGTGTCGGCACTATCGCGGGCTGCCGCGTCACCGACGGCGTCATTCGCCGCCAGGCAAGAGCGCGCCTGATTCGCGACGGCGTGGTCATCTGGGAAGGCGACATCGACTCGCTCCGGCGCTTTAAGGAAGACGTCTCGGAAGTCCGCACCGGATTCGAATGCGGCATCGGTCTGGTCAATTTCAACGACATCAAGGTCGATGACGAAATCGAAGCCTACATCATCGAGAGAGTCGCGGCAACAGAACTTTAAAAGGATGAGGGATGAAGGATGAGGGATGAGTGAAAACAAATTTCATCCCTCATCCTTCATCCCTCATCCCTCAAAAATATGCGTCGTCCTGAAAGATTTGCGGAAACCTTACGCGAAGAAATTACGGAGATTGTCGGTTATGAGCTGGAAGACCCGCGCGTGCAATCGGCGACCGTGACGGAAGTTCGTCTGTCGGACAACCTGCGCGACGCGAAGGTCTTCGTTCTGGTCGAAGGCGAGGAAAACGAGATTCGGGAAGCGATGAAGGCGCTGCATCACGCCGAAAAATTTGTCCGCCAGCAGGTGACTCTGAATTTAAATCTGCGCCACGCGCCGCAGATTCATTTTGTCCGCGACACGGTCGAGGAGCGCGCCGGACGCATCGACCGGATTTTAGAAGAAATAAAAGTGGGAAAGGATGAGGGATGAAGGATGAAGGATGAATCATAAGAAACAAATTCTTCTTGATTCATCCCTTATCCCTCATCCCTCAGCCCTGTTTGAAGATGTTAAGTCAAGTAGTAGAACTTATTGAAAATAAGCAGAATTTTGCCATCACGACGCACGTCCGACCGGACGGTGACGGAATCGGCTCGTCGCTCGGTTTGTGCTGGCTTTTGCGCTCGCTCGGTAAAACGGCGGAAGTCATCGTTCGCGATTCCGTCCCGCCTTCTTATCTCTCGCTGCCGGGCGCCGGCGAAATCCGAACCGTCTCCGAAATCGACCGGAATTACGACGCCGTTTTCGTCATCGAATGCTCGGACATCACGCGTCCGGGCATCAAAAATCTCGAACAGCAATTCACCGTCAACATCGACCATCACGCGACGAGCGAGCATTTCGGCACGGTCAACTGGATTGACGCCACCGCATCAGCCGTCGGCGAAATGATTTACAATCTGTGCAAGGCAATCGGCGGGCGCGTGACCAAAGAAATCGCCGAATGCGTCTACATGGCGCTCGTCACCGACACCGGCTCGTTTCATTTCCCGAACACGACCGAGCGCACCTTAAAAGTCGCGTCCGAGCTCGTCAAGGCGGGCGTCCGCCCCGCGCAGATTTCCGAAGCCGTTTACAATTCCTACCCGTGGAGCCGCATCGAGCTGATGCGACAGGTTCTCGATACGGTCAAACGCGACGAATCCGGACGCGTCGCCTGGATGCGCCATTCTTTAGAAATGACCGAAAAATCCGGCGCCGTCGACGGCGACAACAGCGGCTTCGTCAACATCCCGCTCGCCGCCAAAGAAGTCGAAGCCGTCGTCTACATGCGCGAAACTTTCCCGAACACTTATCGCGTTTCTCTGCGCTCAAAAGACGGCATCAACGTCGCGAGAGTCGCCGAAAAATTCGGCGGCGGCGGACACAAAAACGCCGCCGGCTGCCGCGTCGAAGGCAACTGGGACAAATGGGAAAAAGAAATCGTCGCCGCCATGATTGAAGCCGTCAACGAAGTCCACGCCAACCGCGAGCCATCCAAACCGGAACTCGAAATGAGTCTGGCTTAAGGCAACTTGCCGTATTATCCTTTGGTAAAGCGTCAAAACCAGGAAAAGATTGCTATATCTAAGCAATAGTTAAATGGGATGGATAAAACCCAAAGCCTCTCACTATCAACTTTAGCTCATTAGATAAATTCTCGTATGTCACAGGATTTAATAAGCGAATTTCAAATTTATATCCATCTTTAACTTCAGAAGTATTAATTTCCGAATCGCCAAATTTATTAATTATAGATTTGCTTATCACTTCAATTACACTTTCTGCAAATTCTCGACGTATAGGTAATTTAAAAGTCGCATAAGAAAAAATCTTTTCAGAGCGAAAAGAATTTTCAACATTTGGAGAGGCATTAGTCTCGACTAAGATATCAGGAACTTTATTCGCTTTTCGCTGAATATTTCGTAAAGTTTCTAAAATTTCATTAAGAATTTCTCTGTCTGGGCGAACATTTTCACTCTTTTCGCCAGCAGACTTTGGCTTTCGTTCGTTTGATTTTTCGGCTTTTTGTAGTTCATCTTCAAGGTCCGACCACCATTTTTCAAAAGAATCAATTAAAATTTTCGGCTCCAACGATTGTGGCAAGTTTTTATTTATTGAATCCAGCAATCGGAAAATATCATCTTTTTTGGCTAACGTGTGCTGAAATTGGGCGAGCGGTTGTGTTACGTCCGAGTGAGTGATGTCGAGAAGCAATGTCCAGACGCGTGCGCCTTCGGTTTTGGCAAGAGCGCCTGCTTCGTAATGAATCCATTTGCTTTCAAGATTTTCGCGGGTTAAGCAGATAATGCCGAAGCTTGTTCCTTCGAGGCTCGCATTTATTTCGTCAATTCCTTTAGTTCCTTTTTCGATTTCAGGTGAATAGAAAGGCTTTACAAACTGTATAACTTTCGGCAGCCAATCGTTTAATGCTTTGGCGACAGCGTGGCTGCGGTCGCCTGACCAACTGATGAATATTTTCATGAGATTTTCTCCGTCACGGGATAAATTGAGTAAATCGGCGGTAATCGTAGCATAAAAATAATAAACGACGAAGAAATATTTTAAACCTTCAGCAAAGGTCTGAGGCTTTAGTTTCGAAATCCGATGTAGCTAACATGCCCGAAATGCGCCGTTACCGCGCCCGTTTCCTTAAGGGCAACAAGCCGGTCGGTTTGTATTCGGACATCGTTTCGGTTGTGACGCAGCCGTAGAAAGGATTATCATAAGAATATACTTAATCATGGAGTCATAAACCAACTCAATTCTTAATCAAGGAGGATAAAAATGAAACAAGTCTTGACGTCGAAAATTTTGCGGAAAGTATTGATACTTTCTATTCTCTTGGTGGGTCTGGTGTTTGTCGTCTCAAGCGATAATGT
>DASVWG010000302.1:0-9718 GCA_036389695.1 Pyrinomonadaceae bacterium
AATATCGCTGAAGGTTGCGGAAGACAAACGGAAAAAGATTTTGCGAGATTTTTACAGATAGCATTTGGTTCTGCAAGTGAATTAGAATATCACTTGCTTTTAGCTCATGACCTTAAACTGCTAAATTCAGATAACTATAAGGTTATGGAAAACCTGTTACTGGAAATTAAAAAAATGTTAGCTTCATTCATCCAAAAGCTGAATGCTGACGGCTGATAGCTGACTGCTAAATTTATGAACGATTCAACTTTAACAACTTCGCTCCCGACGATTAATGTTTCGGGAATTTTGGAAAACGAGCCGCCCGAAGTGAAATCGGCGAAGGCTCTGGCGATGCGTTATCGCCTGCCTTACATCGACCTTCTGCCGCCGGATAAAAAATCGCCGATTGATTACGAGGCGCTGGCGAATATTCCGGTCGAGATGATGCTCAGAAATCATTTCGTGCCGCTGAAGAAAGACGGCAGAAATCTGCACGTGGCGATGGCTGACCCGACGAATCTGGAGCAGCTCGACGAGCTGGAAAACGCTCTGAACGTGCGCATCGTGCCTTATGTTTCGACGCTCGGCGCCATCGAAGTCGTCTTGAAAAAAGGCGACGCGACGCAGCGTGTTTTGCAGGAAGCGGCTTCGACTTTTAAAATCTCGCTCGTCAAGGAAACCGACCAGGGCGAAGAAGTTTTAGACCTCGACCGCCTGGCGTCGGATTCGGATATGTCGCCGATTATCAAATTGGTCGACACGATTATCTACAACGCGATGGAATCGCGCGCTTCCGATATTCACATCGAAGCCGGCGACCGCGACGTGAGCGTTAAATTCCGCATCGACGGCGCGCTGTATCAGAAAGTGGACCCGATTGACATTGTCTATCATCAAACTTTGCTGTCACGCATCAAGGTCATGTCCGAACTCGATATTGCCGAGCGCCGCGTTCCGCAGGACGGCAGGTTTCGCGTGCGCTACAAAGGCAGAACGGTCGATTTCCGCGTTTCGATTCTGCCGTCGGCTTACGGCGAAAACTGCGTCATTCGTATTCTCGATAAAGAGCAGATTTCGGAAGAATTTAAAAATCTGAGCCTCGAAGTCGTCGGCTTTAACGAAGACGATTTAAAACATTTTCGCGTGTATATCAAAGAGCCTTACGGAATGGTTCTGGTGACGGGTCCGACCGGTTCGGGTAAAACGACGACGCTTTACGGCGCTTTAAACGAAATCCGCAACTCCGAAGACAAAATTATCACCATCGAAGACCCGGTCGAATACCAGCTTCACGGCATCATGCAGATTCCGGTCAACGAGAAAAAAGGCTTGACCTTTGCCAGGGGCTTGCGCTCGATTTTGCGTCACGACCCCGATAAAATCATGGTCGGCGAAATCCGCGACGAGGAAACGGCGCAGATTGCCATTCAGTCGGCGCTGACCGGACACCTTGTTTTTACGACCGTCCACGCCAACAACGTGATTGACGTTATCGGGCGTTTTATCAATATGGGCGTCGAGCCTTATAACTTCGTCTCCGCGCTGAACTGCGTTCTGGCGCAGCGCCTTGTAAGAAAGCTTTGCTCGACCTGCAAGCGCGCCTACCAGCCTACGGAAGAAGAATTGCGCGATTCCGGCTTGCCGCCCGCGGCGGTCGCCGATAAACACATTTTTATGAGCGTCGGCTGCGACGCCTGCAATCACACGGGCTATCGCGGCAGAACGGCGATTCACGAGCTTCTGGATATGTCCGACACGATTCGCGAAATGATTGTCGAGCGGCGTCCCGGCTCGGAAATCCGGCGTCAGGCGGAAAAGGAAGGTTTATCTTCCTTGCGCGAATCGGCGCTGAAAAAAGTTTATGCCGGACTGACGACTTTATACGAAATAAATCGCGTCACCTTCGTCGAAGAGCTTCGATAAAAAAGTTCAAGGTTCAAAGTTCAAAGTTCAAAGTCGGAGCATTGAGCCTGACTTTAAACCTTGAACTTCGAACTTTGAACCTTGAACTTTTAATTCGTTTGCATTTTTTCCGTAATCGGTTGAAAATCAGTATGATAAGTTTTCCCATCCGCCCGCTTATGTTCCGTGAAAACTTTTGAAACTTTAAAGGCGGGTCGGCGTGTAAATTTTGTTAGACGATTTCGCATCCGTTTTGCATCTAAAAAAACGAAAATTTAATTTTTCCGGATTAACACTATGAAAATTCCTGCTTACTTTCGTTACACTATAAGTCTTGCCCTGCTGCTTTGCCTGCTGATGCCGACGGCGGTTTTAGCCCTCGGCGAAGGCAAAAAACATTTTCTGGAAGGCATGAAAGCCGAAACAGCCGAGCAATGGGACAAAGCGGTCGAAGAATTCGCTTTAGCCGTCGCCGACAATCCGAAAAACGCCGAGTATCGCCTGCATTATGTCCGCGCGCTGTTCAACGCTTCGCAGATGTATATGAAGCGCGGCAATTCGCTGGCGGAAGAAAAAGATTACGCGGGCGCTTATCTGGCTTATCGCAAATCTTATGCTTACGACCCGGTCAACGAACTGGCGAAAGCGCAGATGGAAAAAATGCTGCGGATGCAGGAAGCGCTGGATAATACGAACCGAACGGAGACGAACGGCGGCACGAATCAGAACGGGAAGTTTATCCCGACCAGCTATCAGCCGCAGCCCGAGCCGCTGCCGCAAAAACTGGAAAAATGGATTGACGTCAGCCATCCGACCGGCATCGATTTGCAGACGCTTATCAAGGATTTGGCGAAACATCTGGATTTAAACGTGCTGTTCGACACCGAAACTTTTCGCGGCAACGCCGAGCGCAAAGTCAAAATCGAGCTGCGCAACGTGACGCCGGCGAAAGCGCTCGATTACATCTTTTTGCAGGAAGGCTTATTTTTCCAGCGCGTCGGACCGCGCACGATTCTGGTCGCCAACCAGAATAACCGCCAGCGTTTTCAACAATTAGTGCTGCGCACGTTTTACCTGGCAAACGCCGACCCGGCGGAAGTGGCGAAAGTCGTGCAGGCGGCTATTCCCGTCCAGCCCGGCAGAACGCAGCCGATTCCTTTAATCGACAAAGCGACGAACAGCCTGACGATTCGCGACACGGAAGAAAACATCAAGATTATCGGCAAATTAATCCGCTCGCTCGATAAAGACCGCGCCGAAGTCGTGATGGACGTCAACATCTACGAAGTTTCCAAATCGGATTTGCTGCGGCTCGGAAACCAAATCGGCAACGAAACTCAATTAAGCAGTCTGGGCGTTTCCACGCCTTCCACGATATTCGGCGGCGGAAATCTCAGCTCGCTCGGCTCGGACATTTTAAAGGCAAATCCATTGGGCGCCGCCACCGCGATTTTGCTTCCGGGCGCGACGCTTTCGGCTTTCCAGCGCAAAAGCAATACGCGCCTGCTGGCTTCGACGCAGGTTCACGCGTTCAATAACGAAAAATCGACCGCGAAAATCGGTCAGCGCGTGCCGGTCAAAAGCGCGACTTACGTTAACTCAAACACGAACGGCAACAACAACGGCACCATCGCCGATGTTATCACCTATGAACAAACCGGTCTGACTCTGGAGTTTGAGCCGCTGATTTTCCCGAATCAGGACGTGCAGGTCAAAATGTCCATCACTTCCAGAGATTTGGCGGGCGAAGGCGTTAATAAAAACCCGATTTTCGGCGAAAGAGAAATTAAAGGTTCGGCGAGAATTCAAAACAACCGCACGCTGCTGCTGGCAAGCGTCGCGCAAAGCAAGGAATTAAGAGGCAAGGAAGGCTTGCCGCTGCTCGGATTAATTCCGATTATCGGCAGATTATTTGCTACGCCGACGAAGGACGACAGCCAGATTGACATTGTTATTGCCGTCACGCCGCGCGTTCTGCGCGCGCCGGTGATTCTGCCGGAAGACGAAGTCGAGCGCCCGACCGGCAGCATCGCGACGCCGACCAACAGCTCGCTCGAAGCGATGATTATTCAGGAAGAGCGCGAAGAACAGCTTGCCAACGCGCGCCGGCAGGGAAATACGGCAAACGTGCAGCTTCCCGACCGGAAAGTGACGGAAGTGCCGCAATACGTCAAATCGAGCAACACGCCGACGAATACGGAAACGACTCAGCCGCAGAATACGGTCACAACCGATGCCGCTAAAGTAACGGCTGAAAACAAGACGGAAAATCCGCTCGTCGAAACGCCGCAGATTCCTTCGATTTTGAAACCGATTGATTCGAGCGTGAAGACTTTGCAGATTAACACGACTGCCGACACGCCGAATAAGACGGAAACAAACGCGCCGAAGACGGAAAACAATTCGGTCGAACCGAGCGCGCCGCGCGCCGAATTGAAGCTTTTGTCCAGCTTGCCGGAAATGAAAGCGGGCGAAAAAACGAAAGTCGCGGTGCTGATAAAGACCGCTTCGCAGTTCCGTTCCGCCGTTCTCGGCTTAAAATTCGACGCGGCGAAAGTCGCTGTCCGCAGCGTTCAGTTCGGAGACGTTTTCGGCGCGGGCGTTGCCCAGTCAAACGTGACGCCTTTTGTCAATATGGGCGGGATGATGCGCGTTTCGCTTTCGTCGGAAAAAGACACGAACGCGAACGCGTCGGGAATTCTGGCTTACGTGGAAATCGAAGCCTTAACGCCCGGCGTGCCGCAAATCGCTCTGGACACCGAAATTTTAAATGTTCTGACGGTGGACGGAAAGAATTTCGAGTTGAAGTATTAATATGAACTGGAAGGAAAAAGTGATGCGGGGATACGGAGACACGGAGACGCGGAGAAAAAAACGCCCGCGTCGCCGCGTCGCCGCGTCGCCGCGCCCGGCTTCCGGCGGCTTCACGCTGCTCGAACTCGTTATTACCTTAACCGTTCTGGCGATTATGGTTGCCGCGACGGTTCCGCTGGCGCAAAATGCCGTCAAGCGGCAGAAAGAGCAGCGGCTTCGAGAGGCTCTGCGGGAAATCCGCCTGGCGATTGATGAATTCAAGCGCGACACCTACGGCGCGTGTCCGCAGGGCGCGGTTTCGACCGGAAATCGAATCGACCAGAATCAAAGCGTTCCGACCGACCCGCGCAGCCGCGTCGTCATCGACGACTGCACGATTTTTACGACGGAAAACGTTGACCGTTATCCGCCGACGCTGGAAACTCTGGTTGACGGCGTCAGGGTCAAAGCGCGCGGGTTGAATGTGCCGACCGGCGGCAAAGTCTTTGACAGCAAAGAGTCTGTCGTGTTTGACGACGACAATTCGAAGGAATTGAAAAAAGTTTATCTGCGCGAGCTGCCGGTTGACCCGATGACGGGCAAACCGGACTGGCGCATACGCTCGTCTTATCAGGAAAAAGGCACCGATAGCTGGGACGACGTCAATGTTTTCGACGTTCGTTCGAGCTCCGACGAAGAAGCTTTAAATGGAGAGAAGTACAGTGATTGGTAAGCCGGAAATGCAAAACGCAAAACGCAAAACGCAAAATTGTCAGGGATTTTCATTGCTCGAATTGATGATAGCGATGTTTATCATGATTATTCTGCTGTCGGTCGCCTTGCCGACGTATCAATACACCGTGCAGCACGCGCAGGAAACCGTTCTGAAAGAAAATATCCGGCAGATAGAAAAAGCGATTGACCAGTATGCCGCCGATAAAGGCAAGCTTCCACAGTCGATTGACGATTTGGTCGAGGCGAAATACCTGCGCGAAAAACCGATTGACCCGATTACCGAAAAAGCCGAGTGGAACGAGATAAAGGGCGACGACGGATTTTCGACCGAAGGCGGGCAAGGATTGATTGACGTCAAAAGTTTAGCCGAAGGCGAAGACAGCACCGGAAAACGTTACGACGAATATTAAGCGGCGCGGGCGCATAAATTATTCAATCTCGATTTTAAACGATTATTTTTAGATTGTTCGCACAATCGTTTCCGAATAAAACAAAAAATGTTAGGAAGCTTAACCAAACCGAATTATCCGAAAGCCGCCATCGGCTTGGAGCGCGACACTGTGACGGCGCTCGCCCTTGAGCGTCGCGGCAAAGGTCAATACGGCATCAAACAAGCCGCGACCGTCATTTTGCCGGAAAATCTGCTGAACCCGAATTTTCTGGAAGAAAACATCACGAACTCCAGCGAATTAATCGTTTTTCTGAATGAAGTGGTCAACAATGCGGGCTTGCTCAAGCAAAACCGCTGGTCGATAAGCCTGCCGAGCGCGACGGCGCGCACCGCGATTCTGACGCTCGACAACGAGCCTTCGTCGAAACAGGAACTGGAAGAAATTCTCGATTGGAAAGCCGAGCGCAGCTTCGGCGCTCCGGCGAGCGAGCTGCGCCTCTCGCAGCAGAAAATTTCGCCGGACGCTTCGGGCAAGCCGCGTTATTTTTCGACCGCCGTCAAGCTCAGCATTCTGGACGAATACGAAACGCTTTTTGAAATGATGGGCTGGAAAGCCGGTCTGGTTTTGCCGCGCGCCGTCAGCGAAGCGAAATGGCTGGTCGACAGCCGAAACCAGGGCGATTCTTTATTGATAAGCTCGCAGGCGGACGGCTTTACGGCGGTTCTTCTGCGCGGCAGCGAGCCGACCGTCGTGCGTTCGGTGACCTGCACCGAGACGGAAGTCGACGACGAAGTTTATCGCCTGCTGATGTTTTACCGCGACCGTTTCGGCATCGAAGAAACCGGAAATCTGCTGGAAAAACTGCTTGTCGTCGGAAAACATTTTAACTTTAATCGCCTGCGCGAAATTTCCGCCGAAGCTCTGGGAACGACGCTCAAAATTCTTCGCCCCGAAGACGTCGGCTTGAATATTCCCGCCAGCAGTCTGCATTTTGACGAGCTCGCCGCGCCCGCCGGTCTGGCGACAATGGCGTGGAGCTAGGAAAGTGAAAAAGTGAAAAGGTGAAAAAGTGAAAAAGCGGTTTGGCAATGCTCAGCCGCTTTTTCACTTTTACCCTTTTTCACTTTTTCACTTTTCAATTGTTTTTACTTGATTTTTTTGAAACACGCGTTCAGAATCACTCGTAATACCTTTGCGTCATGATTACAGCCAACGCATTTACATTGGAAAATTTACGCAGCTTAACCGACGGCGAACTGATTGCGAAAGCGATTTCGGGGCGCGAGGACGGTTTTGAGGAGCTTGTGCGCCGCTACCAGCGCCCGATTACGTCCTACGTTTACCGGATGCTCGGCAACTACGACGCTTCGCTCGACGTGACGCAGGAGATTTTTATCAAGGTTTACAATTCGATGGCGCGTTACAGCTCGGAATACAAATTCTCGACCTGGCTTTATAAAATCGCGCACAACGCTTCGATTGATTACCTGCGGCGAAACTCGGTCAACCAGCAAAGTCTGGAAGCGGAAAACAAGGACGGCAGCTACGAATTGCAGATTGAGAGCAAGCGGCTTTCGCCCGAACAGGAACGCGAGCGCAGCGAGTGGCGCACGGAAATCGAATCGGTCGTCAAATGTCTGCCCGCCGGCTATCGCGAATTGATTGTTTTGCGCCACTCTCAGGATTTGAGCTACGACGAAATCGCCGAAATTACGAATCTGCCGCTCGGAACGGTAAAAAATCGCCTTTTCCGCGCGCGCGAAATGATGCGCGATATGTTTATCGAGCGCGGTTTTACCGGAATCAGCTAAAAGGAGAAAAACGAACGAATGAACCACATGCAGTATCAGCAGAATATGTCGCTGCAAACGCCGGAGCACAAACAGATGGGCTTGTTTTTACATCTTTCGCAGCTCGCCAATATAATTCTTTTCCCGGTTGGAATCATCGTTCCAATCATCATCTGGCAGACGCAAAAAGACAAAATTCCCGCGCTCGACGCGCACGGCAAAATGGTCACGAATTTTATGATTTCGATGACCATTTACGGATTCGTCACCTTTATCCTGATGTTTGTTCTGGTCGGACTCCTTCTGCTTCCGATTCTCGCCATTATCGGCATTGTTTTCCCGATTATCGGCGCGGTCAAAGCCAACAACGGGGAATTCTGGGAATATCCGCTGACGATTAAGTTTTTGAAATAGAAATTGCTGAAAGCTAAAAGCTAAAAGCTAATCGCTAATTGCTAAAAATGAAAGAGCAAGCCGGTAAAATCGAACAAACCTGCCCGCGCACGGAAATCGCCGTTTATGTTGACGGCGAGCTTGCGCCGCAGCAGGAACTCGTTCTGGAACAGCATTTAGCGTCTTGCCAAATTTGCCGCGCGGAGCTGAACGAGCAGAAAAAGCTTCTCTGCGCGCTGGATTTTCTGCTTGAAGAAAAGCCTGCCGAAATCGAAATCCCGGAAAATTTCGCGCGTGTCGTGGCGACGCGCGCCGAGAGCAACGTCAGCGGCTTGCGCAATCGCGAGGAGCGCCGCCGCGCGGTTTTTCTCTGCGCTTCGCTCGGTTTGATGGCGATGGTCGGGCTCGGCGCCGAAGCGAAAACGGTTTTTGCCGCGTCCGGCGTGGTTTTGGAACAGATTGCGGCGCTCGCCGTTTTTGTCGCTCATCTGGCTTATGATGTGGCGTTCGGCGTCGTCGTCATTTTGCGCTCGCTGGCTAATCAAACAATCGTCAGCGCCGCGCTGGTCGTCGTTGTTCTGCTCATCGGGTTCTGGATGTTTTCGTGGTTTGCCTTCGCGCGTTTTCGTCAGTCGTTCGTCTCGCACGTGAAAAAGTGATTTATAGCGCAGCGTTAAAAAATCCTTCCGTTTTTCATTTCCCGTTCCGCCAAATCTTCGCGGGACTCTTTTGTGCGTTCCTTTTCACGGTTTCCATCTACGCGCAATCGAGTATCTCGCTGGTCGATGAAAATACTTTGGTCGTCGAAGACGCCAAAGATATGGAAATTTATTCTTTCGGCAAAAAAGTCATCGTCAAAGGTCAGGCGAAAGGCGTTCTGGCGTTCGGCGGCGACGTGTTTGTCGAAGGGCGTGTGGAAGGCGACGTGGCGACCATCGGCGGCTCGATTTATCAAAAAGAAGGCGCGTATATCGGCGGCGACGTCATCACTTTCGGCGGCGCTTATAAACACGATTCCGCCGAGCCGATGCGCAACGCCGAAAAGGAAACCATCGTTTTTGCGGGCTACGAAGACGAGCTGCGCGAAATGATGCAGAATCCGACGCAGATTTTCGCGCCGCAACTGACCTGGTCTTTTCTCGCGCAGCGTCTTTTGTCGGCTTTGTTCTGGTTTATCGTCTCGCTCGGTTTGACGACGATTGCGCCCGGCGCGGTCAGTCGCGCCGTCGCGCGGTTTCAGCTTTCGACCGCGAAAATCATCGGCTTGGGCTTACTGGCGGGCGTGGTCAGCACGGTCGGCGTGATAACCGGTCTGAAATTTCTGCCCGGTTATGTCGGGACGATTACCGGCTTGATGATTTTTCTGATGCTGGTTCTGGCTTACGTTTTCGGGCGCGTATCGTTGCAGATGAGCCTCGGCAAATGGCTGCAAAAACTGATTATGCCCGAAAAACGCCATTCCGAATCGGTCGCGCTTCTGTTCGGCGTCTTGTTTTTCACGATTCTTCTTTCGCTGCCATACGTCTGGGCTTTAACGGTTTTCGTGCTCTGGACGGCGAGTCTCGGACTGGTTCTGACGGCGCGCTCCGGCAATAACTGGCAGAAAATCTAATCAAATTTTGAGTTTTGAATTTTAAATTTTGAGTGGAATTTGCCGGATTCAAAATTCAAAATTCAAAATTCAGAACTTTTCTTACATCCGTCTGTTAATAATTTAATAATCCGAACGTT
>DASVWG010000303.1:0-17389 GCA_036389695.1 Pyrinomonadaceae bacterium
AACTTTGCAATATCCTCGCTTTTTTCGTCGAATACGTTGCGACCGATTGATAATGCTTTTTGGTAAAATTCAAATCCCTGATTGATATTTCCTACATTTCCAGCAATAACTCCCAAATCGTTATACAAATTGGCGAGCAGTTTTTCGTCATTCAGTTGATTTTCCTGGTATGAATTTAGAGCTTTTTCGAGCAGGAGTTTAGCTTCCTGATAATTTCCGCGATGCCATAAAGGATATGCTTCAAAGTCGGTTAAATAAACAGTTTCGATTGGCAGAACATCAACGGATTCAGATTGCCATTGCTGTAAATGAATCGTTTCGTTTTCAAATTCTGCAATATACTTAAAATCGTCTTTTCTCTGGCGAAACCATTCGACCAGCTTGCCGACAATCTTTTGATGCCATTCTTTTCTTTCGGCAAGCGGTTTTTCAAACCGTCGAACTCTGGCGACTAGGCGGTGAATCGTATAGCGTTTCGCGTCTTTTTCCTCTTTAATCAAGCGCAGATTGACTAAATCGGAAAGAGCCGTCGTTAAGGTGTAGTTGTTTTCGATTCCAATCAACGACTGCAAAAGTGAATAGCCCATCGAAGATTTTCCGCTCCACGCGAGGATGTCTAGAATTTCTTCGAGATACGGTTTTTTCGTTAAGACTTTTTCGCTGATTTTGAGCGTGCGGATAATGCTCTTGTCATGATGCGTGAAACTGATGGACGGAAAATCTTCTTCGAGCGCGTCGAGCGGAACTTCGTCTAAAAATTCGAGATATTCGCGGAAGGAAATAATCTGATGCTCGGCGAGAAAACCGCCGACAAGCTCAACAGCTAAAGGCAAATCACCTAGTTCTTTCAGAATCTCTTCAAACGCCTTTTTATTTGCTTCATTTTCCTTTTCGTCCGCTTTATCTTCGAGCGAACGATTGGAAACTTCAAGCAGAAGCTTTCGCGATTCGTCGCGATGCAGAACGTCGAGATTTATTTCGTCGAAAAATTCCTGCTTTTCACGCGAAGTTATTAAAATATGCGGGCGCGCGCTGCTTTCGGGCAGATAATTTTCAATCGCTTTCCGTTCATCGACGTTATCAAAGATAATCAGACAATCGGAAAGCTTGCGAAAACGGTTTCTGACTAATTCGGCTTGGTCGAAACCCGTATCGAATTGCGAAATCCAATTTAAATCTTCGCCGATTTTGATTAACTGAATATTAATATCTTCGTCAGCCGTCAACCAGAACACGCCGTTTTCGTAACAATTCCGATAAGCGTGAGCATATTCGACGGCGAGCTGTGTTTTGCCCAAGCCGCCAATGCCTTTGATATTGACGATTTGACTGATAGCGGCGCGTCCGCTTTTGCTCAGCGATTCCCAAATCTTTTCGCGCAAGCCTTCGCGCCCGACGAACGCTTCGCCTTTGGAAGCAAACGGGACGTTGAAATGATTTTTGAGCGCATCTTTCGGTGAAGTTGCTTGAGCGTTTGAAATAAATGGTTCGCTCGGCGGGATTTCCTTTTCATCTTCACTTTTGGCAAGGTCACGTAATTCACGAAGCAATTCGAGAAAAGGCTCTCCGTAATCTTCGTAGATGATTTTATCTACATATTCAGGAATATTCGGTTTATGTTCTTCGGATTTATGAAGCAATACATAAAACGAACCGATTGCGCCGCCGTAAATTTGATGGATGTATTCGAGTTGTTTGAGAAAATATGGGTCGTCGAGGCTAAAACCGATAAAAAGAAAAGTGCGTTGAGTTAGAAACGTGAGCAATGTTCTCAGTTTGGCTTCATTGTTTCCTTCATCGTAAAAGGCTTCGTATTGTTGTCTGGTAAAGATGACTTTTTCTTTATTGTCTATATGTCCGTGTAGATGCCAAACCGTCGGACGCGTGACTTCTTTTTCTTTTTGCAGCTGGCTGTATTCGACGATTTGAGCATCAAGTATTTTAGGCGGATTAAGATTCGGGCAACTCCACTGTAATACTAAATCAACATTGGTGGTAATAATTAAATTATTGCTTAATTCCCAAACAATTTGCGGCGCTTCTAAAGACTTGTCGTCGGCTTCTTCTCTTTTGATATTGAAGGTTTTATCAAGGACTTCATACCAACGATTTTTGCCAAGCTGTTCGAAAGCCTGCTGCATTGCGTCCAGATATTTCGGCGGATTAGGTTTCAAACAACTCAGAATATAGTCAGCATCGCCGGATTTATTCTTATCGCGCAAAGCATCTGCGAGAATTTCAACAAATTCTCGCCAGCTTGGAAAAAGCGGATTGAAAGATTTTGCCGAATCTTTCTCCCTTTTTTCGATACAACGAGAAACACCTGCGCCGATAAATAAAACAACCTCTTTGTTTCTAAGCGCATCAATAAGTGATTCGTGCATTTGCAAATCTATATTCGACATGAGAACCTTGCCCGAATTTGTTCTCAATAAATTACATTGAGTTGGCTGTGATTAAAGTGTTTTCGCCGAAAAACTCTCGCCATTATGCGTTAATTTTTGTAAAGTTTCCAGCATTTGCGGCGGTGAAAATTGGCAAACGGGCGGAAATTTGGTAGGCTTTACTTTGTATTTCTGCGTCTTTATATCAAAAATTCTATTTAAACTGTTAAAATAAAATCTATGTTTAGTGATAATTTTCGTCGCGGCGAAGGTAAAGGGAAGGGGAAAACCGGCTCGAAAGCGGCTTCGAAGCTTGCCGATTTAGGCTGGAAGGCTTTTCAGGCGGTGAATAAGGCTTTGCCGGAGGGCGAGTCGATTAAGCCGGCGTGGGCGGCGGAACCGCTTTTGAAATCTTACGAAAGAACCGCGCCGCCTTTGGGTTTTCCGCGCGAAACCGATTCTTTGTGCCCGACTTGTGTGAAGCAGGTGCGCGAAGGCGTGACTTCCGGCGAGATTCCGCTGGAGATTTTGATGAATTCGCATCCGGGCGAGATTAAAGCGCAGATTCTGGAAGAGAACGGGCAGGTGCTGATGCGGAAAACCTGTCCGACGCACGGCGAGTTTGAAGACGTTCTGGCGACGGACGCGAAGTTTCTGGAGCGCATCGAGTCTTTGTTTTACGGGCGCGATTTTAAGGCGGCGGAAGATAAGCACGTGCATCATCACGGGACGTCCGACATTAAATTCGGGCGCGGCGCGGTTTTGACGGTTGACTTGACCAATCGCTGCAATATGATGTGCAACCCGTGTTTTATGGACGCCAATCAGGTCGGCTACGTTCACGAGCCGACGTTTGAAGATACGAAAGCTATCCTAGACCGCGCGATAAGCTTCAAGCCGCGTCGTCAAATCATCATTCTGTTTTCGGGCGGCGAGCCGACGATTGCGCCGCATTTTCTCGAATCGGTCGCTTATGCGAGAAAGATTGGATTCTATCGCATTTTAGCGGCGACCAACGGTATTCGCTACGCCGAAGACATAGAGTTTTGCAAGGCGGCGAAAGAAGCCGGGCAGCACGGCGTTTATTTGCAGTTTGACGGCGTTTCGGAAGAGAAGAACAAGCATCGCGGCGTCGGCAATTTGTTTGACGTCAAATTGAAAGCGATTGAAAATCTCGCTTCGGTCGGCATTAAAGTTACTTTGGTGACGACGATTGTCAACACGATTAACAACGACGGCATCGGCGACATCGTGAAATTTGCCGCCGAAAATATCGACAAGGTGCAAACCATCGCTTTCCAGCCGGTTTCGTTTACGGGGCGCGACGAGGACGTTTCGGATGCGGATAGAAAACAGCAGCGTTACACTTTGGCGGGAATGACGCACGATTTGAAAAATCAGTTGGACGGCAATCTCGACATTCAGCCGCTGCGCGATTGGTTTCCGCTTTCGTCGTATTCGGCTTTTACTTCCGTGATGGATATGCTGCAGGGCGCGGACGCGCCGTGGGGCTGGTCGTCGTGCAACTGTCATCCGAACTGCGGAATCTTTACGCTCGTCGTCGTGAATAAAAAGACGGGCGCGATGAAATCTCTGTTCGAGTTTTTCAACTACGAGCAGTTTATGAAAGACGTCGCCGTCATTACCGACACGGCGCGCGGCAGGAAACTAACGATGGCGCAGCTTGGAATGGCGATTATGCGAAATTATAATGCCGCCGCCGCGCCGGAAGGTTTTCCGATTTCGCAGATTTTAAATCTTTTCAAACCGTCTTCGACGACTTCCAATTCAGACCGCAACGACCGTATGAAGCAGGAGAAAACGGACGATGACGTGTGGCGCGTTTTGTGCGTCGAGGGAATGTGGTTTCAGGATTTATTCACGTATGATTTCCGCCGCACGGAAATGTGCGTCATTCCCTACGGCACGCAGGAAGGCGAAATCAGCTTCTGCGCCTACAATACGGGCGTCGGCTGGCGGCAAATCATCGAAGAGATGCACAAAACCGCATCTTTGTCCGAATGGTATAAAGAACACGGTCGCCACGCCGTCTATGCCAAAGGCAAAGAAGTGCCCGGCATCAGCAAGACGCGCAGCTTGAGCCTGCCCGTGATTGCGAAGGTTTTGCAGGAAGATTTGGATAAGCCCGCCGTCACGCCGTATCTGGTGGAAGATGAGGAATACGAGACGGTGAAAATTTAGAGGCTGCCGCAAAATTAAAAAACAAGGTCAAAAGGCGAGTTTACGGCTCGCCTTTTTTTGTTTTTAAAAAGGCGTCCGTTTATTTCTCGCGCCGTTTGTTCTTAAAACAATAATGGCTTTGCACCAAAGGGCGAAAATTTTAAGCAGTTTTGGTGCGGAATCAATTAAGGCGGAAGCCCGCGCGTGAGCAAGGCGCAGTTTTCGCTCAACTAATGCGCCCTTGCTCACGCGCGGGCTTCTGCCTTTGAAATACAATCTCTCTTTTTTAAAAACCGGTGAGTTTTTGCCGGTTTTTAACATATATAAGGAAGACGCTGATTTAAGAAAGCCGCGAAAGCCGCGCGTCTTTCCGGCGGGCAGATAGTTACCGGCGTCGAAAGATTAAAGGCAGAAACGGCGGCTTTTGCAAATTTAGAATATTAAAGCGTCTTCTTTATAAAAGAGTGCATAAAACGGGGCTTGATTTAAAAACCATTGACTTTTCCGTGACATTCCGAATAATATGCAAGCTATCTATCGAATTCGCACTCTCGAAGAAAAGTCTCGCCCTTTCACAAACGTTTGAGCTGTTTACTAATCCATCGGGGGTTGCACAGGCAATCTTATTCTTTACAACCAAAGGCAGGTGAGAAGTTATGCCCTATGATATTTTTATCAGTTACTCGCACAAAGACAATATAGCCGGGCAGGAAGAAGACGGCTGGGTCGATGTCTTTCATCAAGGTTTATATAAATATCTGACCGGATATTTAGGCAGAACCGCCCGCATCTGGCGCGACGGGACAAAGATGAGGGGAAACTACCGGCTTCATCAGGCGGTTTTCGACAATCTGGACGAAACACTGATTTTGATTCCGATTCTCTCGCCGAATTTTCTCAACTCCGAGTGGTGTCCGCGCGAATTAAATTATTTCTTTCAGCGAAACAATCAGCCGGAAGCGATGGGCACGCGCATTTTTCCCGTCGTCAAAACGCCGATTGAAGCGCCGCCGCCGGAAATCGGCGACAATCTGCTGAACGAGTTTTTTATCCGCGACGATTTCGGCGAAGAGTGGCGCGAAATCGACCCGGCTTTCGGCGGCGAATACAAAAACAAATTTTTTATGGCAATCAGCGATTTGGCTCGCGATATTGCCGCTTTTATCAAGCAAATCGAAGACGACTCGAAGAAAACAGTCGTCACGGACGTTGAACCGGATAGAATCGATACGACTCCGGCGCAAATCACCGCGCCGGCGGACGCGGCGAAAGCCGCCATCGAAGCGACGGAAGACATTCCGGTAATTTATCTCGCCGAGCCGTCGCCCGACCTTGTCGAGCAGTATAACGACATCCGGCGCGATTTGGAGCAAAGAAGAGATTTAGGACAGCTTAAATTCAATTTCCTGCCGCAGGATTTGACGCCGAATCCGCGAAAGCCGCCGCGCGCCGACCTCTATATTCAGAAAATCAGTGAAGACATCCGGAAAGCGCGGCTGACCGTGCACCTGATCGGCAGAGAATACGACGGCTTTCCGCAGCTTTCGGATAAATCTTATCTCCAGATTCAAACCGAAGTCGCCGCCGGGCGCGACGGCGGCGACGCCTTTGACCGTCTGGTCTGGATTCCGCGAAATATCAAAATTAACGACGACGAAGCGCATCAGGCTTTTATCGACGAGATTCGCCGCACGGGCGTCAGCGGCGACGGGCTGATGCAGGATTCGTTTGAAGAATTCAAATCGCGCATCATCGAAATTCTGGAAAACAAGCCGAAAGTCGAATTGCCGCAGTCGGCGGGCGATACGCCCTGGGTTTATGTTTTGTGCGATAAATCCGATTTCGATTCGGTGCGCAGTTTAGAGGACGCGCTGCAGGAAAATAACTGCGCGCTTTTGTCGTCGCGCGATTATCTGGAACCGGCATTAAACGGCGACCCGGACATCAACGTTATCGAAACGCATAACGAATATCTGACGATGTGCGACGCGGTTTTGATTTACTGGCATAACGCGCGTCTGCCGTGGGTCAGAAAAAACGTTTTCGATTTGCAGGGCAGCAAAGCCATCCGGAAAGGGCGCGGCTTTCGCGCGCAGGGAGTTTTGTGCGACGGCAATCTCCAGGACAAGGATAAGGCGGGTTTTCGCTCGCCGCCGCCGAAAAATCTTTTCAAAGTGGAAGGTCTTTCAAATCTGCCGCAGTTTTTTTCCCAGCTTAACTCAAACGCGGAGGCGTAAAAAGCGATGAACATCGAAATAAACTCGAAATCTTCTGCCGACGAAATAAAACCTTATCCCGGCTTGCGTCCTTTTGAATATAAAGAAAATTATCTGTTTTTCGGACGCGAAGGAAAAGCGCAGGAAATCGCCAGCCGCCTCCAGCAAAGCCATTTTGTCGCGGTCGTCGGAACCAGCGGCAGCGGCAAATCTTCGCTCGTCCGCGCCGGTCTTCTGCCGCTGCTCTACGGCGGTATGCTCTATGAATCCGGCTCGCACTGGCGCATCGCCATTATGCGTCCGGAAGAAACGCCGATTCACAATCTCGCCGAGGCTCTGACTTATCCGGTCGATTTCGACGCGGACGAAAACTGCACCGAGCCGAAAGACGCCAACCAGATTGCGATGACCGAAGCCACGTTGAGAAGAAGCGGCGTCGGCTTGCTCGATTTTCTCAATAATCCGGCAAACGATTTCGATGCGGACGAAAATCTTCTGGTCGTCGTCGACCAGTTTGAAGAGCTTTTCCGTTTTAAGGAAAAATCCAGCGTCGAAGATATGGAAGAAGCCGCCGCTTTCGTCAAGCTGCTGCTCGAAGCGACGCGCGACAAACAAGGTCGCATTTTCGTCGTCATCACGATGCGCTCGGATTTTCTGGGCGATTGCGCCGAATTTCGCGATTTGCCCGAAGCCATCAACGACGGGCAATATCTGATTCCGCGTATGACGCGCGACCAGCTTCGCCAGTCAATCGAATCGCCCGCTTTTGTAGGCGACGCGCAGGTCGCGCCCGCGCTCGTCAATCGACTGCTGAACGACCTCGAAGACCAGAATCAATCAATCGACATCGCCGAGCGAAACATCAAAGACCATCTGCCGATATTGCAGCACGCGCTGATGCGCACCTGGGATTTATGGCAGCGGCAGGCGAAACCGGACGAGCCGATTGACATCAAGCATTACGAAGACGAAGAAATCGGCGGCATGGCGCACGCTCTTTCGCGTCACGCCAACGAAGCGTTTAACGATTTGGACGAGCGGCAGCAGGCAATCGCGGAAAAAATGTTCAAATGCCTGACCGAAACCGACAACGAAAACCGCGAGATTCGCCGTCCCGCCAAAATAGAAGAAATCTGCGCTATCACGGGCGCGACCGAACAGGAAGCTTGCCGCGTCATAGACGTTTTCCGGCAGGCGGAAAAAGGTCGCACGTTTTTGATGCCGCCCGCCGGCGTCGCGCTGACGAAAGAAACCAAAATCGACCTCTCGCACGAAAGTCTGATTAGAAACTGGGAGCGTTTAAGAGGCTGGGTCAAAAACGAAGCCGAAAACGCCTGGCTGTACCGGCGCATTTCAGAAGACGCGGCTTTGTATAACGAGTATGGACAGGATGTCGGTTCTCTGTGGAGCGGTCGCGCGCTGGAGCTCGCGCTGAAATGGCGCGAAGAATTTGCTCCGACCGTCGCCTGGGGCGCGCGCTACCAGCGTCTGAGCGAGAAGGAAAAATCCGAATTAAATAATCTGCGAAAGACTGCTCCTTTAGAAGAAGCGCCGAAGCGGCGGGAAATCATCAATCGCCGCTTTCAGGAAGCGATGACGTTTTTAGACGCCAGCCGGCAGGAGGAAGCCAGAGAGCATAACGAGCGCGAACAAATCTTAAAAATAAGAGCCAGAGAGCGGTTTAACAAAATGCTCGGCTGGGCAGCCGCCGGTCTGGTCGTGCTCGTTTTAGTCACGACCGTTATGGCATACGTCGCTTACCGGCAAAGAAAATCCGCATTGGAACAATATGATTTAATGGTTCAGGCGCAAAACGAGCTGCAAAGCAAGAATAAAGAGCTGGTCGACGCGCAAAGCCTCTTGCAAAGACAGAACGAAATTTTAAATAAGGCAAAGGAAAAGCTGGAAGAGCAGACAGAGCAATTGAAAGAAGCGCAGGACGAGCTTAATAAGAATAACAAAGACCTTCAGAAATCGGTCGAACAAACCAGAGAGGAAAAACAAAGAGCCGACGAGCAGGCGCAGATAGCGAAAAAGGCTCAGGCGGAAGCTCAGAAAGCGGCTGATGAAGCGATAAGCGCCAATGCCGAGTTAGCCAGCAGCAACGCGCAGCTGGAAAGCAGCAAGACGCAGCTGGAAAGCAGCAAGAATCTTTTAAATTATACTTTGAAGGGCACTATCGCCGCCGAATCGTCATATGATAATACGGAACCCGAAACTATTTTCCGCGAGGTTTTAAAACTGAACCCGTGCGGTCAGCCCGTCGATGCGGAGTGCAGAAAATTAAAATCCTACAACGACTGGTGGGCATATCATAATATTGCCAATTCCAGCGTGCTTTTGCATAACTACAAGTCTGCCGAAGAAAATTTCCAGCAGGCGCTTCGCCAGCTCGAAGAACATAAAGCGCTGATTGCGAAAAATGATTTTTCTCCGCTGCGCGCTGGTTTCATCCTGAATGTATCTTATAAACAGTCAGACTCGGCGGAACGCGAAGAGCTTAACCGGAGTAAAATCATCACGCTCAAGAAATTCGGCGAGTTTTATCAGCAGTGCGGCGTCAAGCTGATAGATTGTTCTAAAAACCCTTCGCCCCATGAGCGAAATAAGCCGCCGACCGCAGAGAAGAACGGTTTTAAAATATACTTTCCGAAAGCAATTACGGAATATCAAAAGCTGCTCGACACGCTCGGAGGCTTGGATAAAGAAGACGTACCGGGCAGAATTTTCAAAGGCGATATCGAGCTGCGAATAGCCGATATGTATAAAGCCCTCGAAGATTTCGGCGCCGCGAAAAAATACTATACGGCGGCTTTGGAAAATCATAAATTGGAAGTTTATGAATTAGACCCGGAAAAATCCGCCGAGACTGTCGCTTTGATGAAAAACCTGCTCGAATCGACCATTCAGCAGCTGCCCGCCGAGCCGGACGCGGCAAAAAATCTAAGGGAAGCCGACGATTTGGTCGGCGCGATTTTAATTAAAACCGAGCGGGCTTTGCCGTCGGCGCAGCCGGGCGAGGTCAGCGTTCTTTATAATAAAACTATCGGCGACGCCTACGAAACCCTTTCGAAAATTTATGAAGCCGGAACTACCGGAAACGTCATTTTGAGTAAAGCGCGCGAACTGGATGAACGCGCCAGAAATGACAATAAAATAAAAGAACTCCGCGATAAGCTCTACCAGACGTACGGCAATGACGATTTTGATAATCAATCGCCGAACGATTTAACGCCCGAACAAAAGGAATTTTGGAATGAGACAATCAAATATCTGCAAATAAACGACGCGTTGAGCAGAAAAATGAGCTCTCTTTCAAACATCGGGCAGAAAATTCATGCTCTGCACGTGGAGTATGATAATTCTTCCATATTTGAGAGACGCCGGGCGCTGGCAGAGGCTTACATAGAAAATAATGAATGCGCCAAAGCCTTCAAAATAGTCGAAGAAATGTATGCTGACCGCCGCCCGAATGAAGCGGGCGTGAATCTGGAACAAAGAGAAACCGCCGAAACCGCGGAACAGGAAAGAAAAGCCCGCGCTTTGTTTTTCGGGAATTTAAAAACTCTGGCGGGTTCCTATCACGAATCCTGGCACGACGATGCCCGCGTCGTCGGTTTATATGACGAATGGCTGAAAGGCTTTAAAGAAAAAATTTCCGATAACGCGAAGCTTTCCGAGGAAGACAAATTTACCGAAGGTAAAGACTACGCCGGTTTCTATATTGAAATCGGCAGGTTTTATTACCTGCGCGGCGATTATGCGAAAGCGCAGGAGATGTTTAATGAATATCATAAATTCGCCGATAAAAACGACGCTTATCTTTCGCCGGTCGTCGGCGCCAGCGAATGGAACCGCCCCAGAGTATCGCTGACGCGCATCCAGCTGGATATTTTAACGGCGCGCGCCGCCGAGCTGCGAGGGAATAAAGAAGCGGCAATCGCGGAATACGGCAGCCTGTTGTCCCGCGTTCAAACCTGGCTCAGCAGCCAGAAGCAGAACACGATTATTACCAGTCAGTTCTCTAATACAGCCAACGTTAACCGGGTTTATCCGTCTAACGTCAATCAAGCCGATACAGCCAATGTTAACCGGACAAATACGAACGCCGCCAACTCTAATATTGCCAACACGGCGACAAACGCGAATAAAATAGTCGCGCCGCCACAGCCCGCGCGAACTCCGACGCCTTACGTTCCGGCTTACTTAAACGCGTTGTATAAAGAAGCCGCGCTTTACGAGGCTTATCTGCGCGTCCGTCTGGCTGATTTGTATTTCAGCACGGGTCAAGCCGAAAATGTTCGGATTGAAGATTTACTGAACGAAAAGTCTCGTTTCGCGTTTCGTTCGCAGGCGATGTCCGTGCCTTTTATACTTGAGGGCTATATTTCCGGTTTAAGAAATATCGCTAAATTTAAACAGCCGAATAACGAGCAATCGGCTCTTTATTACCAATATGCGCTCGAAGCGTTAAATTCCGCCGCTCTCTATAGAAATAAGGGTTACTACAGCGAGACGTATCTTCGCCGCAAAACTTTATCCAAAGAGTTTTATGACGATTATATAGATGTGCTGACTTCTTTAAACCGGATTAAAGACGCCGCGCCCGACCGAGCCGATAAATTAGCCGACGCGAGGAAAAAAAGGGAAAAGGCTCTGACGTTTAAAGAGCTGGAAAAACCCTTTATCTGCGCGGACGAGCCGGTTCCGCAAACGCCGCGTTCGAATCTGACCGCCGTCAGGTAACTCTCTGAATAAAAAAGGCGCGGCTCTGAAACCGCGCCTTTTTCGGCAATAAAATCTACCCGATTGAATCTTTCAGCCGTTCGAGTCCGCCGCGGACGTCCGCGCCGAGATGAACGCGCAAAGCTCTTCTGTCTCTGTCCAGCAAAACCTGAAAATCGCCGCGCGCCTGCGCCGCAAGGACGACGCCGAAAGTGTATTTCTGTTCCGGAACGGGGAAATCTTCCGCGTCGTCCGAAGTGATTTGCAGAAACACGCCGTTATTCGCGCCGCCTTTATAAGCCTGTCCGGTCGAATGCAGAAAACGAGGTCCGAAGCCGAGACACGTCGCGACGAGCTTCGACGCCAGAATCTGCTCGCGGATTGACTGCAAAAGCTTTTCGTTTTCCGCATTCATCTCGACAAAGGCGAGCACCGCGAAATAATCGTTTTCCTGAAGATGCGCGACGTGCGCTTCCAGATATTTCCGCAAAGATTTTTCGCCGCCGACGTAAGCGTCCAGTTCAGCGGCGTATTTTTCGCTCGTAAAAAGCTTGATTCCGCCCGTTTCATAAAACGGAGTTTCGGGCGGCAGCTCGCCTTTTTCCTCGTATTCTTCCGTCAGTTTTCGCGCTTCGATTTTCGCCGCTTCGACGTCCGGCTGGTTAAACGGGTTGATTTTCATCATCGCTCCCGCGACAGCGGTCGCAAATTCCCAGCGGAAAAATTCCTGTCCGAGATTCTCTTTATCTTCCAGCTCGATTCTCACCACCGGCTGATTTTTCGCTTCGAGCACGGAGATTTTTTCGTCCGCCGCGTCGTCGTTTGAATCTTTCAATTTCAGATACGCGAAAATGCGGTCGCTGCCGTAATCTTCCGCTTTCAAAATCGGCTCGCGGTCAATCGGAATTATCGAAACGCCCTGTTTTCCGGTCGATTCGGCGATTAATTGTTCGAGCCACGCGCCTAAATCGTAAATTTCCGGCGACGTGAAAATCGTCAATTTATCGCGCCCGTCGTTATGACAAACGCCCAGAATCGTTCCGAGAATCGCGCCTGGATTGTTTTGGGGATTTTCGTTTCTGCACGCCTCAATCATCTCGTTTGCGCGCCTGAGAAAATCCTCGATGTCCAAGCCCATCGCCGCGCCCGCCGCCAAGCCGAAAGGCGAAAGCGCCGAAAAACGCCCGCCGATTTGCGGCTCGCCGAAAAAGATTTTTCGAAACCCGTCGCGCTCGGCGGTGCTTTGCATTTTCGAGTCGGGGTCGGTGACGGCGACGAATTGTTTTCCGGCATTTTCGCGTCCGACAATTTCAGCGACGCGCTCGAAAAAATATTGCTTGAAAGTGTTCGGCTCTAAAGTCGAGCCGGATTTGCTGGCGACGATAAAAAGCGTTTTCGCCAAATCGAGCCTGCTTTCCAGCGCCTTTATCTGCGCCGGAACGGTCGAATCGAGAACGTGAAAATTCTTTTTGTCGAAAGTAATCGACAAAACTTCCGGACAAAGGGACGAACCGCCCATGCCGAGCACGACGACGTCGGAAAACCGCGCCGCGTCGTCGGCAAAATCGCGATATTTCTGCAAATCTTTTAATTCATTCGAGACCGCATCGAGCCAGCCGAGCCACTTCGATTCGTCGTCGTCAGTCCAGACGCTGGCGTCTTTCGACCAAATACGCGCGATTTTGTTTTCCGTTTTCCATTCGTCAAACTTCGTTTGAAGGGCGCTTTCCAAATCCGTCGGCAAAAAGTAAGTCATTGAATTCAGCATATCTTTAGAGATTAGCAAAAAAAATTCGGTTTTGCTGACTCTTTTTTCCACAAAATTCCGCGTTATCAGTTAGAGAATTTTTTTAGAAAAGAGAATTTATATGAAAAACTTATTATTTATTTTAATCACCGTCGCGGCGTTCGGCACAACCGGCTGCCTGCCGCTGAATTTCGCGCAGAGCAGCCGGACGGAAAGCCGGAATGCCTTGAACGAAAACAGAAACAATCAGGCTAATGAAGATTCGAGCTTAACGGCGGAAACCGTCGCGCCGGAAAATAAAGCCAAAGCTTCGCCGACGCCGAAGCGCGAGCCGAAAAAAATATCGAACGCCGTTTGTCCCGACCCGGAAAAACCGTGTCATCACGCCGAGCGCGAGTTTGCGGATTGGGAATTGCCGTTTAAGCTGCCCGCGAAAATCGTCGCCAATAAAACTTATTCTTCCCGGACGTTTTACGCCGTTATTATCAGAAAATACGACGAAGCCTGCGGTGATGAGATGGACTACGATTCCCGAATCGAACGCGAGCGCCTGCGCATCCAGAAGGCTTATCCGGAACGTAAAGTTTTCGCCGAATACAGCTGCCCGAATATGGACGCGGTGCATTACGATTTTGCGGGCAAGCGCGACGCGAGCGGCGAAAGAGTTTTGTATATGGATTACATCGCCATCTATGCGGGCGAAACGGAAGAAGAAGCCAATCAAATACTCAAGGAAGCGCGCGAAGACTTTTCGCAGGCGACGCTGAAGAAAATGACGGCTAATTACGAGCGGCTGGAAATGTAAATTTAAAAGGAGAAAAATTTTATGTCGGTCGATGAATTGAGCCTGCCCGCGCGCCGCTCGTCTGCTATGATAAGCGGCGTTAAAGACAAATTTTATGAGCATCCGAAATACTCTAGTCAAAGCCTACATGCGTCTGACGAACTATAAAGCGAGCGGCGATGAACTGACTCTCGAAGAAAGACAGAAAGACAATCTGCCCGAACCGCCCGCCGACGTCGCGGAAAAAACGCCTTGCGAAAAATTGGAAGTTGAAGGCGCGCGAGCCGTCTGGCTGAACAAGCAAAATTCAAAAAACGGCGCGCTCGTTTACCTGCACGGCGGAAGCTACATCGCCGGACCTTTCCGCGACCAATGGCTGTATCTGGCGGATATGTGCCGCCGCACGCAGATGGCGGCGCTGCTCGTTGATTACCGCCTCGCGCCGCAAAATCCTTTTCCGCGCGGTTTGGACGACGTCGTCACGATTGTCAAAACGCTTCGCGCCAAAGGCGATTTGCCGGAAAACTGGTTTCTTGCGGGCGATTCGGCGGGCGCGGGCTTGGCAATGGCGACCGTCTATAAATTGCGGGAAACCGATGCGGGTTTGCCGAAAAAACTAATCCTCATGTCCGGCTGGTTCGACGTCACGCTCGAAAATCCCGACATCGAAAAAAATTACAATCAAGACCCGATGCTTTCTCGCGGGCGGCTGAGCGAATCCGCAAACAGCTACGTCGGCAGCGACAACCCGAAAAATCCGCTCATCTCACCACTCTACGGCGACGTCAGCCTTTTGCCGCCGACGCTGATTCAAATCGGAACTTCCGATATATTTCTATGGGAAAACCGCGCGCTTCACCGTAAATGTCAGGACGCGGCGGTCATTGTGCAATATGAGGAATACCCGAATACTTTTCACGATTTTATGATGGTCGGTTTTTTGCCCGAAGCGCAGAAAGCGCGGAAAGCGCAGGTTGAATTTTTGCTAAAATCTTAAAGAATATGAAGAAAACCGAAAAGATATTGAAACGAGCCAGGAAGCGAAAAAAGCGGGCTTAAAACGAATCGAGCGAAAACATTTTGCCAAAAAAGGTGAAGTAAAATTATCCGACTGCAAAGTGCGAATTACGATAAATCCGGATGCGGACGTTTTAGAATACTTCAAACAACGCGCCTCTCAATCGCATTCCGCGCCTTACTAAACGCGAATCAACGCTGAATTGCGCTGGATTATGGAAACCGACGATTCACAAAATAATTTAAGTAAAACGCTGCAGGAACTCTTGCAAGACGATAATTTTATTGTGGCTCTGAAAGATAAATTAAAAGCATCTTCATAAGCATTTGTTAAGTTTTGAAAAATAAGTTATTTTAACTGACACAAAAAACAAAGAAATGGAAGGATAATCAAATTCACTTTGTAAATAAAAAGGCAATCACACAATATGGAATTAAAGGATTTATGCTTATCACTCGCAAAATGTAATACAGAGAATGAAGTTATCGAAATTTTAAAAGCCGAAGAACTTTGGGATGATGAAGAAAAGTGGCAGTTTTTTGGTGATAATGAAAATAACTATTCTATTATTGGAAACCAACAAAGTAAGCCTGAAGCCGCTATTGTAGAAAAAATTATTAACTCGGTTGACGCCATGTTAATGGCGGAATGTTTAAAAAGAAAAATTAAGCCTGATTCCGACCAAGCTCCTCAAAGTATTAAACAAGCTCTTTCTAGTTTTTATAAAATTCACGAAGGAAAATTAACTAATATTGACACAACAGAACGAGGTAAACTTGCAGAAAATATTTGTTTTATCGCTACAGGAACTAAAAAGAATCCATCATATACAATAGTTGATAAAGGCGAAGGACAAACTCCTGGAAATCTCAAAAATACGATTCTTTCTCTTGGTAAATCAAATAAATTAAGGATTCCTTTTGTGCAAGGCAAATTCAATATGGGAGGAACTGGCGTTTTTAGATTTTGTGGACAGCATAATATTCAATTAATAATTTCAAAGCGTCATCCAGAAATTGCTAAAAATGAACATGACCCAACAAAGAATTATTGGGGTTTTACTATTGTACGGCGTGAAGACCCAAAACAAGGTGTAAGAAGTTCTAATTACAAGTATCTTTCTGTTAATGAGCAAATACTTTTTTTTGATGCTCCAAGTTTATCCCTATTACCAGGTACTTATCCTAGTGCTTATGAAAAAGAACTGGAGTGGGGAACTTTTATGAAATTTTATGAGTATCAAATTGGTCCGTATAAATCGCCCGTTTTATTCGACTTATACAACAAACTTTCATTATTAATGCCAAACATAGCATTACCAGTTCGGATGTATGAAAGAAGACCAGGTTATAAAGCAAATTCTTATGAAACTAATTTAGCTGGTTTATCAGTTCGTATCAATGAAGATAAGTCCAATAACATCGAAGAAGGTTATCCAACATCTGGCTTTTTAACTGTGCTTGGACAAAAAATGAAATATTCAATTTATGTTTTCAAGCGCGGTAAATCAGAAAAATACACAAAAAACGAAGGCATAATTTTTACAATTAACGGGCAAACTCATGGATATTTATCCAAAGCCTTCTATAATCGTAAGGCTGTTGGCTTAGCATATTTAGCGGATTCTATTTTAGTGAATCTTGATTGCACTGACTTTGATGGTAGAGCAAGAGAAGACTTATTTATGAATAGTCGCGATAGATTAAGCGATTGCGTATTGAAAAGTGAAATTGAGTCATCGTTGGAAGACCTTTTAAGAAATCATCCAGGTTTAAAATTACTGAAAGAAAAAAGACGAAGAGAAGAGATAGAAGATAAACTAAATGATGCAAAGCCACTAGTAGAGGTATTAGAAAATATATTAAGAAAATCACCAACTCTTTCAAGACTTTTTATAAAAGGAGTTCGTCTACAAAATCCCTTTGATAACAGACCAACAGGTAGTGTTGATGTATTTGACGGAAAAGAGTTTCCTACATATTTTAATCTTACAAAAAATTATCCGTCTAATTCTCCTAAAGAGGCTTCACTTGGCAGTAGATTTAGAATTCAATTTAAAACAGATGTGAGTAACGATTACTTCGATAGAAATAAAAACCCAGGGGAGTTTAAGGTTTTCCTAAACGGAATAGAATATAAAGATACATCAATAAATCTTTGGAATGGTTATGCCACATTAAATGTTTTAATTGAAAATAGAAACATTGATGAAATATTACACTTTAAAACAGAGGTTTCTGATATAAGCAGAACCGAACCATTCAAATCAGAATTTTATGTAAGAGTCATTGAACCTCTACAAAAACGCCCAAGTCAGTCTGGAAAAAGGCGATT
>DASVWG010000304.1:0-2924 GCA_036389695.1 Pyrinomonadaceae bacterium
GAATCATCGGTAGAAAAGTTGGAATGACGCAAATCTTCGCGGAAGACGGAACGGTTACGCCCGTGACCGTCATCAAAGCGGGACCTTGCGTGGTCGTGCAAAAGAAAACGGCGGACGGCAAAGACGGCTATAACGCCGTGCAGCTTGGATTGGTCGAAGACAATCCGGTGAAGCTGAAAAACGTGACAAAACCGATGCGCGGGCATTTCGAGAAAACCGGAAGCGGCACGCCGCCGACGCGTATTTTGAAAGAAATTCGCGTCGATAACGACTCGGACGTCAACGTCGGCGACCAGGTGAAAGCCGATTTGTTTGCCGACGGCGACATGATCGACGTTATCGGCAAATCGAAAGGTCGCGGTTTCGCGGGCACGATTAAGCGTCACAAATTTCATCGCGGACCGGAATCGCACGGCTCGATGTCGGTGCGCGCGCCGGGTTCAATCGGTCAATCGGCGTATCCTTCGCGCGTCATTAAAGGCACGCGCTCGTCCGGTCACATGGGCGACGCCCGCGTGACGGTGAAAGGCTTGACGGTCGCGAAAGTCGATATTGAAAACAACCTGATTATGATTCGCGGCGCTGTGCCGGGACCGAACGGTGGTCTGGTTGTGGTTAGGAAAACAAGTAAAAAATAGCATTCAGCCGTCAGCCGTCAGCCGTCAGCTTTTGCTGATAGCTGATAGCTGATAGCTGATAGCTTGAACGGAGTGAGATTATGCCTACCGTAAAGGTTCGCAATTTAAGTAATAAAGAAGTCGGCGACATTGAATTGTCCGATGCCGTGTTCGGTGCCGAGTTGAATGAATCCCTGATTCACGAAGCGGTCAGAAACTATATGGCAAACCGCCGGCAGGGAACTTCGGCGACGAAAACCCGCGGCAATGTTTCGGGTTCCGGTCGCAAGCTCTGGAAACAGAAGGGCACGGGTCGCGCGCGTATCGCGTCGATTCGCTCGCCCCTGTGGAAAGGCGGCGGCAACGTTCACGGACCGCAGCCTCGCGACTGGTCGTATCAGCTGCCGAAGAAAATGCGGCGCGGCGCTCTGCGCTCGGCTCTTTCGGAAAGACTGCGCGAAGGCAATCTGATTATCATCGACGATTTCGCGTCGGTCGGCGCGAAGACCAAAGAATTTATCGGCGTGCTGGAAACGCTCGGTTTGGTCGATAAAAAGAAAACGACCAAGACCTTGATTGTCGATTCGCTGGATAACGCCAATCTGATTCGCTCGTCGCGCAACGTGCAGAAAACGAAAGTCACCAACAGCTACGGCTTAAACATTTACGATTTGCTGTATCACGAAAGGCTTTTGCTTTCCAAAACGGCGGTCGAAGAATTGAGCCGCATGCTCGACCCGAACAGCGAAAAAGCCGAAACCGTTTCCACTGAAACGAAAACGGAAGCTAAAACGGAATCCAAAGCGAAACCGAAAAAGAAAGCCGAAGCTAAACGGGACGAAGCGCCCGTCGCGGCGGAAGCCTTTCCGACGGCTGTGAATGACCAGATAACCGATGCGGTCGAGCAGCAGCCGACTGAAGCGGATTCGACTGAAACCGCCGGCGAAAATACAGAGGAGGCGGCTGAATAATTATGGCAGAACTCAGTGTTTGGGATATTTTAAAGACGCCTGTTATCACGGAAAAATCGGTGCTTTTGAAAGAAGCGAGCAGCGAAGAAGGCGAAGGACAAATTTTGAGCTTCAAAGTTGACCGCAAAGCGTCGAAAGACGACATACGCCGCGCGGTCGAAGAAATCTTCAGCGTTAAGGTTTCGAAGATTCGCACCGTCAATTACGAAGGCAAAATTAAAAAACGCGGACGCCACGAAGGTCGCCGCGCATCGTGGAAGAAGGCTTATGTGACCTTGCAGAAAGGCGAGCCGATTGTTGATTACGCGGAAGCGATTTAAGGAATTTTAGATTTTAGATTTTAGATTTGCGATTGGATAAGGAATTAAAAATAAATTTTCCGCTTCCAATCTAAAATCGGCAATCGCAAATCGAAAATAACGTTATGGGCATTAAGAAATTAAAACCGACATCACCGGCGCGTCGTTATCAAACGTATCTGACGCGCGATGAACTGACTCCGAACGCAAAGCCGGAAAAATCTTTGCTGGAGCCGAAAAAGAGAATCTCCGGTCGAAATAGCGACGGTCGTATTACGGTTCGTCGTCGCGGCGGCGGTCACAAGCGTTTTTATCGCATCGTCGATTTCAAGCGCAACAAAACCGGCGTTCCCGGTCGCGTGACGCAAATCGAATACGACCCGAACCGCTCGGCGCACATCGCTCTGATTACGTATCTCGACGGCGAAAAACGCTACATTCTCGCGCCGATTGGCATCACCGTCGGCTCGACCGTAATGAGCGGCGCGGACGCCGACATTCTGCCCGGAAACGCTCTGCCGATTCAGAATATTCCGCTCGGCACGCAGATTCACAATATCGAGCTGCGTCCCGGCAAAGGCGGACAGATGGCGCGTTCAGCCGGAAGTTTCGCGCAACTCGTGGCTAAAGAAGGCGATTTCGCGCAGCTCAGAATGCCTTCGGGCGAAGTCCGACGCGTCCCCGTCGTTTGTATGGCGACGGTCGGACAGGTCGGCAACACGGAAAACGAAAACGTTTCATTGGGTAAAGCCGGACGCTCGCGCTGGAAAGGCTTGCGCCCGAAAGTTCGCGGCGTCGCGATGAATCCGGTCGACCACCCGCACGGCGGCGGCGAAGGCAAAACCTCCGGCGGACGCCATCCGGTTACCCCTTGGGGACAGCCGACGCGCGGTTATAAAACCCGTAATAACAAACGCACGCAGAAATTTATCGTGCGCGACAGAAGAAGCAAGTAATTTTAGATTTTAGATTTTGGATTTTAGATTGGCGCGAAGCCAAACGAAATAATCCAAAATCGCAAATCCAAAATCCAAAAT
>DASVWG010000305.1:0-4699 GCA_036389695.1 Pyrinomonadaceae bacterium
AACGTTCAACCGCCCGCTACCGCAGGCGGTTCTGACAAAACCGATGGCAACGGGATTTTGAGTATGAAAAAACGCGCGGCGGAAATGAACGGCGAATTGAAAATCGTTTCGGAAAGCGGGCGCGGAACGATTGTTCGTCTGCGCCTGCCTTTGGAATAAATCTGAAAATCCGAAAATTTGCCCGCCCAAACGGGTGGCGACATTTCGCGCGCTGAGCTTTAATTTTATATCTGAAGCCAAACCTGGCAGTCGAACGAAAATGATAAACGATAACCGGCGGCAGCAATTATCGAAGCGGCAAAGAATTCTTCTGCCGCTTTTGCTGCTGCTGGCTTCGGCTTCGGCTCAGGCGCAAATGTCGCGAATTAACGAAGTAAAAGATTTTAACCAAAGAGTTTCGGGCAATTACAAAACAACGTATATCGAGCTGATACGCAAAATTTTTCCCGACGCGAAATTCGAAGGCAGAGGCTTTCAGGCGGGCGAATCGATTCCGATGCGCTCGTTGGAGCCGCGAATCGGGACGCGGACATTTGAGCGCGGAAAATTAATCGGACAAGTTTTCCAGATGCGCTTTTTGAGCGAAAATAAAAATCATCTGGCGCTGTTTTTCAAGCTGCGAAACGAGTCTCCGGTGCGCTCGCTGAATAATTCTTTTTTCGTGCTGGCGGCGTTTCGTCTGGAAAAAGAACCGGAATTTGTCGAAGCGGTCGACGCTCAGTTTATTTTCCAGCATCAAAACATTAATCTCTGGGCGCAAATGCCGCTTATACCGATTCGCAAAGGCGACGAAGGCATCTGGCTCGTCGCTTCGCGTCAGGGTTCGAGCGGCAATGAAATTCAGGATTTTCGTCTCGTGGCGCTGCGCGATAAAAAATTTGAAATCGTGCTGGACAATTTGCCGACTTTAAAAGGAAATTCCGGCTGCGGTTTTCAAAGCAAGCAATCGCTCAGCGTTTTTCTGAAAAAAGATAATTCAGCAAACTATCGTAATTTTTCGCTGAACGTCAGCGAAAAGCTTCGCACCAACACGATAAAATGTCCGTCGAAGCCGCCCGCCGATTACGACAAAACATTCGCTTATCTAGCCGTTTGGGACGATAATGAAAGGCGTTATAAAGTCGCGTTTTCAAAGGCTGAAGCGGTCGCTGTTGCGCCGGATAAAAATTCCGCCGATTTGTCCGAGCCGGTTGAATTTGCGGGCAGAATGGAAGTCGGGAAAATTTATCGAGCCGAAATCGGCTGTCGCGGAAATCCCGAATGGCAGTTAAAAATCGACGTCGAAGCGCCGGAAAATGCACCGGCAATTGTTTTCTGGTCGGGCAGCGGCTTGAGCTTGCCGCGCGCGAAATTTTTGACGGAAGAACAATGCAACGCGAATATTTTATTTAAAGTTTTAAAGGAAACGAGCGAGCGGCGCGGCGGGCGGCTCCGGACGCATTACGAATGTGAAATTAAAGCTATAAACAAGCCCAAATTTAATGGAAGCAATCGAATCGAAAACAATTAAAACCGCCGTCGTCGAAGACATTCGCGACATCCGCGAAGGCTTGGCGACGCTGATAAATTTTACCGAAGGCTTTGAATGCACGGGCAGTTATCGCTCGATGGAAGAAGCGATTGCGCGTATCAAACACGAATTGCCGGACGTGCTTTTATCCGACATCGGCTTGCCGGGAATCAGCGGCATCGAGGGCATCAAGATTTTGAAACAGCAGTTTCCGCAGCTCACGATTTTGATGCTGACGGTTTACGACGACGACGAGCGGATTTTCGACGCTTTGTGCGCCGGCGCGAGCGGTTATCTGCTGAAAAGAACGTCGCCCGCGAAAATTATCGAAAACATTCGCGAAGTCGTTTCGGGCGGCGCGCCGATGTCGCCGGAAGTCGCCGCGCGCGTCATACGTCTTTTTCGCGACGTGCGCCCGCCGGAACGCGCTGATTATGAACTGACGCCGCACGAAATTCGCCTTTTGAAACTGCTCGTCGAAGGCTACAATTACACGACCGCCGCCGCCAGGCTCGGCGTCAGCTTTAACACGGTCAAATTTCATATGCGCCATATTTACGAAAAGCTCCAGGTTCATTCAAAATCCGAAGCCGTCGCCAAAGCCCTGCGCGACCGCCTGGTAAATTAATTTTTTTATGACGCAGGGCGAATGAGGCGGAAACCCGACCGTCAGGGAGGGTGCAGAAACGTAAAGAACTCGAATACTAAAAGAATTTGCGCCCTTGCTAATGCGCGGGCTTCCGCCTTGTTGTTTTTACCGCGCCTGATGCATCCAAAAATTATGCGAATCGTATTTTTCTATCTGTCGCTGATGATTTTTTTTTACTGCCAGACGATTTTCGCGCAGGACAATTCCCAGAAAGGCTCTTTTAATCTTTATCTTCTGCCGCACAATATAAAGGCGAATCAGCTTTCGAAACTGAAAATCGACAAGCTGAAACCTGCGGGCAAACCGTTTCTGTCCAGCAGGCACATCGAAAGATATGTAAAAGACACGCATGAAATTCAGCTTAATTATTTGGGCGCGGCGCAGTTGAAAAAACTGAAAGTTCCCGTCAGCGGCAAGCCGTTCGTCGTTTTCGCGGGCGGCGAAGCCGTTTACGCGGGCGCGTTCTGGCAGCGGTTTTCTTCAATCAGTTTTAAGGGCGTGGCGATTGACGTCGCCAATCTCGAAGGCGATTATCCGACGATTAAGCTCGAACTGGATTATCCGCCGCTCAGCCCGAAAAATATCGCGTCTGACCCGCGCCCCGACGCGCGCGTGATGCGGGCGCTCGAACAGGACGGCGTTTTATACGAGCAGGTCTGGTTTCACGCCAAATGCGTAAAAGTTCGCGGCACCGGCAAGCGTCATCAAAGCTACGTTTTCACTTTTGCCGTCACTTCCGTCGTGAAATCGAAATACGACCGCGCGGAAATCAGTTTCGAGCTCTATTCCGACTTCGGCGGCGAGAAAATGCGCGAAATGCTCAAGGCGGAATACGTCTCCGGCAGCCGCACGGAGCAGGAATGGGACTTCGACGCGCAGAAAGAAATTCTTTTAAAGTTTGTGCGAAAAGTTACGACGCAGGAAAATCCGCAGATTTATCTGGACGATTTTGAAGTGAATTAGAATCGGAAGCCGGAAGACAATAGACGGAAGACAGCAGACGGAAGATAAAATTTCTACTGACTTCCGTCTTCTGACTTCTGTCTTCTTAATTTTGCACTTTGCATTTTGCACTTTGCATTTTCAACGCTACCCGCACGGGTGGCGTTTTTTATTTGCGGAAACGTTATAAAACTCCGCGACGGCGAATTGCGCGAGCCGCAAAGCTGTGCGCTTAAGCCCGAAAATTAGAAGGAGTTTTGCCGATAATGTTTTCCAAATTTCGTTTTTTACCGCTGGTTCTTTTTCTTTTTTTATTTATTTCAGCCGCCGACGCGGCGACTTATGTGGTTGACCGCAGCGACGATGTCGCGGGCGCGAGCGCCTGCACCGCCGCCGCAAATGATTGCAGCCTGCGCGGCGCGATAAGTAACGCCAACGCCAACGGCGCGGGGCTGGACACAATCAATTTCAACGTCGGCGGCGGCAACGCGCAGAGCATCACCATTTCGCAGGCTTTGCCCTTAATTCAAACATCTCTCGTAATCGACGGCTCGACGCAGCCGCTCTGGAGCGTCGTTCCATTGGTTGAAATCAACGGCTTAAACGCGGGCGCGGGCACAAATGGATTTTATGTCGCGGGCGGCGGAAGTCCCGTGAGCGTGACGATTAAATCTTTGATTATCAACCGCTTCAGCGGCAGCGGAATTTTCTTTAACGCGACGGGCGAATCCAGCTTGACCGTAACCGGCTGTTACATCGGCACTTCGGCAAACGGCAGCTCGGACTTCGGCAACGGCGAGCACGGCATCCGCATCAACGCCGTCTGGGACAGCACATACACCATCGGCGGCACGCAGGCGAGCGAGCGAAACGTCATTTCCGGCAACAACAAGGACGGAATCAACATCAACGCGACTTTCGGCGGATTTGAATCAGCCAATACGCAAGCCACAATCGTCAATAATTTTATCGGCACGACCAGCGCCGGTAACGCCGATTTGGGAAACTCGGAAAGCGGCGTCGTTTTTGCCGGAGCGGGCTACGGCTACACGCTGCTGGTCGGCGGCGCTTTGACTTCGCAGCGAAATATTATTTCGGGCAACGACGAAGACGGAATTTTCGCCAATTCCAACACGATTTCCATTTTGGGAAATTACATCGGCACGAGCTTGAACGGCAGCGTCGATTTGGGCAATACGCTCGACGGCATTCGTCTGGAAGGCGAAGCCGTCGCGACAATCGGCGGCACGATTCTCGGCTTTAACGGCGGCAACGTGATTTCGGGCAACAACTCAAACGGAATTTCGGTTGATAATTCTGATGTCACCGCGACCATCAAAAGAAATCGCATCGGCACGAACGCGGCGGGAACAAGCGCGCTCGGCAATGCCGAAGACGGGATAAATTTATACGAGGCGACGACTTTTACCAACGTCACGATGACCATCGGCTCGGACACGGACGCGGCGGACGGCAATACGATTTCCGGCAACGGCGGCGACGGCGTTTCAATCGGCGAAAACATCCGCCAGGTGAAAATTTTCGGAAATCGTATCGGCACGAATGAAGCCGGAAGCGCGCCGCTGGCGAATAATGTC
>DASVWG010000306.1:0-4793 GCA_036389695.1 Pyrinomonadaceae bacterium
AGACGCGACGGCGAGATGAAGCCTTCGATGATGCCGGCGACGACCAGAAGGCAGGCGCAGCCGATGGCGAGACGCGCGGCTTCCAAGCCGTTTTTCTTTAAGGCTTGCGCGCGCGTCAAATCTCCGGGATTTATCATCGAATAACCGATGAGCATTCCCGCGCCGCCCGCGATGAAGATGCACGAAAATTCGAGCACGCCGTGACCGATGACAAAGGTCAGCAAATCGTTGGCAAACGCCGCGTCCGTTTGATACAAAACGCCGAAGACGCCGCCGAAATAAAGCCCGAAGCGCGCCAGCTCGTAAAAAGCGCCGATGCCGAAAAACGCGCCGAGCGCGAAAACCCGAAAGCTGACGACGATATTATTGGTCAGAATTCCGCTGGCGCCGATTTGATTCGCCTCGTTCAGGCTTTCCCACCATTTATGCTTATTCTGGGCGAGGTACCGGAATTCATCCAAGCCCATCGCATCGGCAAAATTCGAATCGTTGTAACACAAAACGAGCGAGCTGACGAAAAAAAACGTGAAGCCCGCGAAAGCCAGAAACGTATAGCGCCACGTGCGGCGAAACGTCCGGGGAAACTCTTTGGCGAAAAACTGCCAGACGAGATTTGCGCCTTTCGCGTCGGCGCGATAAATTTTGCCGTGCGCGCGAATGACGAGACTGTTCAGATAATTGACGAGCTTCGGGTCGCGCGATTCGGCGCGGGCAATCGCCAAATCCGACGCCGCTCGCCGATAAAGCTCGCCGAGCTCGCGAACCTGCGCGCGCGGCAAACCGCGCAGCGGCGAAGTTTCCAGAATCTCCAGCAAGCCTTCCAGCTTCTGCCAGTTGTTTTTGCGTTCGTTGATGAAACGGCTCATTTCGATTTTGATTTTAGAGTTTAGACTTTAAAATATCAATGGTAAACTTTAATTACTATGGGACTTGCGCAGCCGAAAACCGAAACGATTTACACCGTTGAGGAATATCTGGAAATGGAACGCGGCGCGCCCGCAGGCTTCCGGCACGAATACATCGACGGCGAAATCTACGCGATGGCTGGCGAAAGCGGAGCGCACGCCGATATTTCGGCTAATCTGGTTTTAATTATCGGCTCGCAATTGAGAGGAAAAGACTGTCGCGTCCGCACAAAAGATACTAAAGTCAGAAGCGGCGTGCCGCAAAAAAACACTTTTCCGCCGAAAGGTTTGTTTTCGTATCCCGATTTGGTTGTTATTTGCGGCGCGCCGGAATATCACGACCAATATAAGGATGTAGTGACGAATCCGAAATTAATTATCGAAGTTTTGTCCGAATTGACCGAATATTTCGACCGTCATTTGAAGTTTCATCGCTATCGCCGTCACAATCCGACGCTGACCGATTATATTTTGGTCGCGCAGGACGTGCCGGTCGTCGAGCACTACATCCGCGAGACGCAGGACGAAAGCTGGCGCGTGTGGACTTACGAAGGGCTGGACGCAAAGTTTATGATTGATTCAATCGAGTGTGAAGTTAATCTGGCGGAAGTTTACGACCGCATCGAGTTTGAAGAAACGCCGGAATCGGAAGCGGCTTGAGGATAACACTTTCAAAAAGCAGTCTGCAATGGTGGCGGATTTTCTTTACTTACCGCCGCCTTATTTAATTTATGTCGGAAGAAGCCAAAAAATTTCACGAAGAAGAGGAAATCGGGAAAACTTACGATTTGCGCGTTATCCGCCGCCTTTTGCGTTATCTGAAACCGTATTGGCACATCGCGGTGGTCGCGCTGGTTTTGACGCTTTTCAGTAATATTCTGCTGAGTCTTCAGCCGCGTTTTACGCAGTCGGCGGTCGATGATTTTATCGTGCCGAAGCAAATCGAAGGCATCTGGCTGTTTGCTTTGGCGTTTTTCGGGTTGTTTCTTTTCCGGTTCGTTTTCAGTTATTTTCAGGAAATTCTGGTCAATCACGTCGGTCAGCGCGTGATGTTCGATTTGCGCACCGAGATTTTCACCAAGCTGCAAAATCAGGAAGTCGCCTATTACGATAAACATCCGGTCGGGCGCATTATCACGCGCCTGACTTCGGACGTCGACGCGCTGAACGAGCTTTTCACGTCGGGCGTGATTGACGTTCTGGGCGATTTGGTGATTATTTTCGCGATTGTCGGCGTGATGTTCTGGACGGACTGGCATCTGGCGCTGGTGACGCTGGTCACGGTTCCGCTTCTGTTTACGGCGACGAATTGGTTTCGCAAACACGCGCGGCGCGGATTTGACCGCGTGCGGACGCGGACGGCGAAGCTCAACGCCTTTTTGCAGGAACATATCTCCGGCGCGCAGACCGTGCAGCTTTTTAACGCCGAATCGAAAGCGCAAAAACGCTTTCACGACATCAACGACGATTATCGCAACGCGAATATCGAGACGATTTACTACTACGCGATTTTTTATCCGCTCGTCGATTTTATCAGCGCGGTCGGCATCGCGGCGGTGATTTTCGCTTTCGGCGCGGAATATTTATCGGTCGTCTCGGCGGGCGGCGCGGCTTTGACCATCGGAACCTTAGCGGCGTTTATCCAATATTCGGGAATGCTGTTTCAGCCGATTCGCGACCTTTCCGATAAATTCAATATCTTTCAGGCGGCGATTGTCGCTTCGCACAGAATCTTTATTTTGTTCGATTTGCCAATTCAAATCGAAACGCCGAAAGAGCCGAAAAAGGCGGGCAAGGCGGTCGGCGATATCGAATTTCAAAACGTCTGGTTCGCTTATAAAAAGGAGGATTGGGTTTTAAAGGACGTTTCCTTTAGCGTCAAAGCGGGCGAATCTATCGCTTTGGTCGGCGCGACCGGCTCGGGCAAAACGACGGTGACGAATCTTCTGATGCGTTTTTACGATGTGCAGAAAGGCAGGATTTTGCTCGACGGCGTCGATTTGCGCGATTGGGATTTGCAATCCTTACGCGAAAATTTCGCGGTCGTTTTGCAGGACGTTTTTCTTTTCAGCGGCACGATTGACGACAACATACGTCTGGGCAAAAAGGAAATCACCGACGAGCGAACCGTCTGGGCGGCGCGCGAAGTTCACGCGGCGGAATTTGTCGAACGCCTTGAAAACGGCTACAAAACCGAACTCAAAGAACGCGGCGCGGGACTTTCGGTCGGGCAAAAACAATTAATCAGCTTTGCGCGCGCGCTGGCTTTCGACCCGAAAATTCTGGTTCTGGACGAAGCGACCAGCTCGATTGATACGGAAACCGAACAGTTGATTCAAGCGGCGGTCGAGCGCGTAATGCGCGAGCGCACGTCGTTCGTCGTCGCGCACCGCCTTTCGACGATTCAAAACTGCGACCGGATTCTGGTCTTTCATCACGGCGAATTGCGCGAGAGCGGAACGCATCACGAACTGCTCGCCGTGCGCGGTCTTTACTGGCGGCTTTATCAATTACAATACGCCGACCGGACTTCGGAAGCGCCGGAATTAGCGAATCCGGCTTTGAGCCAAACGTAAATATAGAGGCAGAAACGCGACAGTGATGGAGCGTGTTTGAGTTTAATGAGCGACACGCTCATTGAAACTCACTTGTCTAATAATTAACATCGAGACACGCTCCATCACTGTCGCGTTTCTGCCTTTTGGCTATCGCCATTCCGTTGCTGAAACGTAGATTGCTATGATAATCCGCAAAATTCGTTTATAATTTCGTCAAAGTTTCTGCAAAAATGTCATCTGAAGCAAATCAAACCGACGAACTGCTGAACCAGTGCGAACCCGTTATCGAGGAAGTCTTCGCGCGTTGCGAGGAAAACGCGCCGAATTTCGGCGTGCGCCTCGAATGCTTTAAGGAATCGCTGAAAAAAACCGCGCGCAAATATCTTTTTGCCGACGCGGGCGACGCGCCGACCATCGAAGAAGTCAGCGTCTTTTTCCGCGAAATTCAGGCAAACGATTTGTTTATGGCGATTGCCTGCGCCAACGGCAACGAACGCGCGTGGTGGGAATTCGACCAACAGCATCGCGCTTATCTGGAACGCGTCGCGCGGCATCTGGCAAGCTCGGAAATGAACGCGCAGGAAGTCATCGACACGGTTTACGTCGAGCTTTACGGCACGCGCGTCGTCGACGGCGAGCGCGTTTCGAAATTTGCGACTTACAGCGGGCGCGGCAGCCTTCGCGGCTGGCTGAGAACCGTCGTCTGGCATTCACTTGTCGATTTGCACCGGACGAGTCACGACGAAGTTTCGCTCGACGAAATGACGGAAAAGGTCGGCGAAGGCTACGCGCATTCGACTTTCGCCGAGCCGTCGCGCGGCGGCGAAGCGGAAATGCTCGACCATCTGACGCGCGAGCGTTACCGCAAAGCGACCGTTTCGGCGATTGAAAACGCTTTTGCGACGCTCGACAATCACGAAAAGCTGCTGCTGCTTTATTATCACGTCGAAAATTTAAAGCTGCGCGAAATTGCGCGTCTGGTCGAAGTTCCGACTTCGCCGCTCAGGTTCTGGTTTCAGAGAAAATCCGGCAAGCGCGAAGAAAATCCGGCGACGCGCATTCACGAATCGACGATTATGCGCTGGCTGGAAAAGACTTACGGGAAAATCCTGAAGCTTTTCCGCGACGAATTAGGCTCGACGCTCAATTTAAAGAGCGAGGAAATCGAGCTTTGTATGAAGATTGCGACGCAGGATTTGGCGAGTCCGAATCTGTATCGCAATTTAATGACAACGGAAACGCCGAATATGAGCGTCTAAATTTAACAAAATTAACCGCTTTTTAAGAAATTTACGCAAAAGCTTCGGAAAATATGCGTCTGTTTCCTGGG
>DASVWG010000307.1:0-10161 GCA_036389695.1 Pyrinomonadaceae bacterium
AGAAGCGCGCCGATGTGATTCAGATTATGATAATAACGATGTTTTTCCGAATACCTGTTTAATAGAAATTCGAGCGCCGTCTCAGCCGCGCTCCCGTCCAAAGAAATTTCCCGAATCAACGCCCGCCAGCCGTCCGTCAAATTTTGCACCGGAGCGTCACTAAAAGAAACTTTTTCGTTACGGTCAATATATTGAGACATTTTGAAAACTTTAATTTTAAACGGAAATCGCTTAAGAATAAACCGGATTACTTGACAATCCGATGCTCATCTTCGTATATTCTTTAATTCGGCTTCCTTTAGCCACCTTAGCTCAGTTGATAGAGCATCCGATTCGTAATCGGAAGGTCTCGAGTTTGAGTCTCGAAGGTGGCTCCATTTTACAAAAAGTCGGAGAGATTTACTGAATAATCTCTCCGACTTTTTTCCGTTTTATCCTTCAGGAGGATTAGAATCATTATCAAAAACATTTGCTAAACCGCTCTGCAAGCTGAATTTTCATTTATATAAGCGCAGAATTTTGAGAAATTAATTTTCTTTCAAATTATTACTTGACCTATTTCGATATATCGTGATATAAAAATTTTATTCCGGTGAAATGTTCGTTTTATTGAAAATAAAAAATTAGTGAGGTAAAAATAAATGTTTGGAAGAAAAGGTTTTAAATTCGGACGCGGCGTTTGCGCGCCGGGTTTTGGTGGTGAGTTTATGCGAATGCGGCGCGGCGACATTAAGTTTCATCTGCTGGAGATTCTCAAAGATACTCCGCGGCACGGTTACGAAATTATCAGCGAGCTTGAAAAACAAAGCGGCGGTTATCGTCCGAGTCCCGGCTCGGTTTACCCGACTTTGCAGATGCTCGAAGAAGGCGGTTACCTGACCAGCGAGCAAATCGAAGGCAAAAAGGTTTATACGATTACCGCCGAAGGCTTGAAGCTTTTGGAGGAACGCGGCGGAGCGCCGTGGGAGGCTAGCCCGAAAATGGCGCAGGCGTTTGAAATGCGCAAGGCTTTAATGAAATTGAGCGCGGCAGTGATGGACGGCGTCCGCGACAGCGACGAGGAAACCGTCAAACGCATCAATGAAATCGTCAACAAGGCGCGCCGCGACGTCTATTCAATCCTGGCTGAATCATGAAATAATGACGGTAATTGGCGGCGCTTGCGGAATCGCCGCTTTCCTTCGCGCTGAATAACAGATACGGCGCAAGGAAACGACGGGAATTCATCGCTTCGGAAGAACATATCGCCTTCGGGCAATTAAAATTTCTATATTTGGATACTTGCGTAGCGAGGATAAAAATATCGATGATTTACGGGAAATCAGTCGCGGGAAAGCGTGAAATAAAGATACTCGCAAGACATCCGGAAAAAGTAAAAAAAGTGGCAACCATTCGGGAAATTCCGGCTTCTAAATAATCACTTATCAATTATTGATGTAAACCCTCGGTAGGATATTTTCCAAAGCAATCACGCAAAATAATAGGTTTGGTTTAATTTAGCAGCTGACTGTTGTTTTTCAGTCTGAATTAAAAAGGAGAGAAATGATTAAAAATTTTCTGACGTCTTTCGTTACTTTGTTTGTCCTGGTTTTCGGCTTTTCCACATCTTCTTTCGCTCAAACGACACCTTCAGGTTTCCCGAACGTTAAAATCGGTAATTTCGGACAGATGGATGAGCGTTTTTATCGCGGCGCGCAGCCTTTGCCTGACGATTATCAGGCATTAAAGGATTTAGGCGTCAAAACCGTCATTGATTTGCGCAATGACCCGACCGATTATGAAAAGGCGGCGGTCGAAACTCTCGGAATGAGATACGTCAACATCTCGATGAGCGGCTGGAAATCCCCGAAAGACCGTCAGATTGAAGAATTTTTAAAGCTGGCGAACGACCCCGAAACCGGCGTGTTTTTCGTTCACTGCAAAGCCGGAATTCACCGCACGGGCGTTGCCGGAGCGGTCTGGAGATTTACGAAATACAATTGGGGTTATGACCAGGCTTATAAGGAAATGAAGAATTACAATTTCTCTTCCGGTTTGGTTCACGGGGCGCTGAAATCTTTTGTGAAAGATTACGCCGAGGAAATGGAAGTCAGAAAGGTACAGAATCCGGCTCTGCAGACAGCGGCAGGAACTGCTCAATAATAAATTCAGTTAGTTAAAAAAAAGGACGCGTTTTGAGATTAAACGCGTCCTTTTTTTTATTGGGTTGCTATTGATAAATATCGGTGGCGCTTTTCTTTTGTTCCCACTGAATACCCTCGATATTATTCGGGTCTAAAGCCAGTATCTGCTCGCTCAGTTTATCGGTGCTCAGATTCAGGCGCAGATTCAGATAATAGACGATACAGCCGACCGAGTTTTCATCTTCCGGCGGGTCAAATCGCCTGACTTCCGTCACGAGCTTATGCCATTCGAAAACTTTTTTCAGCGCGACGTGCGTCGTATCGGTATTGCGCGTTTTGACGGTGACTTCCATCGAGCGATGCGCCTGTTCCGGCTCTTTATATTCCAATAATCGCAATAAAACCAGAACGAAAAGACAGAGCACAACGCCGAGCTCCCAGCGTCCGACGCCTGCCGCCAGACCGAGCGCGAGACAGATTAACAAAACCGTGACTTCTTTCGGGTCTTTGATGTTCGTGCGAAAACGGACGAGCGAGACGGCGGCGAAAATGGCGAAAGCGCGCGCGGCATTATCGCCGACAATCATCATCAAAGCCGCCGCGACGACCGCCAGCAGAATCTGCGTCTGCGCGACGTAAAGATTGCGCTCAAACAAGCGAACGTTTTTGCGCGGTCGAAAAGCGAGAATTGCCGAAAGAATGACCGCTATCACCAGGCGGAGAAGAATTTGTAATATTCCGACATCCACGCTGGAACTGGCATTAACCGGCGCATTTGTCTCGGAATTTTCTTTCGGAAGCAGAGGATTTTCGTTATTTGCCGGTGTCGGCGATGCCGCGGCGTTTGAGTTAGCGGACGAGGCAATCAGATTCGCGGGCACGAAATAGCCGCGAATCACCAAAAAAGCGCCTACGGCGAAAGCCAGTAACAGAAAAGCGGCGGCGATTGATGAGATAACAATAGTTTTCGTTTTATTCATTGTTTAGTAAGAGCGAAAATCTGTCTTCGTTGACGACGCCGGAAAGTTCTCTGATTTTGTTTTTTACGGCTCTTGTCAGCGTGTCGATGTCGGCGGGCGAATAATTTGCGGCGCGAAACGCGTCTCTTATCTGTTTATCGTTAAGCTGCAGCAATAATTTTGAAAGCCAATCGGCGTCGGCAACCGTAATGTCTTTAAAAAGCCAGCGATTTTTTCCTTTGTAAGAAAGCTCTAAGCGCCCGTCTTCGACGTCTCTGACCAATCTGGTTCTGACATAGGCGGACGGCTTATTCGTTTTGCGCCCGAGACGATAAAATATCGGCAGATTGTTGTTGCCGAGCTTGCCGAAAGTCGCGCCCAAATCCGAGATGATGTAATGAAGCTCTTTGCCGTTTCTGCCTTCGACCTGCAGGATTTTGTTTTGCACGTCGACGATGTCCCAGTTGGTCAAAAAAACCTGCATTATTTTCAAGCCCTGAAATTCCTTTGTGCCGATAAACGGATTTTTCTTCCATTTCCATTCGTCGAGTCTTTCGATGTAGTCCGGTCGGGCTTCGAGACGCACGTTTCTAAAAGTTCCTTTGCCGGGAATCGTCAGCGTGGGAACGAGATAATTGATTTCGGTTTTGTAGCCTAAAGCCCACATTAAACGAACCGCCGCCGTTTCAGGCTGCGCTTCGCGTCCGAGTTTCGCCACCCACGTTCGACCTGAGCCGTCCTTGATTCGATATTTTTTATTGTGCCCGTTGGTTTCTTCCTTGATAAAAGTTATGCGGCTCAAATCCGGCTGCATATCTCTTCCGCCCGGACCGTAAAAAAGGTCGCGGCGACCGATATTGACGCGCTCCCACATTATGGGCTTGCCTTCGGGCGCTTGTTTCGGTTGTTTTTGTTGTTTCTGCGTTTGCCGCGCCGGCGATTTATCGGATTTTTTCTGCGCGGGAATTGCCGTCGAAAACAGCAGCGAAAAAACAATCAAAGAGATTAACGATCGAAGAAAAACCTTTGACCAGACCATTTAATGAAACTCCTTATTCGATTTACCTTATTTTCCGAATCATTTCGGCGTTTAAATCATTTGAATTGCGCCCGCGCAAACTTAATTTACAGAGACGTAAATCAAATTAACGAAGACGTGAACTCAATTAACGAGCGCGTAAACTTAATTAACGAAGGCGTTAACTCGATTCACGAAGACGTTAATCTAATTAACGCGGACGTAAACTCGATTAACGAAGACGTAAATTAGATTAACGAGGACGTAAACTTAATTAACGTGCGCGTAAATCAAGTTTGCCTGCGCGCATTTAAGCGATGTCAGCGATAAATCAACCTATGAAATCAAACTAATTCAACTTTCGGACAGTTCGCTAAACTATCTACATTCCGGCTTGCGTCTGCTTGGTCGCCTGATTTAAGTCCGCGATTCTGCCTTTCACCGCCAGCGTTAAAGTCTTTATTTCTTCCGGCGAATAATTCGCGGCGCGAAAGGCGTCTTCGATTTGTTTATCGGTTAATTGATTCAGCAATTCAGCCAGCCAGCGCGCTTCCTCGACGGTTATATCTTCAAACAAGCCGCGATTTTTGCCCTTGTAAGCCAAGTCGACTTTCCCGTTTTTCACATCGTCGATAAACTCCGAATCGATGTATTTGGTCGGATTGCTGGTTTTGCGCCCGAGACGGTAAATTATCGGGAAATTATTGTTGCCGAGCTTGCCGAAAGTCGCGCCCAAATCGCTGATGATGTAATGCAGCTCTTTGCCGCTTGCGCCGTCAACCTGCAAAATCTTGTTCTGCACGTCGACGATGTCCCAGTTATTGAAAAAAACCATCATCATTTTCAGCCCTTGAAATTCCTTCGTGCCGATAAACGGATTGTCTTTCCATTTCCATTCGTCAAGGCGGTCGATTTCTTCGGGTCGGGCTTCGAGACGAACGTTTTTGAATGTGCCTTTGCCCGGAATCGTGATTGAATCGACCAGATAATTGACTTCCGTTTTGTAGCCCAAAGCCCACATCAAGCGGACGGCGGCGGTTTCCGGCTGCGCTTCTCTGCCTAATTTCGCCACCCAGATTTTCCCCTTGCCGTCCTTGATGCGGAATTTTTTGTTGTGACCGTTTTTCTCTTCTTTCAGAAAAGTAACGCTGCTTAAATCGGGACGCATTTCTTCGCCGCCGGGACCGGCAAACAAATCCCGCTCGGCGATATTGACCGGCTCCCACATCACCGCTTTGCCGGTCGGCGTCGATTCTTTTTTCGCATCTTTTTGCGCGTTAATTGCAGAAAATGAAATTAAAAAAATGATTAAACAAATTACCGGCTTTACGAGCCTCGCTTGAATTTTCATAAATTCCCTCTTGTTCTATTGCTTCATCAGATGAAAATCGACGACGTTCGATTTTTCCTGAAACGATAACTGACTGTTAAATGCTTCCTCGCCGTCGGGAATCAGCCTGCGATACGTTCCGTCCGACAAAAGTTCTCGCGCCTTGACGTTATCGCGCAGATAAGACGTCAGAAATTCGTCTTTCAGATATTGTTTTAATCTGAAATCCTCAATCGGCGTCAGGACTTCGACGCGGCGGTCTAAATTGCGCGGCATCCAGTCGGCGCTGCCGATATAAACTTCTTCCGCGCCGCCGTTGGCGAAATAATAGACGCGGCTGTGCTCCAAAAGACGCCCGACGATGCTTCTGATGCGGATATTTTCCGAAAGACCGGGAACGCCCGGGCGCAGCATACAAATTCCGCGCACGATTAAATCAATCTGGACGCCCGCCTGCGACGCTTCATAAAGCGCGCGGATAATTTCCACGTCGGCGAGACGATTCATCTTGGCGATAATCCGCGCAAATTGTCCTTTTTTCGCGTTTTCGGTTTCGCGCTTGATAAGTCTGACCATCGTTTCGCGCAGGTTTATCGGCGCAATCAGAAGTTTTTTGTAATTTTCGTGCTGCGAATAAGCGGTTAAAAAGTTGAATAACTCGGTCGCGTCCGCGCCGGTTTGCTCGTCATCGGTCAGCAAGCCCAAATCCGTGTAGAAGGCGGACGTTTGCGGATTGTAATTTCCCGTCGCCAGATGAACGTAGCGGCGCAGGTCTTCGCCTTCGCGACGGACAATCAGAGTCGTTTTGCAGTGCGTCTTCAAACCTAAAATTCCGTAAATGACGTGGACGCCCGCGCGGTCGAAGCGTTTCGCCCATTCGATATTATTTTCCTCATCAAAACGCGCTTTCAGCTCGATTAAAACCGTGACCTGCTTGCCGCGCTCGCTCGCTTCGATAAGCAGCGGCGCAATCGGCGAATCCGCGCCGATGCGATACAGGCACATTTTGATTGCCAGAACGTCCGGGTCTTCTGCCGCTTCCTTAATAAAATCCGTGATGATGTTGTAAGGCATAAACGGATGATGCAGCAGAATGTCGCCGCGCTTGATGACGTCGAAGGTCGATTCGTCGCCGCTGAGAATCTCCGGGCGCGCGACGTGCAGCGGCGCGTCTTTCAAATCCGGGCGGTCAAGCTTGTATAAATCCATAAAATCGCAGAGATTTATCGCGCCGTCGATGTGATAAACGTCTTCGGCGGAAATCTCCAGCGAATCGGTTAAATAATTCACCATCTCGTCGGGCATATTCTTTGAAACTTCCAGCCTGACGACGTCGCCGAACCGGCGCTGCTTCAGATTTTGTTCCATCATTTGCAGCAAATCTTCGGCTTCTTCTTCGCGCAAACCGATGTCGGCGTCGCGCGTTATACGAAACAGGTGACACGCTTCCGGCGTGCCTTCGGGAATGAGCATCTGGACATTTGCCGCTATCAAATCTTCGACCAGAACAAATCTCGCGGAATCTTTTTCGACGGGAATAAATCGCGGCACGAACGGCGGAATCTTGATTCTGACAAAAAATTCTTCGCCGACTTTATATTTATACAAAGCCTTTTCAATCCGGCGTTTGACTTTCGGTTTGACGACCAAGCCGAGATTGAGACTGCCGCCGGAGATATACGGAAACGGATGCGACGGGTCGACCGCCTGCGGCGTCAGCAACGGATAAATTTTGTGTTTGAAATACTCGTTCAGCGTTCGGCGCTCGCCGTCCGTCAGCGAATCGTGTCGCAGAATCGAGATGTCTTGTCGCGCAAGCTCCGGCAGAATGTCTTCGCGCAAACATTTCATCTGCGTGTCAATCATTTCCGTCAAACGCGTCTTTATCTCCGCCAATTGCTCCGCCGGCGTCATTCCGTCGGGAGAAACTTTATCCGCAAATTTTTCCTTTAAGCTGGAAACGCGAATCATAAAAAATTCGTCCAGATTTGAAGAAAGAATCGTCAGAAACTTTAATCTTTCGAGAATCGGCTGCGTTTCGTCCAGGGCTTCTTCGAGAACGCGCCCGAAAAACTCAATCAGGCTCAGCTCACGGTTAAATAAAAACTCGGACGAGCGAGGCAGATGGAGAGGCAAAGAATCATTATCTTCCGGTGTGAATTGCTCGACTGGATACATTTGTCTAGCAGTATTACTCATATTTCTTACTTCCATTTGAAATTCAATGGGGAGAGCAGACGCCCAAAGCATTGCAAATCTCGTTCCACTTTTATTGAAAGAGTTAAATTATTTAATTTAAACGGCTTACGCCATACAAGAAGGGTTTTATTTAATATTTTAAAGATAGCGGAAACTGTATTAAATTATTGCATCGGCTTGTGATTACGATTGATTATTCGTTCAGGCAGGTAATGAATCAAAAACAGCGCCTAAGACGGAAATAGATGATAAGGCGAAATTGCGTCGTTACTGCCGAAAATGTTCCTGTAATTTTTCGACTTCGTTAAAATCAAAAGCGTCTAAATAATAATGTCTAAGCAATCTCAGGCGACGGCAAAAAAACTCAATTGATGTGTCTATTAGTAGACAGACAAATTCATCGGGTATGGTAATATATATTCATCGAATAAATATTCTCTCCCGCTGCGGATATGACTTCATAAATATCCGTCGAAATAACTGTCTGCACCAAGGCTTTTAACGGACGGTAAAAAGCGCTTGAGTTTCACGATGTTGCAGAAAAAGGGATGACCGTATGGAAAGTTTGAATGGTATTTTTGTGTTGTTTTCATTCTTCGTATTTTTGTTTTCGGCGTCGTGGCTGAAACAGCGGCTCGCCAATCGAAAGAATGATAACCATTCGGAATAAGCCGCGCCGGATACGGCACGAAGGTTGCAAAAGTAGCGGCAAAGCAAAATTTATCGCATTGATTTAATACAATGGATTTATTTTGTCGTCGAGTTTTTATTTAAAGGATTTGCCCGCTCATATTTCCGGCAAGTCCGAATATAATTCAAACGACTCTTTTCAAACTTTTTATTTATTATTTTTATGTGGATAGAAAAGGCTAAATTCGTGTTCTACTACGCTGTGCTGCGGAGCGCAGTGTTTTTTGGAATTCGCCGCACCTTAAATCCTGTGGATTTCAAATGGCGCTGGAAGTATTGGAAAAACCGCAAGCGGTTCAGACACGTGTACCCTCACATTTGAAAATTTCTCGCCTGCCGGATGCGAAACGAAAGTTTCCGCTCCTGAGTTAATTACGAAAATTCTGCGTCACCATTAAACCGCGCCTGCCGCCGTCCATAATTCCGATGCCGACGCGCCCGAACTGCGGTCGCAGAATATTGGCGCGATGACCGGGCGAATTCATCAATCCGGTGTGCGCGATTTGCACGGTCGGCGCGAGCGCCAGATTTTCGCCAGCCGTCGAAAAACGCACACCGTCGCGCCGCATACGGTCAAACGGGTCGAGATTTTCCGGCGTGTTATGCGAAAAATAGCCGCGCGCAAACATATCGGCGGAATGTTTTCGGGCAACTTCGGTCAGCTCCGCATCGGCTTCGAGCGGTTTGAGACCGTTCGCGACGCGTTCGCGATTAACCATTTCCAGCATCTGCGCTTCGATTTCCGGTCGCGGGCGCACTTCCGCAACCTTAAAAGGCAGTTCGACGCGTTCGTTCGATTCGGGATGAATCGTGCGCCGGTTCAAAGTCTGCTGCACGGCTTCGCCGAAAATAGACGAAAGCGCCGTTTCCAGTTCTTCGGTGTAACCGGCAAGATAATTCGCCGTCGCGCTTTCACGCGTTTTTTCCTGCAAACCGTCGGAAAACGGCATCGAAAAAAGCATCGACGATAAAATCGCCGCCAAAATCAAACCGTTGACAAATCCCGGCAGCGTTCCCAAAAACCGGTTAATGCTGCTTTTATGAACGTCGCGCGGCAATTTTTTAAGCAAGGCGTGACTGACAATTTGAAACAAAACGCTCGTCGCCGTCACTATCAAAACAAAGGCGAGCGGCTGATTCCAAGCTTCCGTCCAATCGTTTATCGAACCGAGCCAGCGCGCCACGGTTTGATAAAAATACAAACCCGCCAGAAAGCTTCCGACCCAGCGCAGCAAATCGAGCAAACTCAAAATAAAACCGCGCTGCCAGCCGTATAAAACGCTCAGCAAAATAAAAAATATGAGCAACAGGTCGATAAAATTAAAACTCATATTTCTATATTGCAGCAATTCAAAGAAATTTTCAGTGCGTTTAATGACCTCCGGGGAAAAACGCGCGCAGCCAATCGTTCAGAACGCAGTCGATGACCAGATGAATGCGGTCGGAAGCGCCGCCGTTGCTGACGCGATGTTTGAGATTGAAATTCAGATACCAGGCTTCGCCTTCCTTCATCTCGACGCTTTGCCCGTCGAGGTAAAATTCGACCTGCGGGTTGGTCTCGACGGGAATGTGCAGGCGGATAAAGCCGTCTTCGTAGCCGAGCTGGTAATCGCGATGCTCGCGGATATTCGCGCCCGCGCCGAGCCGCAAAAAACGCGCCGATTCCATCTCGCAGCGAAAAGCCGACAGCACTTCCGGAATATAATCGCAGCGCGCCAGCATCTCGGTGCCGGCGTATCCGTCGGCGGTGGCGGTCGGGTCTGGATAAAGCTGATTGATCGTCGCGCCGAGCGGCGCGCGCAGAGCGATGCCGCTCCAATCGCCCTCGTAATAACGGGTGTT